>CAZDPM010000008.1:0-26459 GCA_964507355.1 uncultured Nitrosopumilaceae archaeon
CTTTACCACCAGATACTGCAACAGCTACTAATTCATTATTTTGAATCATATTATGTTTTGAAATAGTTTTTGCAGTCTTTCTTACGATAGAACTAGAAAAACATTTAGAGCATAATTTTTCTCCTGAATATTTACGAGTGTATACTGCTTGATTTTCACATCTATCGCATTTCATTAAATTATCTAATTTTTTTCCATTAATGATTCTTTAGGTGTTTTTTAGATAGTAAACCAGCCTGATTTCATGTATGATAATGCAATATTCAAACCAAATAATGTAAATGTGAATGCGTAAATTCCCCACATCGTTATGTTTACTGCCTTATCTGAAATTTTCTTATCTATGATTGTATGAATGAATTTTCCGCCATCTAAAATTGGTAATGGTAGCATGTTGATAATTCCTATGAAAAATGAAATCATCCATAACCATAACAAAAACATTGAGACACCTGGATCATTCCATTCAATAAAATTCAAAACTGGTTTATATGCAAATGAGTTATCTCTCATAATTCCAATCAATCCTCTTTGAGGATCTTCAGGTGATGGAATTACTTCAACAGGAAATTGTAACGTCTGTCCGTCTCTCAGTAGGGAAACATTTGCTATTTCACCCGGAATTAATTCTGTTTTTTGAAAATCCATTGGACTCAGTATTTGGATTCCATTAATTGAAGTGATAATGTCATTTGGAAGCAATCCTGCTTTTTCTGCTCCTGAGTTTTCAATTATTGAAAGTATCAATACACCGTCTGGTAAATCATAAAATGTACTTAGAAATGGTTCAGGTAGAACCATTGCAAAGAAAGGATTTGTTAAAAGTATTAATCCTAACGCAAATGCAAAAATTACATTTGATGTTGCTCCAGCACCGATTACTCTTAATTTTGAAATCTTTTTTGCTTTGTTAAATTCTTCCTCATCTGGTTCTACAAATCCTGCAAATAACGCAATAAATATTGCAAATCCTCCTGTTTTGATCTTAATTTTTTCTAGTGTTGCAACAATACCATGAGCACCCTCATGAATTACTAAAACAATCGGTATGGATAGTAAAAAGTATGTAATTGCTGGGGCTGATGTTAAAGTTACACCCGGAATTAAGACAGTTAATGCCTGAAAATCATTTTGAGCAGCAAAAAAGTTTGACACATTATTTATCAAAAACCAGAATGCAAAACCCATCATCAGAAAACCAGCAACTACGCTTACATCGGCAAAAACTCTAATTCCACGTCTAGTTCTTCCTAGAATTTTTGTTAAAATGTCTTGAATCTGCTGATTTTTGTATACTAGACTGTATATTTTTAGCTCAAAGCCATGTTTTTCTAATTTTAATCCTTTAGCAACTCCTAAGATTACTATCCATGCTATTAACACATAGATAATCGAATTTTGAGCAATAAAATCAAGGTCCAAACTAATTATTAATTTTTTAAACTACGGTCATTTATAGTTATTATGAAACCTGCCATGATTATCTCCACATATCCTAACAAAATTTCGATTAAAAAAATTGCACATGAATTAATTGAAAATAAAATTATTGCTTGTGTTAACATTAATAAAATTTCATCCATATATTATTGGAATGATAAAATAGAAAATACTGCTGAATATCTCGTAATTTTTAAAACTACACAAAAAAATAAAAAAATTCTTAAAGAAAAAATCAAAGAAACTCATCCTTATCAAGTTCCTGAAATTGCTGAAATTAATATTACATCAATAAATTCATCTTATCTCAAGTGGCTGATAGAATCAACAAATTAGGATTCTATAGCATAACGTAACAAAGAAACTATTCCTCCCAATCCAGTAACTCTAAGACCAATGTCTGTAGATGAATCTACACTGTAAGTTTTCACACCCTTATTTTCAGCATCGTTAAGCAGTTCTATTATTTTTTTTTCATCATTTGTTTGGATTGCTTTATCTGAGAAAACCAGTAGTTCAACAGCACCAAATTGATTTGCTTTGAGAGTTTCCTCAAAACCCATAGTGAATTTTCGGCTTTTTTTGTTAGCTCTAAACATAATTTCGTCAATTATTGAAGACACTTTGGCTAGTTTACTCTCTGACATTATTTCTTTCATAGTTTGAGATTTCGTAAAAGTATAGATTCCATCTTCACCACCTGAATCAATCCCCTCTGCAACTTGAATTTTATATTTTTGAGCATTTTGTGATTTTAAAATAAAATTAGAAATTTTTTTTTTTGTTTCTCCAGGACCAAATATAATAATAATATCTGTTTCTTTAACTATAGAAAATAATGCCTGCTGAATTTGTTCAAAGAATTTTTCTATATTGAAATTTGTTTTGTATCTCTTTCCTCCAGAACCTGAATAAATGTTTGGAATAAACTCCAAATGTGTTCCATTTAGTCTTGCAATGCCGCAATCTCCAGTATCAATTGCAACTAAAACAAATCCTATTTGCTTGTTGTTTGATTCTATTATTTTTTTTTCAATTGCTAACCACTTTTTTTTTGTAATTGTTATACCATCATTTATTTTAAGAATAAACGAATGATGTGATCCATGAGGTACAGACTCATTACTTGATTCTAATATGGTGCCGCCAATTCTTAATCTATCTAAAACATCATCAAGAGATATTTTTTCTACATTTAATGCAATTCTTACTCTGATTCTTTCTCCCTTATCTGGTCTTGCATAATCTTTTTCTAATTTGATCACTCTTGTTGTATCTCCAACTATTCTATCTCCTTCATTGATTACACGACGTAAATTTAAAAGATCATCAGAATCTTCTGGCATTACAGATATTGAATTATCATCAATTGTTTTTGTAATCATGTTCTTATTCTAATAGAAACAAAAGAGCTTAGCTTGTAACTTCGTTAGTTTTTGTCTCTTCGGTTTTTTTCTTTAGATAATTTTCAACCCAATCTAAAGTGAGTACACCTGATTCAGCTAGATTTGTTAAAGAATTTGCAGAAGCTTCGCCTACTACCTTTCCATTGTTTTTTCTTATTTGACGCCATTTAAGTGCGGTATTTCCACTCTTTGAATTATAGATAATTCCAAGAATATCTCTTGCATTAACAAATGTAATATCTCTTACTTTTTTTAAAGTAACTTTGTCTGCGGCTTCAACATAAATTGATCCCAAACTATCTTCTCTTTCTGCAAATACTTCTGAATCCTCTAAATAACTTCTTGGAGCATAAGATCGACATGTACTACCAATTACAAATCTTCTAAAACTTTCCAATGACGCTGGAGTATCAATTGTCACCATTTTGAATAAATCCATAATTCGCCATTTATCAAGCTTCTTGAAAGACTCAATAGGTATCTGCCTGAATTATACCTTGTAGGCATTGATGACCCTATCCCTTTGATTGATGATGAGGATCTTGAGTTCTGAGCCTGCTCTTAGAATTTTTATGATAGACCGATAATTTCATATCATGAAATCATTAACTGAATATCTAACCTATAATGTAAAAGTACGTAGAGCTTTTGTCAATATTACTTCTGATGTAAGAAAATTAGTTCTTAAAAGTAAAGTGCAAGATGGACTTTGTCTTGTAAATGCGATGCATATCACTGCAAGTGTTTTCATCAATGATAATGAAAGTGGATTGCATCATGACTATGAAAAATGGTTAGAGTCACTTGCACCACATGAACCAATTGATCAATATGCACATAATAACACTGGTGAAGACAATGCAGATGCTCATTTAAAACGACAAATAATGGGAAGAGAAATCGTTGTTGCTATTACTAATGGCGAATTAGATTTTGGTCCATGGGAACAAATCTTTTATGGTGAATTTGATGGACAAAGACCAAAAAGAGTTTTAGTTAAAATCATTGGCGAGTAATTTATCCAAAATCTACATCACGTTTCTGACTTTGTGATTCATTCTTTCTTGCAGAAGCTCTGAATTCCTCATCATGATTCTGAGGTCCATGACCACATTTTACACATGCTACTTTGAACCCGTCATTATCTTTTTGCCAGGTCTCACAGCCACAAAAACATGCCATACATAACATAATTTTTTAATACGATATATCTTTTGGGATCACTAATTACAAAATTTTGTTTCTAAGATGTTTTACAACATTCGCCCATTGGAATTTCATGATCATGAGGGCATTTTCTTGGATGCTTTAACATAGTACAAAGTGCATCTGTAAATTGTTTATTCATATGATGTTCAATTCCACATACCATTTCTTCATCAATTGCAACTTTTAATGCACTATCCATCAAAACTTCTAATAATCTACTATTTCTCATCATACTGGAACCAATTCTTTCTCCATCTTGAGTTAGATTTACACCTGCTTTGTTGTAATTTACAAGATTTTTTTCATTTAATTTTTTAAGCATTTGTACAACACTTGGCTGCCTGACATTGAGCATTTTTGCAATTGTACTTATTTTGACATCTTCTCCTCTTTCTTTAATATGCCAAATTGCCTTTAGATACATTTCAACATGTTCAGCTTCTGCGGTCCCTACAAAAAGAGTCTCGTCGTTTTCATCATTTATTGTATCCATATTATACTGCCTTTGAATCTTTTAATAAATATTCAAAATATTGTCTTGCAAATCCAGCCAATCCTGTGTGATCTGCCCAGATTGCAACCAGATCTGGAGTGTTCATTGCACCCATTTCTGGACCCAATAAAATCACAACATATCTATTATCTGAAATTATTCCTCCTCCAAAGAGTCCTTTTTTAATTTTTACAGTTGCAACTCTGCTTATTGCCTTGAGTGACTCTTTGTCCATTTTATCTGAAGTTAATATTTTGATATCCACTCCTTTATCATGTAATGCTCTTAATTTTGGCAATGCTTGCCTGACTAATTCTTGCCCTGCTTCAGGTAATGCAATCATTACCTCATTTCTGCAAGATTCTACCATCTCTAAAATTTTTGAAGCAATATTTATCGCGCCAGATAACACCCATATATCTGGTCTTTCACTAGTTCCACTTTTTTCGTACAATGGAACAAGTTCATTTAAAATAATATTTTGATTTTGTAAAAAATCATTTTGCATCTTTTGTTTTGTAGTCTCCAACCCAGTAGATGGAGATTTTGCAAAGTATTTTGTTGGTCTAGAATCATCAGAGCCAATCCACCCTTTTTCTTCTAATGTGCCTAAAACCTCATAAATTTTTGAATAAGGAACACCTGATTTTTGACTCAGATCAGAAGCTGTCAACTCTCCTGTTTCAAGCAATGAGGCAAATGTCCTAGTTTCATAGCTAGTAAGACCAATTTTTTCTAGAGCCTTTCTTGTCTTGTCAGTTATGTTCATGCGATCTAATCGTTAAGTTTTGATATTTAAACCAGTCACGCCCAATTACTAAATTCCATACGGGGCCAAGTAGGCAATGCATTATATACCATTTTAGAAAAGTTGCCAATGTAAGCATGGCATTAATTCAGATTTCCAATCAATCAAGTAAAAGTCTAGGAAAGAAATCTACTATTAGATTTACACAAAGCATATGTCCTGACTGTAACATGATCTTAGATGCTGAAGTCTTTGAAAGAGATGACAAAGTCTACATGTCAAAGATTTGCCCAACTCATGGTGAATGTGAGGAATTATATTTTGGTTCTTATCAAATGTACAAGAAATTTAGTACATACTGGGTAGATGGAAAAGGTGCCCATTCTCCAAACGTAATGATTGACAAATGTTCATGTCCAAATAACTGTGGATTGTGTTCAAACCACCTGTCTCACAGTGGATTGGCAAACATGATTGTAACTAACAGATGTGATTTAACCTGTTGGTATTGCTTCTTTTATGTAAAGAAAGGCCTTGAAGGTGCTTACATGTATGAACCAGATCATACCCAAGTAAGAGCAATGATGAAGACTCTAAAGGCTGAAAGACCGATTCCAGGTAACTCTATGCAGATTACTGGTGGTGAACCAATGCTTAGAGAAGATATTGCCGATGTTATTAAAATAATGAAAGAAGAAGGTGTTGATCATATCCAGATGAATACCAATGGTATTAGACATGCAATGGATCCAGAAGCTGCAAGAGAAGTTAGACTAGCTGGATGTAACAACTTGTATCTTTCTTTTGATGGTGTCACTGCAAGAACAAACCCAAAAAATCACTGGGAAATTCCATATGCTCTTGATAGCTGCAGAAAAACCGGTACTACTGTAGTTTTTGTTCCAACTGTAATTAAATCAATTAATGATCATGAATTAGGTGGAATTATTAGATATGCACAAAAGAACATGGATGTAGTTCATGCTGTTAATTTCCAACCTGTATCACTAACTGGTAGAATGGGTAAAGGGGAACGTGAAAAATATAGAATTACAGTTCCAGATTGTATTCAAAGAATTGAAGAGCAAACAAATGGTGAGGTAACAGTTGATGACTGGTTCCCAGTACCAAGTTGCATGCCACTAACTAATGTAATTGAAGCATTTTCTAGCAAACCAAAATATGAATTATCAATTCATTTTGCTTGTGGTGCAGGAACCTATATCTTTGAAGATGCAGAAACAAAGAAATTTGTTCCATTAACTAAATTCTGCGATATTCAAGGAATGCTTGAACTCTTTGAGGACAAAGCAGAAGAGATTCGTTCTGGTAAAAATAAATACTTTACAATGCTTGAAGTTGTAAGAAAACTAAAAGGCTTTGTTGATACAAAGAAACAACCAGCCGGATTAGATTTAGCAAAGATGTTTGGTAATATTTTAATGAAAAGATCATTTGAATCAATTGGTTCATGGCATGTTAAGGGATTATTCCTTGGTATGATGCACTTCCAAGACAAATACAACGAAGATTTAGAAAGATTACAAAGATGTGATATTCACTATCTGACTCCAGATCTTAGAATTGTTCCATTTTGTGCATTTAATGTAATTCCAGAATGGTATAGAGACAGAATTCAAAAGAAATACTCTATCACTGTAGAGGAATGGGAACAAAGAGAAGGTGTCAAATTAGAAGACGGTCTATATCGTGGTCTAATGAGACGTGGAGCAGGTGATGAGCTTGCAGCTGGCTGTGCAAAGAGCCAAATGTTCCATGATGCTGCTCAGGCAACAATGTAAAATATCACTTAAGTTAATGATCGTTATTTTTTGTAAACATCTAAGTATAAATCATAATATTGTTGGGATATATCACTCCAGTCATATTTTTTCACAACTTTTGATGCGCGTTCCACTAATTTTGTTCCCTCTTCATCGTCTATAATCTTATGAATAGCATTAGAAAAATCACCAACACTACGTTCAGCAAAATAAATAGAATTTTCAGATATTGATTCTAATTCTGGTATTTTAGATGCTATAACTGGACATCCACTTGCCCATGCTTCTAAAATAACCGTTGGAAATCCCTCCACTTCACTTGGTATTACTATACAATACGCTGATTTCATAAATGATATTACTTCCTCCCAAGGTCTATCAAAAAGCATTTTGGATGGATAGGGTATGTTCTTGCTGATTTCTTGAAATAACTCATATCCTTTGATCTTATCTTTTCTTCCTACAAACAAAACATATTTTAATTCTGATGGCTTGACTTGTTGAATTTTATTCAAAGATATTCCGTTTGGGATATATTTCCAACCTCTTGTCTTTGCCCAATAAGGATTTACTGTAGTAATAACATCAAACAATTCAACATTTTTCTTAAGAAAATTTGCTATCATACCTCCTAAAACTCCATATTGTTTTGTTATCTCTGTAATGTAATCTCCATGTATTGTGAGAATCGCATTTTTATGATTCTTAACTATTCCGGAAAATTTTGGATTGTGAACATGGATAATGTCTGCATTGATTTTTATTTTTCTTACATTATAATAAAATGATAGTGATTTTAATTTTGGTATATTTAGATAGCCAGCACTATTTGCATTTAATATCTGAAACTCACATCTATCTTTGAGATATTCATACAAATTATGAACATGTCTTCCAGAACCACTTATACCACCAAAAGTAGAATTGATTAAGGCTACTTTCATAGTCGTATGCTTATTTGTTGGTCATTAATAGTTTTGAAGGTGTTGTCAAATTGATGAAACATAATTATCTTGTAACCATCTAGAAATTTTCAATTCTCTAATGTCCCATTTTATGTAATTTTTTTAAAATCTATTCTAATTCCTACATTAACTCGAAATATTTCAGAAGGATCTTAAATTCAAAACTATCGAAAAATATGACCGGAATCAAGTTGGAAATCTTTACCTAAAAATATATGAATTTTTTTGATCGTTCAGAATAATCTTCTTTTGAATAGTAATTTTAGGAATATAATTTAAATAAATGTTTTCTTTAGTCCTTCTCTTAATTCTACAGAATATTTCCATTTTAACATAGATTTGGTTAAATTAGTATCTGCTTGGCTATATTGCACATCCCCCTGTAATGTTTCTTTGTATTGTGGTTCTAATTTTAAACCAGATAGATCAATCATTATTTCTGCAATCTTTTGGATTGAAGTTGTAACGCTAGTACCTATATTAAAAAATCCACTCTTGACATTACTTTGCATAGCAGATATGTTTGCAAGTGCAACATCTTCAACAAAAATAAAATCTCTTATCTGTGTACCTGAACCAAAAATTATTGGAGCTTTTTTTTCTTTTAATCTATTGATAAATTTTGTAATTACACCAGCATATGAACTAGTTTGACCCTTTCCATAGACATTGAAATATCTAAGACCAATAATGGATACATTATCTTTGGAATATTTTTCAGCAAGGAATTCACCGTCTAATTTTGTTTTTCCATATGGGTTTATTGGATTACGTTCACTATTTTCAACTATTGGAATTTTTTTTGGGTTTCCGTAAACACTTGAGCTGCTTGCGTAAACAACTTTTAAGCCAAATTCTTTTGCAATTTTAAATATATTTTCAGTCCCTTTTACATTGATATCGATATATTCTTGTTGTTTTGTAAATGATTCTTGAACATCAGTTAGTGCAGCCTCATGAAATATTCCATCAGAATTTTTTAAAATATTTCTAAGTTGATCAAAATTTCGTATATCGACTTTATGAAATTCAACATCAAGTGATGAAATATTTTCAATATTTCCACGATATAGATTATCAATTACAATTGGGATGTGATTCTGTTTAAGAAGTTGTCTTGTAATATTGTTTCCAATAAATCCAGCTCCACCAGTTACAATAAATTTCATATTTGTGATGAATTTGACATCTCTTTAGTTTTGAGTATAACTAAAACTAAATAAAGAATCAAAATTGACGACAAATTCATGGTTAACACATTTTGACATCTCACACATTTATTGCATGTAATTAATTTTTATTTAGCAAATTAAGAGTCAAACTTGATTTGCAGTCGGTTCTTGTAAATTATCTTGCATGTCCTGAATGTGGTAAAGGTTTTACACTAAAATCACAGATATCAAAATGTACTGAAATAATGGAAGGTAGACTTGTGCTAAGGGTCATAAATTCATCGTCGTTCTGTGTATCCCAAAATTTGTTGTTGATAAAACCGTTGGTTTTGTAAAAACGGAAGACGCATTTTCATCCAAATGGAAAAAGTTCAACAAAACATATTATGAAAAATGGCTTCATCAATAAAACTGGTTTATAGATAGATTTGAATGCAAAAATCTGAAGAATTTCAATAAATTTCTAAAAACATGTGTCATGATTCTTGATGTCGGTATTGGCATTGGAAACAGTGTAAAACTATTCTCTACAAATTCAGATGCACAAGTTTTTGCAATAGATGCAAGTGTAGAATTTGCTTAAAAAAAATATGGAGCAACACCAAACATTCACTTTCTACAAGCAGATCTTCGTAAACTACCATTCAAAAAACAATTCTTTGATTTTGTCTGTTCAAACCAGGTTCTTCATTATACAAAAGATATGTAAACCTCATTTCAATATTTGACAAAATTCTTGCAAAAATAGACTTATCTCAATTTACGTATATAACAAAAAAGTACCAACGCATGAATATGCAGATACATACATTCATGAATTTACTACAAACATGAGTGAAAAAGAATGCATCGAGTTTTCAAAAGACATGGCGTATATTGGAAAAGCCTTGTCACATCTGAAAAAGAAAATCACAATTCCACGTGACATTCCAGTTTTGAAAATTAAAAAAGGAACGTATGATATTCAGCGATTTGTCTACTGGTATTTTCTTAAATGCTTTTGGGCAGAAGACAAAAACTTTGAGCCAAGTGTTGGTGTGAACTTTGATTGGTATTTTTCAAAGTTTGCCTATTAGACACACACCAGAAGTACGTAAATGGTTTAAAGATGTCAAAGATCAAACACTTTAAGGAAATTGAAAGTGGAATTAGTGTTTCAGAGACAAAACTATAACAATAAACAGAATTGTCATCTTTAGACTACTCTGTAATTTGTTCCTTTTTTTACCATAAAAAATTGATATACATCAAATGATTGTTATGAATCATTGAGAGAAAAATTTAGTTTCCGCGCATGGTTTTATTTTAGAATGGGGTGGAGTACTTATTTTGCATTCATCTTTGCAGCAGTTAACACATTAATTGTTACCTACTATTTAGCTATTGAAAAAATACCTGCATTAAAAGATGTCTTTCCATCATTTCTTTCATATGCCGGAACCCTCACTGTTGTATGTATTCCCTTACTGACTCTAATAGGTTGGATACATTATAGAAGAATTGGGGCATATGGTTCAGAAGCTGAGGTACAAGTGGAATCGAATCCATACATGTACAAGGCTGCTCCTGGTTGGCAAAAAGAAGTTATGTTTCCTACACTTTTTAAGATAACCGAATTCATGATCAAGTCTTCTAGGAATGAAAAATTCTCAGAAAAAGAGATTGAAGAAATTAATGAGCTTCAGAAAAAACTTGACAAACTTATAAAAGGAAAAATGATAGGTTCACCTAGAAAAGTTTCCGATAATGTATAAATTACTATCTTTTGATTTTTCCAAATATCTCAAATTTTTTCTTTACTCTGTAATTAAACTGAATAAACCATACAAAATTTTTCATAAAATTTTACTCTGATATTCTTTAAGCACCATAACGTAAATTTTGTATAAGGAAAGATTATTCCAAAAATCACTACGTTTTGTTTTACAAGTAATTGAATATATGATTTAGTTGATGTTATTCCTCCCATGAATCTGTTAAAAAGAAACCATCAATCACATATAGCTCTTCATATTTTAACAGATTTAAGAGAACGGCAAAATCAAAACTTGCAAAGGATTTTTGAATAATACTTTTTCTTAATTCATTGATTCAAAATACCGAATGAATATTTATTATCCAACCAAATCTCAAAAGAGTATTTACTTTTTTCATATGTGTCATAAATAGGACCTATATGTTGATATCTTGACGATATTCCAGAACCATCAACAACTACAGGTTTCAAATTTTTTGTTCTTCTCCCAAACAATTTCACATCACTAACACTACTCACTACGTTTCTATTATATTCTAATATTCTTATATTTTTTCTATAATTGTGTGACTAACAAATTTAATATTTCAAATACTAAAACTATTGATTATATTATAAAAACATTCTAAAATGAAAAATTTCACAGAACAATTTTAATAAATAAAAATTTAAGTAAGACAATGTTTTCATTAACTAACGCATTTTTTTGTTCCATTAAAATCTACACATAAATTCTAAATAAAAAATGACCTTGTTAAATTACTATTTGAAAATTTTTTGTGATAATACACTTGGTATCTTCTTTATTTTTCTGAAATACAATCTATTTGTAATTTGAAAATAAATATTTCTAAATATTACAGTGGTTTTAGAATCTCTCTGAATTTTTTTGCATTTTTGATGAATCTCTTCAAAAATTTTATCCCATTCTTCACCAACTTTAGCAGGATCTGATATTTTATTTATAAAATTATATTGCTCTTCAACGATTTCTTCTCTAAATTCTTTTGATTGTACTAATTTATCCATAAATTTTGCAAATTCAACAGGTTCTATAGACTTGGGGAAAAATGGAATGTCAATTGATTTCCCATCTAGTATGAATTTTGCATCTGGTTGAATATAACTTATAACAGGTTTTTTTAGTAGTGCAGCTTCTACCTCAATAAAACCAAATGATGTTGATAATCTAGAATCTCCAATTACTGCATCTGCAAATGTATAGTAATTAATCATCTCGTTTCTTTTGATTAGTGGTATTGATTTAACATTTAGCGGCCTATTTTTAAAAATCTCTCTATTCACTTGACTTTCTTCTAACGTTCTTTCATCAAACCATTCTACTTGAAGTACTTCAAAATCTGATTTACATAAAGGAATAGATTTCCAAAATAAATCAAGTTTTTTATATTTACAACATCTTGATGGACTGAAAAAAGTAAATTTTTCTTTCTTTCTTTCTAAAGTAGTAATAGGTTGATTAAGAAAATTCACATCTCTAGGTACCGTGTTAATTCTTATTGCGTCTTTTCTATATTTTCTTATTTTGTTGAAATATGCCTCACCAAAAATTGTACAAGCAATAGCATTTTCTTGAACTTTTTTATAAAACAAGCGTTGAAAAAAATTATGTTTTTGTATTGCCTGTTTTAAATAAGGTTCTCCTGAATTTTTTTCCCATATGGGGAATTCAATGTCAGCACCAACAAAATGCATCACATAATTTAATCCTGCTAAATATGCAACAGTTGTACCCGTCATTATTGCTAAGCAAATATCAAAATTCCCTTTGATCTGATTAATCTTCTTAACACACTTTGAAATTTTATTTGATTCAAAATATTCTACATCATCATAATATGTTAACTTTGCAGGTCCTTCTCTTGGAAAATTAATAATATGAATTTTTGATTTTTTTACACAATTACTTACTATTTTCATATAATTAGATGCATCACCTATAACTAAGACTCTGATCACTACTCAAATTTGTTTTTGTGTATTATAAAACTTTGAAATATATTATCTATTACAGTCACATCAATTTTTTCTTTAGTTTACCTGGTATACCTACATACATAGAAAATGAAGGTACATTTTCCAGTATTACTGTTCCTGCACCTATAATTGAATTATTTCCAATTTTTATTTTTTGTTTTATTATAGCACCGCTACCAACAAATGTATTGCTTCCAATCATTGTATTACCATTAACATGAACACCTGGACTAATAGTAACAAAATTACCTAAAGTACTATCATGACTTATCGTGGAATCCATAATTTGAACGTGGTTTCCAACATGAATATTTGTTGTAAGAATTGAACCTGCCTGAATTATTGTTCCTTTTCCAATCGATACAGATTTTGAATAAATAACTGATGGATGAATTATTATGCTAAATGTTACTCCTAGTTTTTCTAATTTATCTGCAATTTTTTTCCTAATTTTTGGATCACTTATCGCAATTACACATTGTACATTTTTTACTGTCTTTGTTGAAAACCAATCTAGTCCTCCTAACACAGGACATCCATTAATTGATTTACCCCATAATAATTTATCATCATCAATAAACCCCATAATGTTATATTTTTTTAATTTTTTATTACAATCTTCTAACGTCCACAAAACTTCTCTACCAAATCCGCTTGCACCAACAATCACAATTTTAATAATTTTATTTTTTTTCATCACCATTTTTATACATATTTTATTATCTTTAACCTATTGATAAATACTGCAGTAATACCAGTCGCAGGTTTAGGAACGAGATTACTTAGCTTCACAAAAGAAACACCAAAAGAAATGGTGGCATTGTTTTCAAATACAAAAAATGAAATAATAATTCAACCATTAATTGAAAGAATTTTTTTACAACTATATGATGCAGGAATCAGAAATTTTCATATAGTTGTTGGAAAGAAAAAACGTGCAATTGAGGATCACTTTACTCCAGAACCTGTAACACTTAGAGGAAATGAAAATAGGAATTTTAAATTAATGATTGAAGATTTTTATAAAAAAATAGAAAAATCTCATATAGTGTGGATTAATCAAAACACACCACAAGGATTTGGAGCAGCAATATTAAGTGCTAAAGAAAGTATTGGAAATAAACCATTTTTAGTTCACGCTGGTGATGCTTTTGTTAGAGGAAATTTTCAACATATTTCAAAATTAATTCAAGCTCATGAACAATATAATGGAGATATTACTCTATACATAAGGAAAATTGTTAATCCAAAAGCCTATGGTGTAGCAGAAACACAAAATTACCAAAATAATGTATACAAACTCATTAAAGTTGAAGAAAAACCAGCAAAACCCAAAAGTAATTTTGCCTTGATGCCGATCTATATTTTCAATAAAAGAATATTTGATGCTTTACAGGTTATAAAACCAGGTCTAAGAAATGAAATACAACTGACAGATGGAATTCAAAAATTGCTTGAATGGAATTGCAATGGTTTTGCAATAAAATTTAAGAATTCAAATGACTGTATTGATATAGGCACACCAGAAAATTATTTTCGAGCTTTAACAATTTCTTTTAAAGATAGTATAAATTCTAATTCTACTTAATTTTTCTCACAAAACATACCAATTGACTCTATCATGAAATCCATCTCTTCTTTTCTAAGATGTGGATACATAGGTAGTGTTAATACCTGTTCTACAATTTTTTCAGTTTTTGGTAACATTCCTTTTTTATATCTAAATTTCTTTCTATAAAAATCTGTTAAATGAATCGGTTCAAAAATAACTTTTGTTTGAATCCCTCTTCTCATTAAATGAGTTTGTAACTCATCTCTAAATTTTCTTCCCTGTTTTACTCTAATAGTATACATCATGTATGTCTGGGTCAAATTTTTTTCAGTTTTTGGAGTGACAATTTGATCATATTTTGATAATTTATTAGAAAGATAATGTGCATTTCTGACTCTCATTTTTACTAATCTTTCTAATTTATCTAATTGGGAAATTGCCAATGCAACATTAATAGCTGACATTCTCCAATTATAACCCAATGTTACATATTTAGGTGATTTTTCTGAAAGAAAATAACTCTCCTTGTCTATTCTCCCGTGAGAACGAATCAATAATAATTTTTCAAAAATTTTCTTTGAGTTAGTAACAGCTGCTCCTCCCTCTCCAGAAGTAATGATTTTATTCCATGCAAAACTAAGAATTGAAGAATCTCCAAATGAACCAGCCTTTTTATTATTTAATTTAGAGCCTAGAGCTTCAGCTGCATCTTCAATCAAAATTAGTTTTTTTTCTTTTGCTATTTTTCTAATTTCATTAATTTTACAAATTTTTCCTGCATAGTGAACAGGAATAATTGCTTTGGTATTTTTATTAATTTTTGTATAGACATCATTTGGATCTAAACCATATGATTGATTCTCAATGTCTGCAAATCTTGGAATTGAATTTACAAAAAGTGCGGCATTTGCAGTTGCAATAAAAGTAAAAGAGGGAACAATAATTTCATCTTTATTTTTAAATCCGTATGCTAACATAAGTGCATGTAATGCAGATGTTCCAGAATTAAAAATTACACAGTAATTGGTGCCTATATATTCTGCAATCTTTTTTTCCAGATCTATTGTTTCTGATGATAAACCCCAAAATACTCCTCGTTTGATTATTGTAGTAACACTTTTTACATCATCATTATCATGATACATTTTGAAAAGTGGTATCTTCCAATTTTTCATATGCCCGTCTATAAAAAACAAGGTTTTAAACTCATTGAATTATTATCTAATTGCTAAATGTGTTTATAAAACAATTTATTCTGAATAATTTTAGTAAAAGAGGGAAGAAATGAAATTTTTAGTTTGTGGAGGATTAGGATTTATTGGTAGCGCATTTATCAGAAATCATTTAGCAAATTATCCTGATGACAAGATAATTAATTTAGATAATTTCAGTATAGGTGCTAATGAAAAAAATGTCGCCAATGCTAAAACCAATCCTAATTATTCTTTTATAAAAGAATCTATAACTAATTTACAAAGAATTAGTCAAATTGTAAAAGATGTAGATATTATAGTAAATTTTGCAGCAGAAACACATGTTGATAGAAGTATTGCAAATCCCTTGCCATTCATTGAAACTAATGTTTTGGGAACTTTTTCTCTTCTTGAAGCTGCACGACAACATGATAAATTTTTAGTTCATGTATCTACTGATGAAGTATATGGAGATAGAGAAAAAATCAATTCCTTTGATGAAAATGATCTATTAATTCCAAGTAATCCTTATTCTGCAACAAAAGCTTCTGCGGATCATCTGGTTTTAGCCTATTATCGAACATATGAAGTAAAATGTACCATTACAAGATGCTCAAACAATTTTGGACCATATCAACATCCAGAAAAACTTATTCCTAAAACAACAATTCTAGCGTTAAAAAATAAAAAAATTCCTCTTCATGGTGGAGGCAACCAATTACGAAACTGGATTTATGTGCTTGATCATGTTCATGCTATAGAACAACTAATCTGTAAATGTCGTTTTGGTGAAATTTATAATATTTCAAGTGACACTGATTTTTCTGTAAGGTCTATGGCTGAAAAAATCTTAACCGTGCTTGACAAGCCTCTAGAATTATTAGAAGATGTGAATGACAGACCCGGTCAAGATAAACAATACCCCCTTAATTCTTGTAAAATACATAATGAAATAGGTTGGAAACCTAAATTTAATTTTGATGATACCTTACATGAAACAGTTTTGTGGTATAAGAATAATCCTAATTGGTGGAATTCTATAATAAATGATACTATCCTTCATCCTCAACAATGGACTCAAAATTGGAAATAATCAATTTAATACTATTCTTAGAATACAAAAAATTGATCATTTTGGATAATCACATGTAAAGACTAATTCATCGTCGTCTGATCTCTGATAGATTTCAGAACATTTTCTAACATCACCTTTAAAATCATCCCAAATTAGTTTTTGATCTTCTAATTATGGAATATATTTATCAACAAATGCTCAGATCTATTCCAATAAAAAATGAATATGATTAGAATTATTTTCCCAATTAGATTCAAACCAGAAATTAAAGATAATATTTTGTACAGCAAGACATTAATCATTCTGGCAAAAAATAACTTGGCTTTGAATCAAAAATCTCACTCCAAGAAGGAGTATCTAACTTCTTTCAAGACTCTTCTTGATATATTCAATCGATTTTACCGGGGTAGGATCAACTCCATCCAAAACAGCTTTGTATATTGTAGAATAATCTAAGAGATAAATTAGATTGATTATTTTTGATATAATGCTACCGTTAACTGACATTATTTCTCTGAATTCAATTTTATTTTGTTGTAGATATTCTTTAAGAATCTGCCATCTCTCTTTAGTTTTGATATGATCATCTTGACCCTCAATTAAAATAGGCTGAATGTTGGATTTTCTCTCCCACGATACAATTCCATTGTGGCATGTCTCTATCACATCTTCAGTAAAAGCATGAATCTTAACATTTTCTTGAAGTGAGTTCTTGAATCTGATTGCCGCAGGCTGTAATCCAAAAGGATAATAAATTACAGGAATATTGTGAATCCATTTTGCAAGATTAAGAGATGGATTCTCATCATTCATATTTGATGATCTTATCTCTTTGCTGAGTTCTTCTAATTTTTTTATGGATTCAAAAATGTCTGATTGTTTTATTTCAAGAGTGGATTGTAACACATTCAACATGGTATACAAATATGAAGTAAAAGAAGCACGAGGAGAATGATACTGTGAAATCATTCTATGTTTTATTTTGTTTTTTGTACAATACTCTAGCATCTTACCACCTGAAGAAAATACCACAATTTGACTTTTCATCGTGTAAGCAGAATCTAAAACAGAAAATGTTTCAGCTGTATTGCCAGAAACACTAACAACAACTACCAATGTATTGGAATTAACTGTCTGAGGTAAATGATATCCCTTTAAGACATTAACATGAGTCTTTGTCTTGGATAGTATGGAGGAAAATATGTCTCCAATAGCTCCTGATCCTCCCATTCCTGCAAATATCATGTGATCAACACCATCAAAGTCAACAGATTCCTGTTTAGATTCAAATGATTCTCGTGCAATTTCTGGCCATTTATCATAAATTTTGTACATTTTTTGCAAGTCGTATTTTTCTATGGTGGAAATATCCAACATTTTGAATTTAATAACTCCAATAAAATATCTATCTACATCACAATGCTACTTTTTCAATTGATTTTTAAAAAGCCTGACTTTGAGATAAATCATGGATGATATTGCAATTGATTCATCTCTACGAACTGTGGAGTGGAAAGATAACAAAGTAATAATGATTGATCAGACCAAATTACCAAATCAACTAGTATTTGTCACATATGACGATTATAATCAAGTAGCTGTTGCCATTAGAACTTTGGTAGTGAGAGGAGCACCAGCTATTGGAGTGTCTGGTGCTTTTGGACTAGCTTTGGCTGCATTGCAAAGCAAGGCAACTACAAAAGATCAGCTGATCTCTGATCTAGAAAAAGCAAGAAAAATTTTATACGATACAAGACCTACAGCTGTAAATCTGAAGTGGGGACTGGACAAAATTATGACAGTTGCAAATTCTGAAAGTACGATTGAGCAAATCATACAGTCAGTAATTAGTGAAGCCAAAAAAATGGCAGAAGAAGACATACAAATAAACAAAACCATGGGAAAATATGGATCTGTTTTATTTGACAACAATGATACTATAATGACTCATTGTAATGCTGGTGCACTAGCTACAGTAGCATATGGAACAGCATTAGGTGTAATTAGAGCAACAAGGGAAAGTGGAAAAAACATCAAGGTAATAGCCACTGAAACAAGACCGGTACAGCAAGGTTCCCGTCTAACTGCATTTGAGCTAAAACATGATGGGTTTGATGTTAGCTTAATTCCAGATACTGCAGTAGGATATTCTATGGCAAATGGATTGGTAAACAAAGTAGTGGTTGGAGCTGATAGAATTGTAAGAACTGGTCATGTTTTTAATAAAATTGGAACATATCAGGTAGCAACTATGGCAAAGCAACATGGGATTCCATTTTATGTAGCAGCGCCATTATCTACTTTTGATATGACTAGTGATGCTAAAGATGTAATTATTGAGATGCGAAAAGGAACTGAAGTAACTGGAATCGGTGATAAAAAAACTGCACCTGATGACATTAATGTGATCAATCCAGCATTTGATATGACACCACCTGATCTAATTTCAGGAATAATTACTGAAAAAGGTGTGGCTAAACAGCCATACGAAGAATCTATAAAAAAATTATTTGAAGCTAATTAATAGAAAGTTTTTATTGATTTTATATTGAATTGAACAGTATGAGCACTGTAACTGCACAAGCCATCAAAGAATCTCTTAAACAGTGCATGGATCCTGAAGTTCCACTAAATATTGTTGAGATGGGATTAATCTATGGTATTGATGTAATTGAAGATAATAATGTCAATATCAAAATGACCATGACTACTCAAGGCTGTCCTTTACATGAGACATTAGTTCAAGATGTGACAAGATATGCCAAAAAAGTTCCTGGGGTTAATAATGTCAAAGTCGATATTGTTTGGGAACCAAAATGGACAATGGATAGTATGACTGAAGAAGGAAAAGCAAAAATCAAAAATATGACTAATGCAATGACTACTCCCGCTCCAATCAATTATGAAATTGCGTTACCTCAAGGAGTTGGTAAACTAGTACAACAAGAAGATGGTTCAATGGTATTAGCTAATGAACATGAACAGGGATTTATGGTAAATCAGGCTATTGTAGACTTTTGGAAATCATGCAATGGACAACGTAAAGTCACAGAATTGGTAGAAATATTTGCTCAACAGACAGGACTGCAAAGAAATCAAGTAGAAAAAGAAGTAATGCAGTTACTACAACAACTACGTGAAGGTGGATTGATTGCAATTCAAAATCAACCAGATGCACCAAATGTTGAATTTAAAAAATAAACTTAGAAAATATAATCTGAATTTGCACCATCAAAATTAATTACAACGCCTGAAAGATATTTTATTTTATTTTCAATTATTGATTTAACAAAGTTTCCAATTTCTTCTGGCTCTCCAAGTCTTTTCATTGGTAATAATTTTTTGTATTCATCAATATTTTCTATCAGTTCTTTGGTTCTCTCTGTATTGATTGGACCTGGAGCAATGTTAATGCAGCTAATATTTTTAGCGGCATAATCCTTGCTTAGAATTTTAAACACTTCACTAAATGCAGCACGATACGCAGATGATATTATCAATTTTGCATTTGGTTCTTTAATTACACTAGAGCTTATCAAAAATATATATCCCCCATCACTGATCTTGATGTTTTGTAAAATTATGCAAAATCCTAAAAATAACTGATTATGATATTTCATCCAGTTTTCTTCTGATATGTTTGCAAATTCTTTCGCCTGAGGTCCACCTGTGTTAAGAATTAGTATGTCTGTTTGATTATGAATCTGTACAAATTTTTTAACACTATCCAAATTTGAAGTATCTATATCGTCTTTTGATGCTGCAAAAACATCTATCTTTATTGATTTTAGTGATTCTGAAATTGCTCTACCTATACCTCTAGAACCACCAAGAACAATAGCTTTGATCATATTGTTATCATGTGTTATTCTGTAATTAAATTTCTTTAATCTCTGTAATTGTTCCTAACACTGAATCCATCTTAACAATAGCTTTTTTCTCATCCCATCCAAGGGCAACATACCAATCTCCTACATCATTATCGTATTTTATCTCCAATGTCTTGATATTTTCTGGTTTAATATCGTACTTTTTTGCAATCCCTGAAACAGCTAATGAAATAGCATCTCTTTCTTTTTCAAGTCTTCTCTTCATTAATCCTATTCCTGGACTCATACTATCTCTGATTTTTTTGTTCTAATATAGTTAATCCCAAAATTACCCACAATGTTTAATTTTTTTATTTGATAAATTTACAACGCTTCAAATACCTCGATCAAAAAGATAACTTAAAATGAAATTAATCCAAAAATTTTCAAATTCTTCACTTGCAAAAACTAGTACCCTTGTATCTCTAGTTTCAGTTCTTGCAGTGATTGGGCCATTTGTGGTTGTATCTGCGGGTTTTTGGGATGCCATATCTCATCTTCAAAAGGAACCCGAATTTTTTTGGAGCATACAGCATATCGTTGTCTATGTTGGAGTTTCAATAACTACTAGTGCGGCTATAGTTGGAACAATTCTTTTACTTCGAAACTCTACCAAAAATTCTCTTAAAAATGGAATTATTCTAGTAATTACTGGCTCAGTAATTCAAATAGCTGCAGGATATGCAGATTCACTTTCACATGAACTTTTTGGAATTGATGGTTTAATCTCTTGGTCCCACCAACCACTAGAATTTGGTCTAATTTTATCTGCATTGGGTGGATTTTTAATATTAAAAAATCTGGAAAAAACAAAACTCAAAATACTTCTTCCATTTTCCATAATTTCATTTCTATTTTTTACAACTTGGCTTGTGTTTAACCTAGTGTTGATTTTTGGTCATACAATACAATGTCTTCCAGTCTATAAGATATTCTTATCTGGTTGCTCAATCTTGTAATTTTTTAATTTCATATATGATGAAAGAATAATCATAACTGCTCCTACTAATATTAATACTCCTGGTGGTATCATGACTTCAGAGCCAGCATCTCCTAATTCAACTTGTAAATTTATTTGATTTTTTGAAGGATTTGTTACTTTTACTGTATAAATTCCGCTTTTCTCAAAATCAAAATATCCTACCGACATTTTTGTTTGAACACTTTCTTCAGATATTATGTTTTGATTTTTATCTAAAATTTGAACAAATATTTGCTCGCCACTAAATTTTGGCATGAATACTTTGTAATATCCAATACCTATACCATCCAAATTTAGCTTTACATCATGTGAATTTGATGATTCTAACACAATTTCCTCAGATATCTTGTCTACTTGCAGAAAAACAAATGATATCCAAATTATTCCAATAGTACTCAATATCACACCAATTTTGAATAAAGATATCCTCAATTCATCAAGTATGTGAATTGTTTGTTTAATAAAATAACCTAAGAGGGCTCGGAGGGCTTCGATCCCTCGACCTAGCGGTTCGAAGCCGCTCGCACTATCCAGACTGTGCAACGAGTCCAAACAAGTAAGAATTTAACAGGCCTAAATATCTGTCTAGGTACTTTGAAAATATCAAAAAAAGTAGCTGGAGTTGAATATGCAATTAGAGATATTGTTTTAGCTGCAAGAAAAGTTGAAGAAAAAGGAATGAAAGTTGATTATCTCAATATTGGTGATCCGGTACAATTTGGTTTTCAACCTCCTGATAATGTAAAAGAGGCAATGATTAATGCAATAAGAAATGGAGAGAACTTTTATTCCACATCAGAAGGTCTCAAAGAACTTAGAGTAGAAATTGCAAAAAAAGAAAATGTAAAAGGATTATCAATTTCACATGATGACGTTTTAATCACAAATGGTGTTTCTGAAGGTCTTGATATGGTGATTTCATCTATTGTTGAAGAAGGTGATGAAGTACTATTGCCTGGTCCGTACTATCCCCCATATGCCTCATATGTTAGATTACACGGAGGAATTCCTGTAGAGTTTGCAGTAGATTTGGATAACTCTACGCCTGATATTGAAGATATTAAATCAAAGATTACTTTAAAAACAATTGCAATATGTCTAATCAGCCCAAATAATCCAACAGGCGTTGTCTTCAATGAATCATCACTTAAAAAATTGGTTGAAATTGCAAATCAACATAATCTGTACATTATATGTGATGAGATTTATGATCAAATAATTTTTGATCAAAAATTTATAGGAATTGGCAAAGTTGCAGGAGATTCACCGGTTATTGTTCTTAACGGATTCTCCAAAGTTCATCTAATGTCTGGATGGCGAATTGGATACATTGCATTTAATCAATCATCAAAACTTGATGCACTAAGAGAAAATCTTCCAAAACTTGCACGAGTAAGAATTGCTACTAATCTTCCAGTACAATATGCTGCATTAGAATCACTGCAAGGCCCACAAGGATATATCACTGACTTTGTATTTGAATTAAAAAAACGAAGAGATCTTGTTGTAAAACGACTCAACGAAATGCCTGGTTTATCTTGTCCAAATCCAAAAGGAGCATTCTATGCTTTTCCAAAAATTGAAGATAATAAATTTGGAACCGATAAGGAGTTTGTACAAAAACTTTTAGAAACAAAAGGAGTTTTGACAGTCCATGGTTCTGGTTTTGGTGAAAAATATGGAAGTGGACACTTTAGATTAGTGTATCTGCCTAGTCTTGAAATTTTAGATTCTGCAATGAACAAAATTGAAGAATTTGTTAGTTAATAACTCCAACTTGAAAACTTTTCTGGAGTTATTTCTATAATACAATCAGTATTGTCTAACAGCTCTATTGCAGATTTATTTTGTAAACTTTTAAAATATCTTAAAAGTATTTTTTTTGCAATACTTTTCACTTTATTATTTTCTAAAATGATATTTGCATTTCCTTGACCCATCACACCAAATATTGGAGAGTTTACTCCAGTATCTACACAAAATGCTACTTGTTTGTTTTTCTTTACATTTTGTGCCTTTTTGGTTTTAGTGTTTGTACCTATGTAAATTTTTTTTGAACTATACAAGTACCAAACAGGTACTACGTGTGGAATATTTTTACTTTCTATTGTTGTAAGGTGTAAAATTTTTTGAGTTTTTAAAAACTCATCTTTGCTATTCATGGTTTCTAAATCCTAATAGTATCATAAACATCCCAAAGCCAATCATACCTACTGATACTTTTTCATTAGTAAATTCAGAATTTACAATAAAATCCTCTACAAATTCTGGTCCCCACAGTATTAGTTGTCTAACAAGAACAATTCCCGCCATAATTAAAAACAATGCACCAATTGCAGTATACCAATTTCTTCCCCTCCGATAATATTCATGACTCATTACGTTGTACTTAGATAATTTTGATACCGGGATTTTTTATTTTATTTCGTATCATTGCATTTAGCAATAACGGTGTTGATATCTCTGCAAGATATGATAATTCACCTGGTCCCAAGTAAATTGGTCTTAATCCTTTGATTTCATTGATCAAACTATTAACTACCTCAATAGCATCTTTATCATCACCGCATACAAAAATATCATAATCAAGTACCATTGTTGGATTGACGAGTTTCTTTTCTGATATTACATGAAATGCTGAAACCAACTTTGATTTATTTTTCATATATTTTAAAACAAGTTGATATGAAAATGGTTTATTCTCTTTAATTGGAATGAACTCAAATCCTACATCTGTCTTAACCATTGGAACAATTGGTGATACAACAACACAGCTATCTTTAACTTTAGATAAAATTTCTGAGCAAACCGAATCAATGTTTTCATAAGGTATTGATAAAATCAAAACATCACTGTCTTTAGCAACTGAGATATTATCATTACCTGTAATTGTTCCATTAATTTGTCCAAATGATTCTTTTGCAAGATTTGTATACTCATTTGCTGCTTCTGATGCTCTTTTTGCATCCCTTGATCCTACAATTACGTTATGATTTTGGGACCATCTGAGAGCAAATCCTTTTCCCATACCTCCGGTTCCACCAATAATTCCAATTTTCATGATATTCTTCTGAGAATCTTATTATTATCTTTATTTGACCTCCGATCATATTGGGCTCAGTTATTTTCCTAAGACATGGTCAAGCAAAAAATAATATCGAAAGAATTCTAACTGGAAGAACACCAAATATACCATTGACTGATAAAGGAATTGAACAGGCAGAAAATACAGCAAAATTTTTAGAACAAATGAACATATCTGCAATCTATTCTAGTCCTATAGAAAGAGCAAAACATACTGCAGAAATTGTTGCCAAACATAACTCTCTTGATGTAACAATTGATGATCGATTAATTGAACTAGATATGGGAAAATTTACTGGTGTACCATACGATGATATTTTTACTAGTCACGGAAATGTTTTCATGAAATTCTATAATGGCGAATTGGAAATTGCTCATAATGGTGTAGAGACTTTCTCAGAAGTCAAAAAACGTGTACTAAGTATTGTTGATCATGTCGTTGAAAAACATCCTGAACAAAATGTAGTACTTGTAACTCATATGGATCCGATCAAAGCAATGTTATCTACAATAGTGGATCTTTCACCGACAAATCTATTTGAGCTAATTATTGCAAATGCCTCATTGAACATTTTTAGAGAATATAACCGTAAATTTTCAATTTCTGGAATCAACGTGATGGATCCCTCCCGTTTTAATCATGATTGGTAACTAATAATCTTGAAAACCCTTAAATAGAAATTACAGACCAGTTTTCTCAACCGCTAATGAAGAGTATCTCTGGTCTATTCTTAGTATTGGCAATTTTGGTAATCCTTCCAACAGCTGAATATGTCTTTGCTGCTATTGATGAGCCTGGAGGTTATCTTGATCGTAGAGTAGTGATTTGGAATCTGTTTTATCGAATGATGACAGTGGCATTTACAGTGGGTGCAGTTGTATCTGGAACTATTATTTGGCTATGTTGGAGATTCAGAGAATCTAATCCAAAAGCAACCCCAACTCCATATGAGAAGGAAGGAGTTTGGTAAAATGGGACATCATTCTAATTGGCCTGAATGGATTTATGTTGGCGTTGTAATTGCACTGATGTGTTGGGTAGGTGCAGAAGCTTGGAATGCTGAAAGACTAGTAGAACATATTCCTGCAGATGCCGAAGTTATCAAAGTAACAGGACAACAATGGTTTTGGACATTTGAACATGAAGATGGAACAAAAGAAATTGGTGAATTACATGTTAAAGTCGGTAAAGCTTACAAATTTGAAATAATGTCAAAAGATGTCAATCATTCATTTAACATTCATGATTATGTAGTGTTGATGGATGCAATACCTGGCAGAGTAAATACTGTATGGTTTGCTCCTATGGAAGTTGGTGAACACGACATTCAATGCAGAGAATACTGCGGACTAATTCACTATAACATGCGTGGTAAACTAATCATAGAGGAGGATTCATCTTGATGCTAACCCTTTTATCTAAACTTTCAAGTAAGGAGAATTATCCATGGTCCTAGAATTACAAAAGCCACGTCCAATTTGGCAAATAATGTTTTCAACACATCATACTGATGTAGGATTGCTATATCTCATAACATCTGTTGCATTTTTGTTTATGGGTGGTGCTTTAGCTCTTGCAATTAGAGCAGAACTATTCTTCCCTGGAGCACAAATCATTACAGATGCTATGACATTTAACAGAATTTTTACTGTACATGGAACAACACTGATTTTCTTATTTATCATACCATTTGCATCTGCAGTTGGTAACTACTTTGTACCAATCATGGTAC
>CAZDPM010000009.1:0-25769 GCA_964507355.1 uncultured Nitrosopumilaceae archaeon
TTCTCTTTTTTGATAATTTGCCATATTGTGGAAACTTTGAAACTGAAAAATACACGCCATTTTTTGATACATATGCTATATTTTTTTCAATTAACTTGCTAATGAAATTTTTAATGTCTTCTATGTGCTCAGTTGCCTTGGGATAATTATTTGCACGCTTTACATTTAATCCATCAAAATCACTAAAATATCTTTGGATGTATTTTGAACTAATTTGCTCTGTAGTTGTATTTTCTGTTTTTGCCCGATTTATTATCTTATCATCTATGTCGGTAAAGTTCTGAATAAACTCTACTTCTATTTTTTTACTCTCCAAATATTTTCGTAATACATCAAAAATAATTATTGTTCTTGCATGTCCTATATGTGATTCATCATAAACTGTGACGCCACACAAGTAAATTCTAATCTTTTTTGAACTCTCTAGTGTTTGTTCTGAATTGCTTAGCGTGTCTTGCAGTTTCATTATTTTTCCCCAAGTGGTTTTTGTGCAGTTTCTCTTTTATGAGCACTGTTAATGTATAGCTGATGTATTTTTTCGACAATTTGTTTATCAATTTCTAATAATTTGCTAGCTTTTTCAATTGAAAGTTTTTTGTCAATAATGCAATAAAGTATGGAATCTATCTCTTCATATGATGCTCCTATCTCTTTTTCAGCTTCATGTTCCTTCCATAGGTGAGGACTGCTCTTCTTTTCAATAATGTTTTGAGGCACTTCTAAAAATTTTGCAATTTCTCTAACTTGTAGTTTGTATAATGAAATTATTGGAACTATATCTGAAGCACCATCACCATATTTTGTAAAATACCCAATTAGATATTCACTTTTATCGCTTGATCCTAATACGAGATATTTTTTTGTGTTTGCATAATAGTATAAAATATTGGTTCTTATTCTTGCCCTGAGATTCCCTCTTGCCCAATCATTTGGTTCGACATAATGCAAGTATTCATTGACAATTGGTTTGATATCAATTAATTTGTAATCTAGCCCTGTTAATGAAATCATTTTCATGGCATCCTCCGTTTCGATACTTGGAGTAATTAGAGTGTCTGGCATTATGATTGCTAATGTCTTTTCTTTTAGTTTTCTTTTACAAATATAGGCTAAAACTGCTGAATCCACTCCACCGCTTAATCCTAAAATTATTCCATTTGCGTGATTTTTTTCAATTTGTTCTATTAGGAAATTTTCAATGGAATCTGTAATTGTCGCATAATCTTGATTTATAATTTCATTTATGATCTCTTGATTCAATAACTATTTTACATATTATGTGAGAATAAAAATTGTACCCAATTTTGAAACTTATTTGAACTACAATTATCCTTTCATATTTGAAAGTTACTTATTAAACTCCTATTGTAATTTTTCATTACTTGGATGATCTGATCTGTTCAACTTACTCTATATCTCCAGCAAAGAAGACTGGAATACCCTATTCTTAATCCTAAAACTATTGGAAAAATTATTGTTATTCGTACATTAATTTGATTTTGTTTGCATAAAAGGTAAATACAAACATTTTATTTTTAGAATTTTTATATTCTGTCTTTACAAAACTAACGACTGAAAATGTAGTATGTTTTTTTAATTTTACAAAATTTTTTAATAATTATTTATACATTAACATAAATTCCATCATCTCTAGCTTCAACCTGATATGTTGCTAATTTTACATCTTTGAGATAATCTTTTAATTCTCCTGTTTTGATGTTATAATGCCAAAAATGCAATGGGCATTCTACTATATCGCCTTCTAATTTGCCTGATGCAATTGAACCATCTTGATGAACACACAGATCATCTATTGCATGATATCCGTCCTGATTAAATATTGCAATTTGCTTCCCATCAATTTTAAAGGCTTTTCCCTTTCCATTTACAATGTCTGTTTTTTCTGCAACCTTTTTCCAAGTCATCCTGCTAATTCGATTATCTTGTCATTTATTTATATTAGCATGATAGAATTTTATACTCTTTTTTAACGCCAAATTCTATGAGCAAGGTAAAATCTAGCGCAAAATTGATTCAAGATGGTAAACTGTCCTATGAATGGGCTAGATCTCACATGCAAATTCTAGATAATACTATTAATCGATTTAAAAAATCCCAACCTCTTAAAGGTGTCACATTAGGATTTTGTTTACACATTACAAAAGAAACATCTGTTCTTTTAATGGGTGCCAAGGAACTTGGTGCAACTGTTGCATGTTGTGGTGGAAATCCACTTACTACACAAGATGATATTGCAGCATTTTTGGCATCAAAAGGAATTCATATTTATGCATGGTATGGTCAATCTGTAAAAGAATATGATTGGTGTATTGATCAAGTCTTGAATCATAAGCCAACTATATTGACTGACGATGGAGCTGACATGAACGTCAAGGCACATTTTGACAATCGATATAAAAATATGAAAATTCTTGGTGCAACTGAAGAAACTACTGCAGGTGTTACTAGAATTAGAGCAGTTGAAAACCAAGGAAGACTTCGCTATCCCGTAATTTTAGTAAATGAAGCATACACAAAGCACATGTTTGATAATAGATATGGTACTGGACAAAGCACCATCGATGGGTATCTACGTGCAATGAATTTGTTGATGGCCTCTAAACGTGTAGTGGTTGTTGGCTACGGTTGGGTAGGACGTGGAGTAGCATCACGATGTCGCGGAATGGGTTCTAAAGTAATTGTGACTGAGATTGATCCTATCAAAGCGTTGGAAGCTCACATGGATGGGTTTGAAGTAATGCAAATGGCACAAGCCTGCAAAGTAGGTGATATTTTTATCACTTGTACTGGAATGACAAGTGTAATTAGAAAAGAACACATTATAAAAATGAAAAATGGTACCATCATGGGTAATGTTGGACATTTTGATGTTGAAATTGACAGCAAGTTTTTGCTTAAAGAATCAAAATCTGTAAAACGAGTACGGGCAAATCTTGATGAATGCACTCTCAAAAATGGTAAACGTGTTTATTTGATTGGTGAAGGACGATTAGCAAATCTTGTAGCTGCAGAAGGGCATCCTCCAGAAGTAATGGCTCAATCTTTTTCTAATCAAATTCTATCTGTCTTATACATTCTTAATAATCATGCAAAGATTGGTAACAAAATCATTAACGTTCCAGAAGAAATTGATAAACAAGTTGCAGTTGATGCACTAAAGGCAATGGACGTAAAAATAGATAAACTTACACCACAACAAGTCAAATATGCCAATAGCTGGTAAAACTTCTTAACCCCTATTAGATTCCAAAACATTACTGATGAAAAGCAAAGCAATCATTACTAGTGCGTTACCTTATGCTAATGGCGAAATCCATCTGGGTCATGTTGCATCAACATATCTACCAGCTGATGTTACAACTAGATTTCTGAAATTAAATGGGGTTGAAGCGTACTATGTTTGTGCATCTGATGATTTTGGCACTCCTATTTTGATACAATCTGAAAAAGAAGGAAAAGCTCCTTCAGAATATGTTGCACATTGGAATAAACGTGATTATGATGATTTTACATCATTTGGTATTGATTTTGATTTTTTCTACAAAACTAGTTCTTCTGAAAATGTTGCATTTGTTCAAGATGTGTTTAACAAACTAAACAAAGCCGGTCACGTTTACAAAAAAGAAATCATTCAATTTTACTGCAGTAATGATAAAAAATTCTTACCTGATCGATATGTTAAAGGTATATGTCCTTATTGCAACGCACCAGACCAATATTCAGATCTTTGCGAAAGTTGTGGCCGAGTTCCTGAAGAAATATCTAATCCGAAATGTTCTATTTGTGGTCAAACCCCTACTAAAGAAAAGACAACTCATTTCTTTTTTAAATTAAAAAATTTTGGTGATTTATTATACAAATGGTTAGATGAAAACGAGAATCTACAAAAAGATGTAAAAAAATATGTTCAAAATTGGATAAAGTCTGGCTTGATTGATTGGGATATCACTCGTGATATCTCTTGGGGAGTACATGTGCCACTTGAAGAATATAAAGACAAGGTGTTTTATGGCTGGTTTGATAATCACTTGGCTTACATTTCCACTGCAGTAAAATTTCTCAATGATAAAGGAATAAATGGAAAAGAATTTTGGAATTCATCTGATATCTATCATTTTATTGGAAAAGATATCGTTTATCATCATTATTTGTTTTTACCTGCAATGCGTTTGGGAATTAATAGTGAATACAAACTACCTGATTATATCCCTACTAGAGGGCATCTCACTTTACAATCAAAGAAAATTTCAAAGAGTAGAAATTGGTATATTGGACTAAAACAATTTTTAGAATACTATCCTGCAGACTATCTCCGATATTATTTGGTTGCTATTAATCCATACTCGCAAGATGATTTGAATTTTGATTGGAATGAGTTTACTAATAGAATTAATTCTGAATTAATTGGTAATCTTGGAAACTTTGTTAATCGCGCATTGGGGTTTGCAAAAAAAGCATTTGATGGAATAATTCCTGAAACTGAAAAATATGATGATAAAGATATCGAGGCTGAAAATAAAATAAAAACTCTTTCAGCAGAACTAGGAATTTTGATGGAACAAAATCACTTGGATAGGGCTCTAAAGAAAATCATGGAATTTTCATCATTTTTCAATCAATATTTTCAACACAAAGAACCATGGAAGAAAGAACCTGGAACTACAAACTGTGTATTCTTATCCGTAAACGCTGCACGTAGTATGGCAATTGCCTTATTTCCATTCATTCCCGAATCAGCACAAAAGATTTGGAATCAAATTGGACTAGAAGGTAAAGTCAATGAAAACAAATGGAATTCAATTTCTGAACTTGGAATTAAATTTGGACATATTTTAGGTGAAGTTTCTCCATTATTTGTAAAAGTAGAAGATGAAGATATTGTAAAATACAAAAAACAACTAGGCCCATCAGAATGACTAAAATCATTCCACGAATATCCACTAGGGGCTATTATGATTTGATGTATGGCAAGACAATCAAAAATAATTCATATTTTTTATATCCAAAAAAGTATTTTGATAATCTTGTAGGTTCAAAAGAACTTGTAATAATGATTCACGGACTACAAAATGATAATGCTGGATCTATTGCAAAAGTTGTTCTCGCAAAAAATAAGTTATCCAAATTAGGATATTGTCATCCTGTGATTGGATTTAGCTATGATTCTAACACCACTGGGGCTCATCTGTTAAAGCATGCTAGACGTGCACTTGCCGCAGGACAGATAATTGCACAGAAAAATGGTAGAAATCTATCTATGTTTATTGAAGATTTTAAATCTACTAGTCCTAAAACAAAAATTCGTCTCATGGGTCATTCTTTAGGCTCTCAGGTAATTCTTAGCACTGTTGAGAACTTAGCAAAAAAGTCTCAAAATGATAAAATTATTGAAAGTGTGTATTTTTTCGGTGCATCAATTACAAGTGATGTACCCTCATCGAAAAAATATGGTAAACTACTTGATAAAATAATCAAAAGCAAGGTTGTAAATTATTTTAGCCCTTCTGACGAAGTTTTGAATTGGGCAAACAAACAAAAATTCATCAACTGTCCTTTGGGATTATACGGTGCAGTCGGTAAAACAATTTCAAAATATCATCAAAAATCTGTTAAGCCTAAAAATCATAGATTTGCAAGTTATGCTGCAGTTTTACCATCATTTCCATAGGCTTTTTTCTAGTATGATTCATCAGTCTTCCTTTTATATTCAATGATAGATTGTTTGATTAGATCTAATATGACACAACATCGTAAACTAATTCTGTACCATTTGAACGTGATTGATCAAAAGACTGACGATTCTGAAGATCTCTCAGAATATTCATGTTGATTGGAATGTTTTTGTACTGAAAATTCTACATGAACATCTTTTCATTTCTTATATATATTGTAAATTTAGAAATGGATCAAACGGATTATAAAAATACAAATCATGATAAATCTTTATTATCTTGTAGTATAATCGACCATCTCGGAGGCAATTGTCTTGGATAAAAAGAAAAAATAATCACAAAATAACTCTTTAACATATCTAAAAACTTCAATTGATCCAAATCAACAATCTCATAAACAAAATAATTTCTTTTTTATTTTTATCAATTATTTTCATAATATGACGTTTGATTTTTAATCACAATCTCTAGTGTTCTTAATTATTATAAAATCTGTGATTGTCATATGTGTTTAGATTCATAAGCATGATTTTTCACTTAGAGATAATGGTCAAGTCGATTAATTTTGTAGTTTTGGGAAAACAAGACATTGCAGCAGAATTTGGCAAAAAAGGAACAGTGACTGATCTTTCACTTTATGATAGAAAGGAATCCGATATTATCAAAACTTGGGTAACTCCTAGTGGATTTCCTGATAAAATTCAACCTCTTTTACAAGCAATTAATCTGGCGGAATTTGTCATATTTCTTGTTGATAAACTTGACAAATTTACTGGTGAACAAATTATTGCACTAAATATATTAAAAAAAACTCAAGGGATTTTATCTAATACCTTTGATGTTGATGAATCAAAATTAAATTCCATGATAAAGGGTACCGTTGTCGAAAAATATCTCAAAGTTGAACCTGATAAATTAAAAGAAGAGATGGATAAGATTGACCCAATTTCAAACACTGATCCTCCTAGAATGGTCGTTGATCAATGCTTTGATGTCAAAGGAGTTGGAACTGTAATTCTTGGCAAGGTAATTTGTGGAACAATCAAACAATATGATAGTCTTAAACTTTATCCTGCAGGAATAGATGTGATGATAAAATCAATTCAAATGCATGATGAACCTGTTGAGGAATCTATCAGCCCAGCTCGAGTCGGTCTTGCCATAAAGGGAATGAAACCTGATGAGATTGGAAGAGGTGATGTAATCTCTAAAGAAGGTACAGTTGATGTAAAATCTGAAATTGAGCTTAATTTTACAAAAAGTCCATTTTATAAAACTGATATTGCAGAAAATCAAGGATGTTTAGTTAGTATAGGTTTACAAATCAAGGCGGCAAAATTTTCATCAATTACTCCTTTGAAACTAAAATTTGAAAAACCAATAGTTTGCAATACTGGTGATATTGCAGTTATTTTAAAACCAGAATCTACAACCATTAGAATTCTTGGTAGTGGCTTAATCAAATAGACTCATTTAATTAAATCAAGATATATTATCTTTTATGCGTGGATTGATGATGGGTAGGTTTCAGCCTTTCCATTTTGGGCATTTGGATTTAGTAAAGAAAATTCTTGAACAATGTGATGATGTAATTATTGCAATAACAAGTTCTCAATTTAATTACTTGGAAAAGGATCCTTTCACAGCTGGTGAGCGGATTGAAATGATACATGAGTCATTAAAAGAATCTAACATTGATTCGTCGCGCTGTTTTATTGTAGCAATTGAAAATCAATTCAATATTGCAACGTGGTCATCTTTTCTAGAATCTGCATTGCCTCACTTTGATAAAGTATACAGTGGAAATGATTATGTCAAAATGTTACTTGCAGATTCTTCAATTGATGTAATAACACCACAATTTCTAGATAGACTACAATACAATGCATCACATATCCGTCAAATGATAATATCTGATGATAACTGGCAAATCCTTGTTCCAGAAGCAGTTGCTAAATTTTTACAAAAAATCAATGGTAAAAAAAGACTGGAAGTTATATCAAAATCTGATACTAAACCTACTGAACACTAATGGAACCAATACGTGCTTGCCCCATTTGCCCAAATTGTGGCTCAAAGAGATTTCAACGACTATCTGGTGCCAAGGTTACAGTAAAGTGTCGTGGTTGCAACAAAATTATTGAAATTTAAAATTCTATAGTTAATATTTGCAATATTTTGACTAATTATATGGCAAAAACATGGAAAGATAAAGACATTAGTTTAGATCCATTAAAAGATCAAACAATAGCCGTAATTGGTTATGGGATTCAAGGTGATGCTCAGGCAAACAACATGAAAGATTCTGGTCTTAACGTAATTGTTGGTCTAAAAAAAGGTGGAAACAGCTGGAAAAAAGCAGAATCTGATGGTCATAAAGTCATGTCTGTATCTGATGCATGCAAAAAAGCCAATATTATTCACGTTTTACTTCCAGACATGATTCAATCTGAGGTTTACAAAGATGAAATTGGACCTAATCTTTCTAAAGGAAAAGCATTATCATTTTCACATGCAGCTGCAATTCATTGGAGATGGATTGTTGCCCCAAAGGATATTGATATTATCATGGTTGCACCAAAAGGTCCCGGCTCTAAAGTTCGAGAAACATATCTTGAAAATTTTGGAACTCCGTCAATTGTTGCAGTACATCAAGACTTTACAGGAAAAGCTTGGGATAGAACATTAGGAATTGCAAAAGCAATTGGTAGTGCGCGTGCAGGATTAATTCAAACAACTTTTCAAGAAGAAGTTGAAACTGATTGGTTTGGGGAGCAAGCAGATCTTTGTGGCGGTGCTGCATCTATGATACAAGCTTCATTTGAGACTCTGGTTGAAGCAGGTTACCAGCCAGAAATTGCATATTTTGAGGTATTACACGAGCTAAAATTAATTGTCGATATGATTCAAAGATATGGAATCAATGGAATGTGGCGACGTGTTAGTGAAACTGCAAGATATGGTGGTTTAACACGAGGACCGATGGTAATTACTAGTGAAAGTAAGGATAACATGAAAAAAGTTCTAAAAATGATACAGGATGGTACTTTTAACAAAGAATGGATTGGTGAATATAAGAAAAATGGTAAAGACTCTTTTGACAAATATATGAAAGAAACAGAAGCACATCAAATTGAGAAAGTTGGTAAACAAATGCGTAAGATGATGTGGCCTGATTCTACGGAATAATTTTTTATAATTTTCTTAATTTGGAAACACCGTTTGTAATGTGATCAATTATCTCCTTTAATGGTGTACCTGGACCAAATACTTCATCAACTCCTGATTTTTTGAGATCTTTTTTATCTTCTTCAGGTATCACTCCTCCGCCAACTACTAGTACATCTTTGATTCCTTTTTTGCTTAGTGATTGTACTACTCTGGGAAATAATGTACCGTGTGCTCCATTGAGCAAACTCATTGCAATTGCATCCACATCTTCATCTTCAGCGATTTGTGCTATCCTATCTGGAGTGGCAAAAAGACCTGAGTAAATTACCTCCATCCCTGCATCTCTAAACGCTCTACATAATACTAAGGCACCTCTATCATGACCATCTAAACCTAGCTTTGCCACCAAAATTTTGACACGTCTGGAATCTGTCTTTTGTTTCATGATTGTACTGATTAATCATTATTTTAAAGGCTTTATTTGATTTTCTAATTCTCAAAACAAAGCAGAAAATTGACCCTAAAACATCGAAAACAGATAAAACAAAAACCATGTAACCTAGATTGGAAAGATGGAAAGTATGTTTGTAGAGCAGAGAAGTCAAAGATATAGACGAAGAAACAAATCAAAATCAGATACAATTGAAATCATTTTTTGTTTGATTATTATCAAATTTTGAGATAATGTAATTTTCTAGTCCATATTTTGTTTTTTAACATAATATATTGGATATGGATTTTTGAGTATGGATAATCTACTGTCCTTTAATTCTTCAAAATTGAATTCCTTAAGATTTTTAGCATTTAGGTAAAGATCATTTCCAATAAAAAAAGTATTGTCTTTACCAATATGATTTATTTTTGCACACATATTTACCGTGGAACCAAAAATATCATTAATCGAAGAAATTGAAGATATTGCTACAAATACTTTTCCATAATCACTACTAATTCTGTATCCTATTTTTGGGAGTTTTTCTTCTTCTAGTATTTTATTAAGATCATCTCTTTGTTTTATTATGTCAATATTGCAATTAAAAGAATCTACAATTGCAATAGTATGTTCTCTAAACTCTGCAAAATAATATAGCAGTGAATCCCCGATATTTTTTACAACAATTCCTCCATGTTTTTTAATTATGTTTGAAATATAATTAAGAAATATTTCATAAAAAAGTCCTAATTTTGATTCAGATATACTTGACGTTGTTTTGGTAGAATTTACTATATCGATTATGGAGACACAACAGGTTTGAGGTTTCCCTGAAAATTTCAGTAAATCCGCTTGTTTGGATTCCCGTTCTTTATGATCTGCTGTAACTTGTAAATGTGATTTTTCTTCGGTTTCAATAAAATTCATGTTGCCGTTGACACATTACTGATTGCTTCAAATAATGCTCCCGGTTCAAATGGTTTTTTTAAGCATTGTTTGACCCCGATTTTGATCCATTTCTCAATTTCTGTATCTGATATTGATGCGGCAGTAAATAAAATTATTTTGTTTTTTGCTAAATCTCCAGATTCATTTAGACTTTTAACTACATCGAGACCACTGAATTCTGGCATAGTGATATCTAGTAAAACAATATCAAAATTTTTTCTCTTGATTAAATTTAAACTTTCTTTGCCACTTTTTGTTACCGTCACATCAAAATCACCTGACTCTAATAAATTTTTTAACAAATCCAAAATTTCTTCATTATCATCTACCACCAATATGTGCATTTATTTTATAATTGGTACACTAAAATAAAAAGTGGATCCTACATCGATTTCACTATCAATCCAAATTTTTCCTCCTAATCCTTCAACAATTCCTTTGCATATAGTGAGACCTAATCCATTTCCTCCATGTTTTCTAACTAGAGATGTATCTATCTGATAAAATTTCCTAAATAAGTTCTTTTGATTTTCTTTAGATATTCCGATTCCATTATCTTTTACAGAAAAAATAATCTCATTTCTTTCTTTCTTTGCACTTACCTCAATTTTTCCATCAATTCCAGGAGTAAACTCAATTGCATTTTGAATTAAATTGGATAGCACTTGAATCATACGCGATAAATCTGTTTTAAAATCTACATCCTCAAAAGCATATGTAATTTCTATGTTTTTTTCTTGCATTGTAAATTCAAAATTATTTTTTATTCTTTCTAGCAGCTGTTTCGTATTTGTATTAACATATGTGAATTTCAATTCATTTAATTCGATTTTTTGTACATCCATAAGATTGTCGATAATTGTGTTCAAACGGTTTGCATTTCTGTCTATTGTTATAACTGCTTTTTTTTGTTTATCGTTAAGAACTCCTAACATTTTTGGATGAGATAATGCATAACACCAGCCCTTTATTGGAGTCAATGGGGTCCTGAGTTCATGAGTAATCATTACTGTAAACTCATCTTTTTCTTTATCTATCTTCTTTAATTCTGTAGCCATCTCTGATTTACTTTTGTAGTGTTGTATGATTGATGATGCAAGCGATAAAACAATTACTACTAGACTTATATTTTTAAGAATGTGAGCAATGTTGAACGAAGTATCAAAATCATTCGAAGAAAAAGCAAATATTACATTTCCAAATATGTCTATAATTAACGCAATTAGAATTCCTTTGTAAAAATTATCGTCAATTGTGTAGAGTTTTCTTTGATAGTAATATATCACACATAAACAAAAAATTACAGCTGCAGGTATCTCATACGGACGATTGGGTTCGATCCAAACACTCAATGATGGAAATGATACTGTTAGTGAAACGATGGCTGTGATAACTGCAAATATTGATAGCCCTATTACATAGAAGAAAACTGTTCTTCGAGTTATAATGTCTCTTTTATCTTCTATTTTATGCGTTCCAAATTTTAAAATGGCCACAAGTATGACAATACCTATTGTTATTCTTCCAGCAATCCATGTCTGAGCCATAAAATTATTTGTCGCTACCATCTGTCCATTATTGAGAATTGAAATGACTGCATGAAGAACATCAATGAATCCTGCAGCATGAAATCCTAGGCCCAAAAATAATGTAAATTTGTCATTAAACGCATAACCTCGAAGTATTGCATAGGATGCAATGATAAATGATATGATTACAGAAATAATCTCAAAATAAAAATGATCTGTTATTGTAGTTACAAAATTTTGAGATATGGCAATGTATGTAATGATGGATAATGGAATAATGGGAATCAGAGTATATCGAAGAAGTTGGGAAAACATGTCATTTTTTCTAGATTCTTGTTTTGCCTCAGTCATATTCAATCGTGCTCAAATACGGAAGAACTGATGCTTTCAGTTTTTGTTTTATAACATTTTGAAAATTGAAACATGATAACTGCTAAAAATACATCTCCTTCAGTTCTAGTTTATTACCTAAAGATTTCATGAATGAATGTTCGTCAAAACAATACAAGTTCATTTATTCTATAATTACAGGTAAAATTTAAACATAAAATAAAAATAAACTAGATACTTCACGTGTTGATTGTATTTTGAGTTTTTATAAACACTGTTGAATCACAGTTCGCTGAAATTTGAACTTATGATGTGTTGGTTTATTTGTATTTGTTCATGTAAAAATGATAAATTATCCCTGCTGGGCTTGTATTTTGAGATTTCAGAGCAGAAAGAAGAACATTCACGGTTGACTCTAGATGTGTCATTCCTTCATCTGCAAATGTCTGATTTGGAGGAGCTCTATCTGATGTTTCGATGGTTATCCATGCTGGTTTATTCAGGTTTCTCGCATACTTGATTATTGGGATGACTCTAAACAAGATGGCATCCACTGCGTTTGCACCACCCCATGCAGTTTGAATATCTACGCCATCTACTATATCTAAGATATGTTGATATGCAAATTTTTGCATGTTGTTATATTGAATCATGTGATCTGGTTCTGGGACATCGTTTCTTCCCCAATGCCAAGATATGCTTGCATACAATGGTATGGGATTCAAAATATTGGCAGCTGTAGGTACCTGTATTATTCCCTCTTTTACAAGAAATTGAATTCCTTGAACAAAAGAATCATCTGAAATTGTGCCTTTTGCCCACCATTCGGCATTTTTCTTAACCCATGATGGAATTTTTGCATTTGAACGTATGTGGTGAGTTGTGGATTCTATCTTGATTATTCCCTCTCGTAAAAGATATTGTATTGTGTTTATGAATTCCTCATCACTAGTTTTTCCATCTGCCCACCACTTTGCAATATCTTTAACCCATTTTGGGATTGAACCTTTGAGTGTATTACCTGTATTTCTTTTTGCTGTTGCAAAATATTCTATATCTCCATTTGATACTGGCTCATGGAATTTTTTATTTGAATGCGTAGATGGTCCCAAATTCCATGGTCCCTCGTAGTTCATCCTTATGCCATCAAATTTGTTTTGGCTGTCTTTGTTATGATTGACTACTTTCTGGAAACGAAGATTATCTGTGTATAGTGCCTCCACAAGAATATTTTCATCATGTGCATTTGATATGAGATTATTCAAAAAATAATCGGGCTGTTGACCTGTTCCAATACTCCAATCTGAACTCTGGTTTGTCTTCCCTGTACCCCAATTATCATATAGAATTCTTTTAATCTTATTATTTTTTGCAAATGCGATCATCTGTGATATTTCTGATTGGTCTATAGGGTAACCGTTTAATCGTGGGTCACGCCAGACATACATCCCGTGATCATTTCCACCATTGGCGATACTCATAGTTCTAGATATGCCACCAAGAACTAAAACTTTTCAGTATCTACGTCCTGACAATTCTTTTGTCAAATTCTTTTTTCAATATTCTTCTTTACTTGAACTGTGTTAGGATTAATTTGATATTGTAAGAACAATGGTACTAGTTTATGATTTCATTATCAGTTTTTAGTTGAAAACTAGTTAAATAACATGAACTAAAAATGTGCATTTCATTTCATCATGTCTGTTGTTATTATTTTTCTGTTATGTTTACTCAAATTTTTTTAATTTTCATTAATATGATGTGAATAATATACTGAGAAAACATATCTCATAAATTCAAATTCATTCTAAATATGTATTAGATTACTCGGATGAATCTTTTTACAAAATTATGATATTAAAACTAGACGACACCTACTCGTCTGTGTATTTCTGATCTTATGTACATGGTTGCAATGTCGTTGGAGAACAGCATATTCTGGTAGTCAAATACGTGTTCTACTGACGTCAAAACATTACTGATTATTTTTTCAGTTTCTTTGATAATCTCTTCTTTGGTTTTAAATGGTAAGAGCGTAGAATCTACTGCTGTTGGGATTATTTCTTTTAGCATGTTTTTTGTTTTATCTGCCAAATCATTTTTGTGTTCAGTGACAAATCTTTCTACAAGTGACTCTATGTTACTTTTGAGCATATCTTTTGCTGTTTTTGTAAATTCGTCTGATTGTATTTCTACTAACATCTGCTCTTTCACATTTTGTAGAGCTTTCTTTTTTAGTTCATCTGGGATTATCCCCTGTTTTAGATATTTGACATGGTCTTTGTTGTTTTTTATCTCCTTGTAGATTAATCTGCTTTGATTCTCCACAAATGATTTGGTTGATTTTACCAGATATTCCTCAGCGTCAGCACTAATTTTTAGTCCTTGTTTTCTGGCAAAGTTGATTCCTATTGTAACGATTCCTCCCGTGATTGGGCCGACTTCTGTGATGAGTCTAAGTATTATTACTTCTGATATATTTTGTGCAATGTAGGAATCTCCGTTATTATTTTGTATGGTTTGTGCCAGCACAAATCTATCAACGGTAATGTTAATCGTACCGAATATGACAAGTATTATCCCAATATAGTATAGAGACATATTAGAAACATGATGCCTTTTCAACTTTGGTTAATTTGTTATTGTCTTTGATAAACATGATGGTAATAGGGCATCTTTATCCTCTAAACTCAAAATCATCAAAATAGATTCCTTTCAAAACTATTGATTTTTACCTTCAATATAGAACAGAGTTTGACTTTTGTATTTACTAAATATTAGAACTATTCTGTCTAGCATGCAATAAAAAACGGTCGTAAATTATCATCTATAGTTTGATGTCTGGCAGCATGGTGAATGCGCTGTTTACTCTTTTTATTATATTTTCTATATCAACATCACGATCCGCAGAAATCAAAACAAGATATTCTTTAGTAGGGATGCTAATCATAGTTACTTTACCTCTTCTTGAAGAGATATAATCAACAGAGCCTAAATCTTGATCAAAATCTTTTCTCATTGAATACTCTAAAGCTAATTGAACATACATCCTCTGATTATCCAGATCGTGTAGATAAGATGTAATCCCTTCTTTGAATCCACCTGCAACTTTTTTACCCATTTTATCTAGTACCCCCACAAATCTAATCTCAGGCATAGCTAAAACTTTCTTACATGATTCATCCAATAGTTTGATTTTATCTAATTTTGTCATGCTAATTTTAATTGTTGATTATTTAAAAACATAATTAACAAAAACAATAACGTGGGGGATCTCTCTACTCTAAAAACAAGTGACTATAACAATTAGAACTAGAAACCACTCATATTTTTTAATTATTAGAAATTTACATAAAGCGCTAGAAAAATACCCTCATTGTGAATGTAATACCTGTAAACTATGCCATTGAATTTGAGCCTATTTTTAAAAATTTCACCTTTAATGGGCGAGAAATTATCACTGTTGAGTGCAAAAAACTTACAAACTCAATCACAATGAACTGTGTAGAGATCAAAATAAAATCTTGTCATGTTAGATGTAACGGGATCTCTCAAAAACCCATCATAAAAACAGATGCAAAAAAAGAAGAAATAACTATCATTTTTAAAAATAAAATTAAAGGTACATCTTTTGTAGAAATTGAATTTACTGGAGAATTAAATGATCGTTTACTTGGTTTTTACCGAAGTCAATACAAACAAAATGGCAAAACAAAATACCTCGCAACAACACAATTTGAAGCAGCTGATGCCCGAAGAGCATTTCCATGTTGGGATGAGCCAAAAGCAAAAGCAACGTTTGACATCTCTATAATTGCAGGTAACACGTTTACTGCTATTTCAAATATGCCAATTAAATCTAAAAAAAGAATTAAAAATAAAACACTGTACAAATTTGCCAAAACTCCTGTAATGTCTACATACCTTATCTATCTTGGTGTTGGTGAATTTGAATATCTAACAAGTAAAATTGGTAAAGTTCAAGTTCGAGTAATTACAACAAAGGGAAATAAATCTAAGGGTAAGTATTCATTGGAATTAGGAAAGAAATTACTTTTATCATACGAGAAATATTTTGGATTAAAATATCCTCTACCTAAATTAGATTTAATAGCAATTCCAGACTTTGCAGCAGGTGCAATGGAAAACTGGGGTGCTATAACATTTAGAGAAACTATATTGCTTTATGATCCAAAGACATCTTCAACTAGAACAAAACAATACATTGCAGAAGTCATCTCACACGAGATTGCACATCAGTGGTTTGGTAATCTAGTTACTATGAAGTGGTGGAATGATTTGTGGCTTAATGAAAGCTTTGCAACATTTATGGCAACAAAATTTGTAGACAAGTTTTATCCAGAATGGGATTTGTGGAATCAATTTGTTGATGATGCGATGAACAACGCAATGGCACTAGATTCATTGAAAAATACTCATCCAATTGATGTTAAAGTTAATTCTACATCCGAAATTCGTGAAATTTTTGATGCGATTTCTTATGATAAAGGTGGCTGTGTTTTAAGAATGCTAGAGCATTATGTTGGTGAATCAAATTTCCAAAAAGGATTAAAGCATTATCTTGATGATTTCAAATACAAAAATGCTGAAGGTAAAGATCTTTGGGACGCAATAGGTAAAATTTCTAAAATGCCAGTACAATCAATGGTACAGACATGGTTAAAACAGTCTGGTTTTCCTGTAGTCGAGATAGAAAAACAAGATTCCGCATTACATCTCAAACAGAGACGATATGTTTTAGAATCTGATAAAAAGTCAAACAAAGGTCTGTGGGCAATTCCATTCTCAGTAGGATTACGAGATGAATTATTTCAAAAATTGTTTACAAAAAAATCAATGTCAGTAAAATTACCAAAAAACAGTATTGGGTTTGTAGCTAATTTTGGTAGAAAAGGATTCTATCGTGTAAAGTATGATAAAAGTACTTTGATAGATCTTAAAATGCTTATAGATCAAAAACAGATTCCTGCAATTGATAGATGGGCAATTCAAAATGATTTGTTTTCATTATGTTTATCTGGTGATGAGACAGTCCGTAACTATCTTGATTTTTCTGATGCATACTATGATGAAGACAGTTATTTGGCAACAGTAAATGTGGCACATAACTTGTCTTCTTTGTATTTCAGAGCATTTGATGAAGAGTTTTCTGATCAAATTAGGAAATACACTGTAAACTATTTAAAGAAAATCTTGCATGATCTTGGTTGGAATCCTAAAAAAACTGATAAGCATACAGATGCTTTGATGCGTGCATTTGTAATTTTTACATTAGGTAAACTAGATGACGAAGACGTTACAATTGAATCTGTAAATCGCTACAAGTTATTCTTAAAAAATCAAAATTCTCTTTCTCCTGACCTAGTTGAGCCTATATGCTCAGTTATGGCATGGAATGGTAATTCTAAAACGTATGATGAATTAATACGTCTTTATAGAAATGCAAAAACAACTGAAGAAAAACTTCGTTTCCTTGGGGCAATGTGTAGTTTCAAAGATCCAAAACTATTACTAAAATCACTTAATTTCTCTCAAACTTCTGAGGTTCGTTCTCAAAATATGCAGCTTCCGATCATGAAGGTTGCAGGAAATCCTTATGGTAAAAAAATACTTTGGCCTTGGCTAAAAAATAACTGGTCAAAACTAAGCAAGAAAGTTGGTCATGGCAATCCTTTGTTTAATAGAATTGTAGCAAGTATCTCGGCAATTGCTGATGATTCTATGGAAAAAGAAATCAGACAATTCTTTAAAAAGAATCCTACTCCTGGAACTGAAAGAACCCAAGAACAAACTCTTGAGCGAATTAGAATAAGTTCTAAATTTTTGCGTAATATGCGAAAAGAATTTTCATAATAAAGATGGCAAAAAAAATTATTCCTTTGATTTCTATTATTGTTATTACCGTTTTAGGTTTATTTTTTATTTTTGATTCTGGTTCTAATCATGATGTCTTAAAATCTACATTTGAAATTGATGCCACATATTATAATGAAGGATATGTTGAGATTTCGTATTTTGATAAAACTTCAAAGACAAATAATACAGTGCTGGAAGTTTTGGGAATGGATGAATCTTTTCAAAGGACTCTGATTGGTTCTCAATTTGTAGAAACAGTTCCTTTTCCAGTTCTTCCAAAGCATGGTTGGCAAGTTCATCCTGTGACATTTTTAATCGATCATCAAGATCTTGGTAAAATTTCTCTAAAAACTGAAATTCACTCATTGGGTGAACCTATACCTCCGATTATTTATGGTTCTCCATAAGATCACACACAAGATTTTATTGCAGTTTGCAGAAATTATATTGTCTTGGAGATTTCTGATTTAAAAAAAGGCAAGAGAGGCGCAATTGCCAAAGCCATTACTATTGTTGAAAACGATCCATCTGAAGCAAAAAAATTACTTAAAAAAATTTACAAAGAGACTGGTAATGCATCCATCATTGGAATTACGGGACCTGCAGGAGCTGGTAAAAGCTCTCTAATTAACAAGACATCCGTTGCATTAAAGAAACTACATGCAAAACCTGCTGTTCTTGCAATAGATCCTACAAGTCATCTAACTGGTGGTGCAATACTAGGAGATAGAGTTAGAATGACTGAATCTACTGACTCTGGAACTTACATCCGCAGTATTGCATCAAGGGGTGCAACTGGTGCAGTTTCTAGATCGCTAAGAAATAGTATTAGAGTTTTGGAATACGCTGGATTCAATCCGATAATAATCGAAAGCGTTGGTGCGGGTCAAACCGAAGTCGAAATTTCAAATATTGCCGATATTACAGTAGTTGTCTTTAATCCAAACACTGGTGATAGTATTCAAACAATAAAGGCTGGTTTGACTGAAATTGGAGATATCTATATTGTTAATAAAAGCGATCTTGATGGAGCCAATCAACTCTTTGACGCAATTCGTGAGTACATTGGTTCCTCTGATACGAATCCAGTATTTTTGAAAACTTCAGTTAAAAAAAACTCTGGAATATCAGAATTTGCCAAGACTCTCAAAGAAATGATGAGTGTAAAAAATAAAAATAAACATGATAAAGATATGCTCAGGCTGGAAACAGAATTAAAGGATATTATTTTAAATAATATGAGTGAAAAGATTGAAATGATGCTAAATTCTGACAAAGTGTTCTCTAGATATCTTAAAAAAATACAATCAAAACAAATGGACCCTTTTGAAGCTGCTGACAAAATTACAAAGTCGTTGGTAAAGTGAAATATATGGTAAAAAAACAACCTAGTAAAAAGACACCTGTAAAACAGTATGTAACTGATTCCAACTTTCCAGTAAAGCGAATTTATCAAAAATCCTCAAAAAAATATGTTAAAGAAGATTCAGGAGTGTATCCATACACTCGTGGAATTCACACCGAAATGTTCCGTGAACGATTTTGGACAATGAGGCAGTATTCTGGTTTTGGAGATGCAAAATTAACAAATGAACGATTCAAGTTCATGCTTGAAAAAGGTCAAACTGGACTCAGTATGGCCTTTGATCTTCCCACGCAAATTGGACATGATCCTGACTCCACACCAGCTGAGGGCGAAGTAGGAAAGGTTGGTGTTTCAATTGCATCCCTTAAAGACATGATGATTGCATTTGATGGAATTCCTTTAGGAAAAGTTAGTTCCTCAATGACAATTAATTCTACAGCATCAACCTTACTTGCATACTATATTGTAGTTGGTGAATCACAAGGATTCAAAAGTACTGAATTAAGAGGTACCACGCAAAATGATATTTTAAAAGAATACATTGCAAGAAACACCTACATCTATCCTCCAAAACCATCAATGAGATTAATTGGTGACATGATAGGATATTGCGCTGAAAAAGTTCCTCAATGGTACCCTGTTTCAATCTCTGGTTATCATATGAGAGAGGCTGGATGTACTGCAACACAAGAAATTGCTTTTACAATTGCTAATGCTATTGCATATATTCAAACATGTATTGATAGAGGATTGAAAATAGATGACTTTGCACCGCGACTCTCATTTTTCTTTTGCTGTACAATTGAATTTTTTGAAGAAGTTGCAAAGTTTAGAGTTGCAAGAAAAGTTTATGCTAAAATCCTAAAAGAAAAATTTCATGCAAAAGATCCTCGCTCATTACAATTGAAATTCCATACTCAAACAAGTGGGGAATCGTTGACTGCCCAACAACCGGATAATAATATTGTCCGTGTTGCTGTACAGACAATGGCAGCTGTAATTGGTGGGACTCAATCACTTCATACTAATTCTAGAGATGAGGCATTAGCTTTACCTACACAAGAATCTGCAAAAATTGCTCTTAGAACACAACAAATTGTTGCACATGAAAGTGGAGTCACAAAAACTGTTGATCCTATGGCTGGCTCTTACTATCTTGAGGAATTATGTGACCAAATAGAGGAAAATGTTTGGAAGTATCTAAAACAAATTGAAAAAATGGGCGGCTCCATCAAGGCAATTGAAAAAAACTTTTTCCAGTCTGAAATTAGACAAAACGCATATCGTCTTAAAAAAGAAACAGATGCTGGAGACAGAGTAATAGTCGGTGTAAACAAGTATTCTGAGATAGAAGAAAAACCTCCCGAATTATTAAGAATTGATGATAGAATTGAAATCCAACAAAAGAAAGCCCTTAAAGAATTGCGATCTACTAGGGATAATAATAAACTCGAAAAAGCGTTATCTGCAATGAAGAGTGCAGCTGATACTGATGAAAATTTAATGCCATACATTATTGCATCTGCAAAAGCATTTGCAACAACTGGTGAAATTAGTAATACGTTTAGAGAAGTGTTTGGTGAGTATCGTCCAAAAGAAGTATTCTAAGTATATTGTTTTCAGTTTAAAAATAAAAGATGTTTAATTATTTTCAATTTCTCCTCCACAATGAGGACAGTGATTATCTTTTGCTCTTTTTTTACGCATTTGTTCTGTAAAAGCTGATGCCATAATTCCTGTAGGTATGGCGTAAACTGCAATTCCAAGTATTGCAATTCCTGCAGCTAATACTTTACCAACGGTAGTGATTGGAATAGTATCCCCATAACCTATGGTGGTAAGTGTAATTACACCCCACCACATAGCTGCTGGTATGGATGAAAATACTTCGGGCTGTGCTACATGTTCTACATAATACATCAAACTTGAAGCAAAAATTAGAACAATAAATAATACAAAAAATGCTACTGCCAAATCCCCTGCCTTTGATTTTAAAACTTCACCTAGCGTTTGTAGAGGTTCAGAATATCTTGCAAGTTTGAATAATCTAAATAATCTAAATAATCTTATTACTCTGATAAATCGTAAATCTGAAATAAAGAAAGGCAGGAAGAAAGGCAGAATCGCAAAAAGGTCTATTAGCATCATTGGAGTTAAAGCAAATCTTAAACGAGAAAATTTCTTACCATGATATTTTGGGTCTAACGGGCAAACGATTATTCTGGTGATGTATTCAATTGTAAAAATTGTTATAGAAATTATTTCAAATGGATAAAAAAATAATTTTAGATTTTCTGCAATTACTTCTTCTGTTTCAATAATTACCACTAATACATTAATTGAAATTAATAATATCATGAATGTCTGAAATCCTCTAGTGATACGATCTGATGTAATCCCCTCTAGCACTTCAAATGATCTAGTGGTTACTTTGTTACGCATACTCATATCCAACGTTTTTTCCTAAACCAAATCATCATTATCAATGCTATCCCGCCCATCACTCCTAGCATTGTAAAATAACTCCCATGCCAAGCCAGCTCTGGAATATAATCAAAATTTGTACCATATACTCCAGCTATGAACGTTATTGGAATGAAAATACTTGCGATGATAGTCAATGTTTTCATAACTTCATTCATTTTGTTACTTAAAGTTGAAAGATACGTGTCAAGCATACCTCCCACTAAATCACGCGTGGATTCTACCGTATCCATTATTTGAATAGCATGATTGTATACGTCTCGAAGATATGTTTTTGTATCTTTTTGAATAAGTAAGGTTTCTGATCTTTCAAGATTATCGACAACCTCTCTTATTGGCCAAATTGTTTTACGAAGCATTACTAACTCTCGTTTTAGCTTATGGATTGATTGGAGAGTTACCGGTGTAGGATTATTTATCAAATCTTCCTCAATTCCTTCAGAAATATCTCCTAGTTTTTCCATTATTGCAAAATAGTTATCTATTATTGCATCGATTAAGGCATAGCCTAAATAATCACTTTTTAGTTTTCGAAGATTTCCAATCGCATTTCTCAATCTGTTTCTAATCGAATCAAAAATATCTCCTTTTTTTTCCTGAAATGTTAAAACATAGTTTGCACCTATGATGATACTTAGCTGTTCAATTAATAATTCTCCAGTTTCTGTAATGTACGGCATTTTTACAATCATAAAAATATAATTATCTGTTATTTCCACTTTGGGTCGCAGTTCTGAATTCATGATATCTGCTTGAACTAACGGATGAAGTTTATAATAACTTCCAAATTTTTCTATCACTGTAGAATCATGTATTCCGTATACATTTATCCAATGAATTACGGATTCATTTCCTGTTGGAAAACATTCTTCAGCAAAATTTGGAATTCTTTCTTTAATTTCTTTTTCATTATATTCGATAACTGAATAAGTAATTTTTTCTACTTTTTTCTCTCCCACATGAACTAATGCACCCGGATGCATACCGATCGTATGCGACAATTTTGTAATTCTTGATTTTTCTGAAACCTTTTTTGCAAGACTGGCAAATTTCTCTAATGTAACATCTGGTGTAATTTGCTCTACTTTTCCAGTTTTTCCAGTAATCCCCAATACAATAAATCCTGCAAGTATAGAAAAAAATATGCTTATGGTTAATGGTGTGACGTCTCCATTAATTGCAGCCTGATAAATTGCTTGAACATCCGTACTTGAGCCAACTTTTACAATTAGACCAATGACTAAATCTGTTAAAAAAAACAAAAATGAAATAATTCCCCCAATAATAATTGGAGTGAGTATGGTAATTTTTGATGGAATGTCCATACTTGATTCTTTTTTATATGGACACAAGAATTTTTTATATTTCACAATTACTAATGCAATTATTGTAATTATTATTGTGGAAATTATCCACCACAAAATAAACAATAGTCCATTACCTGATTCTATTTTTTCAATTCCAATAATCAGATCTTGGACATTTCCTGATAAAGGAAGAGAAAAAATTGAAGTTGCTATGCCAACTGTAATCTGATAAATAAATGCAAAAGTAAATCCAATTGTTAGTCTATTTAGAATTATTCCTAAGACACGATTCATATTTTTTAAATTACTTTATTATCTATAAGTAAATCCAACTGTCCAAATCATAACAAAATTTTGCTAAATTAATTGTGTTTCTATTTTATAATTTAAGCAATACAAATTGAAGTTTTAAGTCTATTATTGATTAATTTATTATTAATATTTCAATATTTAGTAAAGAAGCATATTCTTTTTATGCTTGAAATTACATCTTTTTAAAACTTAGATCAAATAAAACTAAATACTCTGAATTTACATTAGAATTTAGATGAAAATTGATCATATTGCAATTGCAGTAAATGACGTAGAAGAATCTGCTAAAATTTACAAAGAAGCATTAGGTGTTAATGAAGTCGAATTTGAAACAGTTGAAACTGAAGGTGTCAAAGTTGCAATAATTCGTCTTGAAAATGGAAGAATTGAGTTGATGCAACCCACCAACGATACTAGTCCAATAAAAAAATTTCTTGATAAAAAAGGCCCCGGCCTTCATCACATGGCATTAGAAATTGATAACATTGAAGGTGAAGTTACAAGAATGGAAGGATGCGGAATTCAATTCCTCGGAAAAATTAGACCAGGTTCTGCTGGAACTAAAGTTACATTCATTCATCCAAAATCCCTTAACGGTGTTCTTGCAGAGTTATGCTCTCATCCTAATTGATTTTAATTTTTAAATAGTTAATAAAAATAAAAAATGAATATTTCAAGAATTATTTGATTCTTGAATTTGTTTTAAGATGTTATTCATGTCGTGTACCATCTTTTTTTGCTCAATAATGTTCTTTGAATTTACAAAGTCCTTTTGAATCTCAGATAGTTTGTTTTTTAGATTCACAATTTGGTCTGATTGCGAAGTTGGCTTTAGTTTTTCAGCCGTTATTAATGATGTCTCCGTTGCAGTCATCTTAACTTTTGTGATGTTTGCTTCACAATTATAACATGGTGCATTTAGATCATTTTCTACTCTTGGTAGTTTTCCATTTGCATCAAAGTATGATTGCGTCTTTTTGTCAGTGAAATTGTGTTTGATATTCAAATCCTTTATGACATTGAGCATTTCAACTTTGGTCATCTTTGCATATCTAGAATATTCTTTCATTGCATCAAAATAAGTGCCCCCATTTTCAAGAACCGTGTCTCTGGCGTCTTTTGCAAGTGTTATTTTGGCATTTAGATACTCAAATTGATCCCAGTAAATTCCTTGGTGTGTTGCATTGAATCCTGAGACATATTTAGCAAAAGCGTTTCGTGGTGTAAATTCTTCATAGGTATCATTCATTCTTGATATCGCTTCATCTAAACTGGCCTGAGCAGATATTCTTTGTTCATTGATGTGTTTTTGATACTCATCTTCTTTCTTTTCTTTTTCTTTTATGGCTGCAAATTGTTTTTTTGCAATTTCAATATTCTTTAGAATGTTTTTTGTTATTGGGTTGTTTTCTAAGTCATTACCTTGGATTTTTGTGAACTTTGTATCTGTTTCAGCATATGATTGGCTCGATGTAATCGAGATTGTAATCATTATGCTCAAAAACATTACAAACAGTGTTTTTCTAAGCATTAACTTTAGCATTATATTTTTAGAATATCTAGTATGCTGATAATTTCTACTGATGATTGATACTAATAGTTTTAATAGTAATTTTTGGAATATTTTAAAATTTAGATTTATTCCATCATCTTTAACGTATCTGATGCAGTAATTATGCCAACTATCTTTGATTTTTTTGATACTAGAATACATTTTGAATATCTGATTAGTGGAACAAGAATATTTGCTGGTGTATCATAATCTACAATTGGCGGAACTGGCTCCATTGTATCTGCTAGTTTTGAATTTTTTAATTCAGATTCTCCTACATCTGCAAGATGTTTAACAATTCCATCTTCGGATATGACCCCTACAAGTTCTGTACCGTTAAAAATAGGAATTTGACTAATTGATGATTCATGCATTTTTTTAATTGCATCATGTAGTGTGTTACTTGGTTTTAGTTTTACAACATCTTTGCTACAGAAATCCCCTACTTTATGAGATGACGATTTACCCTCTAAATTTACAAGGCTATCAAAAATTTTTTTTGCAGTGTCATAGCTTGGTTGACTCCTACCAGATTCTATTTGATTGATCATCGACGTGCTGACTCCTACCATTGTGGCAAGTTTTTTCTGAGTAATTCCTATCTTTAATCTCATTTGTTTGATGGAATCAACTCTTGGTAGCAATTCGTATTATTGTATAGTTAACTAGTTTTAAAATATGTTTTACTGGTTATTTTCTTTTAGATTTGTTCTTTCTTGCAGCTTTCTTTACTGGTTTTCTTGCAGCTTTCTTTACTGGTTTTCTTG
>CAZDPM010000010.1:0-25537 GCA_964507355.1 uncultured Nitrosopumilaceae archaeon
AAACGAAAAAGGGTGGAAGCACTCAAAATTCGTTTTAGTATTCCAATTCCTCGTTATGGTAATTTTTTTTGAAATAAAGGTTTCCCTTTCTATCATTCCTAATTCCTGACAAATAGTGTCAGATGAGATGTCAGATATTGCAAATCATAACAACACAAAATATTGTTACACATTACACATTTCTAATTTGATATTGTTAACTATTTTTACAAATGCTAAAAAATTCCAAGTTGTTACACATAACAATTTCTTACACTGATTTTGTCACGCATAACACAATCTCTTACACTAATTTTGTTATGCCTAACACATGAAATTTGTTATGCCTGTATTTTCTAGAAAAAAGGTAACTGTTAAACTTCTGTTAAACATTTGTTATAGAAATTTGTTAAACTTTTCTTAAATATGTCTTATCTTTTCCATTGAGTAGAATCCTTTAAAACTATCAGTTTGGGCAATTTTTTGATTGCAAATTAACACACGATATCTGTCATTTGTTACATATCTCATTACATTATCTCAGTGTACCAATACCATGGAGAACCACACCACTGGATTGACGGTACGATGATAGTTTTGGATGATGTTGACTAGATTTAATTATTTTTTTACCCCGATTGGCCCAGAATACAAGAAAAAATTTGCTCGAAATTTTGGAATTGCGATTCTAATCTTGTTTGCATTTTATGGTGTAGTGAGTTTAATCTCAAATGCCTCAAATTCTGATATGTGTTATCTGAGAATTCTGATAAACGAATCAAAATTGAAGGAAAAATAGCTGATCAGATCTGTGCAATTACGGGAGGAGATTGCCCTTCATACTATATTGGCAATATTCAGGATGATGGGTCTGTGATGGTCGGAATGACTTTTTCAGATACTGTAAGCGAAAAACAATTCATATTTTTTATAAAAAATGATACTCTAAGTTATGAAGTAAAAGAAAATGAAAACTAGAACCAAGTTAATAATAATTGGAATTGTTTTAGCATTTACAGTATTTGGCACACATCAATATCTGATATATGAATGTGGAAAATTACCTGTATTTATGAAAACCCCTTACAATCCAACATTGTGGAAATGTTTGGAAATATGGGAGAATAAAACATGAAAACTATATTTTTGATAATAATTGGAATTTCAGTAACTGTATTTTTAATTGGCGCTATCGTATATCCAATTATTTATGAAACAACATTTGATGATAACTATCCGCATGATGTTAAAACTACTTTAGATGATGCCTCTTCAATACCTGATCCAATTTGTATTGTACTAGACCAAGCAACTGGTTCAAGTGGAGGTGGTGTGACAATGGATGCTTGTTATCCATTAAGTAATTTTGAAAGTCTTGGTTGTAATAGAACTATGCTTGAGCATATTTACAAACATACAAATTTGCTTGATGATTATTTTGATGGAACTTATTTTCAAGAATTTGCAGGATTACCTTATGGAGTATCTGAGATAGAATATGAAAAATGTGCTGATTCCATTTTTGCGAAAAGAAAACACATCTCAGAAAGCAGAGAGATTGAATCCTTTTCTATTGTAGAGGGAACTAAAATCCAATTAGAGGGAGTAATCATGGATATGAGTTTAGGTTCTGATCATCAATATTCATTTTTTACAAATGATCCTCGTTATACATTCAGCACAGGTTCTAACGGAATCACTCTTGTAGAAATTAATTCTAAAGATGATTTACATGGAAAAATTGTAAAACTGTCTGGAACACGTACACAAAGAGACTTGGGAATCAAAGTAGATAATTTTACAATGATAGATTCGCTGATTTCATCGCCTAAAATTCTGAATCCTGTTTTGACTGCTAAAGATATCGTAAGTGTTTCTCTTGATGCTTTGTATGAAAATCCTGATCAATACTATAACAAGTTTGTTCGTGTTGAAGGAGAATTAAGTGAGCATGAACTTGAAATATTTTATGCGGGAGTTGGTTGCAGTACTGCGAAATACACTGTATCTGATGAATTTGTTTCTGACGGTCCAAGCTCACGACATTTGCAAGATAATGATAAAATCATTGGTGTGAGGATTGGAACCTCTAATGATCTTGGTAAAGTTAAAGAGAAGTTACCAGATGAGTTGAAAACTAACAAAGTGACAGTGATGGGGGTTTTTGTTCCAAATGTAATAGAGCGAGGACAATGTGATCATGTTATTCATAAATCCGGATATATCTTGACAAAACTTGTAGATATCGAGGTTGTTGAAGAATAAGAAAATGAAAACATCGACCAAGTTATTTGTAATTTGTACTGTGTTTGTACCGATACTCCTAATTTCGCTAAATTATTCAATAATCAGTAATTACTATACATATTCCCTACCACTAAATAATTTTGTAATCTATCAAGACGATCATTTTGATCTTGATGAAAAATTTCTAGAAGTGTCTGGACAAAATGATTCTGGATGCATTACAATCAAAGCAAATTATTTTTGTTACAAAAAGCCAAGAATGTTTGAAAATGACAAGGGTGGAGTGTCGTATCTTTTTAGCAACACTACAAAAATAAACGGTGAACTTCACTTTGACAAAGTCGATGGCGGAGAGTTTTACTTTACCATGACAAACATGACTAGAACAAATGACGGTGCAATCATAACGTTTCAAGACAAGGATTACAGCGTTGGAGGCAATGGCAAAATCATCTATGAGATAACTGACAAGTTCGAATACACGACAAGCATTAAGAAATTTGATACATTTATTGCAAAATGTGACAATGATGAGGGGACAAGCGTTACACTAGTGCAATATCTTGGAATTACTACAATTGATGATGAAGATTACTTTATGACATGGCACACAAACGCAGATTCTGATGCTGGTATTCCTTGTAATTATCCACAAGTAATTCAGTACAGCGTGGGACATGATTTTGGGGATATTTGAGAAAATGACGACTAGGTTGATCATTACCGGAGTCTTGGGAGTTGTCTTGTCTGTTGCAGTACTGCTTTTAGTTGCACTTTTTGTGGCACCATCATACCATACTGAAAAAGTAATGAAATACAAATCAAATGAGTTGGCAAAGCAGTTTGAATCAACATATCCTGATTCAGGACTGGTTGTGAACTCTGGCGATTTATTTGAACAAAATACTAGTTTTACATATTCTAAAAATGCAAGATGGGTATCACTGACTTTTACTGAGGGAATTAACGGCGAAAAAATTGTCTACAAATGTGAAAAAATTATTTCCTCACAAGAGCCAACTATGATCTTTTACTTTGAAAATCCTACAACTGAGACAATTAAAAACAACATATGCGGACAATATGATTAAAAATGAAAACAGATTCACGAATAATAATTACACTTGACAAACAGTTTTACAGTAATTCTGATGAAATAAGAATCCACGTTTGGTTTAACTCTGCATTTTACTCACATGCAATACTTACAGTATTGAGCCCAACTGGCAATCTCGTTGATTCTGCGGTTCTACAGACATCTGTCAATACAACTGAGACATTTGTCATGACTTGTGGTGGAGAGCATATGAATGAAAGTGGATATTATACAATTATGGTAAAATGTGATGGTGCAATTTCAGAAGCAATGTTTGAGTATTACAATTCAAAAAATCGATTTAATACAAGTGATATGAAATGAAATCTAGTCTTTTGATACTAACCGGAACTGTTTTGGCTTTATCATCCCTGTCTTTGCCTTTTATCATCAGTGAAACTTCACCAAAGCCTGAGACTCCAAAAATTCCAAATTCTGAATTAATTGATGGATTAATTGATCTTGGATGTACCGAATCTGCTATCAATCATCTGTTGCGAGCTTCTAATTTATTGGATGATTCTTTTGATGGAACATACATTATCAATGCAATTGGATATCCTGATGATCTATCCCAAGTTGAATTTGATAACTGTGTAAAAATTATACTTGAAAAACGAAATTTGGAGTCAAAATGAAAATAACCCTACATGATGATCATCTGAGAATCAACCTTAATGTTTTAGAGGTGATTGGCAGTGCAAAAGGCTCCTTTTTTATTCCATATGAGAATATTGTGTCTGCATTCTCTGAATCTCCTCACGGGTTTATGGGATTTAGGCTTGCCGGAACAAACTTTCCAAAACTAATTGAACTGGGCACGTTTATTTCAGATGGTCAAAAAAAATTTTGCTACATCAAGCAAAGGAAGAACAACTTTCTTGTGCTGGTGCTAAAATCCAACTTTTACTCTAAAATAATTTTAGAGGTTGACAACAGCGAGGAGATTGCAAGGAGAATCAATGAGAAGATGGGAGTGAGAAAATGAAAACTAGAACAATACATCAGAAGAACTTATGAACGTGTGAATTTTGAAATTATGTGTGAATCAATGCAAGAATATCTGCAAGAAATATCCACAGGGAAACAAGAGCACCATATACAAAGATGGAGGCAGTTTTTGCAGAAACTGTGATTACTATTTTGAAGAACGGATTATTCGATGTCCCTGTTGCAACACATTAGCACGACATTCCACAAGAAACAGAAAAGATCAAGAGATGTTGCCAAGAATATGAAATATTTTGTAATTTTACTGGTTTTGATTGGATTTGTGGGTCTAATTGGAGTGTCTGATGCATTTGCATCTGAAAATCTGTTTTATGGGACTTCTAGTTTTGAAAAAATATCTTTTGCACTAACTCGTGACAGTTCTAAAGAAATTGAGATAAAGTTCCAATATACAGATGGTTCGTACTCATTAAACGAACTTAAACCAATTGTTGATGTAACTCCGATAGAGTCTGCATCATTTGTACATGTTGAATTTGAGCCAGTTGAGGGCCTATATCGTAATTCAATTGCAAGAATACATGGGACAATCACAGTTGATTCTGGTATTTCAACTGAGAAAGTCTTTCTAAATATTTCATATGTTGGGACAGATTCTAACGGGATATTGTTTAGAAGTGGATGGAATGACTCTGCAATAATTGACGTTAGGGAAAACCTGGCTGGAGGTTCTTTGGATAAAACAGTATATCCTGTACCTTGGGAACACAAATCACCACTAAAACAAATTCGACATGGAATTTACGGAAATGATATTGTTTGTAGTGAAGATCGTGTTCTTGTCTTAAAGAAGAGCAGTGAATTGTATTCATGCATAACGCCTGAAACGGTTCCAAAACTATTTGCACGAGGTTGGGCATTAAATGAAGTTAAAATTATTGATGTGAATACTGCTGAGCAGGGAAAACCACTAAAAATAGCTGGAATTATTGACAGGCTGAATACTCCTGAAGGATTTGAGTATCACTTGATTCCACTACGTGAGGAGTTGCCACGAATAGAATATACCGGATATGCAACATTGAATTTATTTTCAACAGAGCAAACAGTACACAATTTTCTTCGAAACCTTGAAGGAAGTTTAGTGGAGGTTGAAGGAAAGTTTCTGCTTGATGATGGGGAATATTTTAGACACTTTTCAGGGTTTCCTACTATTCCAGTAGAAAAAATGAAGGTAATTTCAGACAATGAAAATTTAGAATATTTCATTAGCGGTGCAAAAGTTTTATCCATTATTAAAATTCCAGATAATGCCATACTGTATATTGTGATTCAAGAGTCACAAAAAGGATCATTGGAGATAACAATTCCAAGAGACTTGTTTGATGTAAAGATTGGAGAGCATGATGATGACTTTATTGTACTAATTGATGGGAAAGAAATAGACTTTGATGAAACAAAAAATGATAAAGAAAGAAGGCTTGTCATACCATTTGAAGAAAATGCAACTACCATACAGGTAATAGGAACCTTTCCAATATAGCAAGAAATGAACTCCATCGTAATTGGAATCTTACTTGGTATTGCAAGTTTCTTTGCGTTGCAAATGGTACTTCCGTTTCCATATGGGTTAGTTACATGGTTCATAATTCTTTGGTTAATCATACGATATGCAAAAAGATTTACTGTGATTCAAAAAGATTCAGTGTTAAATTACAGACGCACAGATCCAATAAACGAAAAAGAAAAACAACAAAACGACGAAGCACTAAGAATCTTGGAAAAAAAATACATTGAAGAAAAAATCTCAAAAGAAGAATATCTCAAAAGAAAAAAAGAGTTTTTAGATATTGAATACAATCCCAGAAAATGCAATGTTTGTGGTTCTGAAGAGTTTGAGTTTATCTCAGAGGAACATGTGGAGGAGCCAGAAGAACATACTTCTGATATTGGATATTATAGATGTAAAAGATGTGGCACAAAATGAAAACTAGATACAGTCTTCCAATTATCTTCATTATTGCATTTGTTGCTATGATCTTTATCGTAATCGTATATACTTATCCTGAATCATTTGGATTGACGAGACCCTATTCCAAAATTGGAGAATTTGATGGTGCAGCTTCAGAAAGAGCAATAATGATTAATGATCAGTGTTTAGATCAAAAACAAAATTCATTCAAAGATTATGCTTTTGCCAAGACATCAAATGGTCATTACTATACGGATAATGTGATCTGTGAGCGAATCAATGTACAGCAAGGTGGATGTCTAGAGCCGTTTAGCAAGGGATATCCTGATGAGAATTGTAAGAATCGCATAACATTTGATTATCCCTATGGCGAAACTGGTCCAGAATTTAACAAGGAATTTTGTAATCAGGTAAAATCAGAACCGCCAATTATTATTAACGCTGAGCAGAATGATTATCTGTATTTTGAATATCTTCACATATGTACAATTCGTGGCTTGATAGATGACGACTTGATAGAATTTCGGGAAGAAGGCAACCTTGACATTGTTTTAGAGTCTTGTGCATGTCAAAATGATCCTGAAAGAGGTTGTTTTTTGTTTCTTGCTAAATGGAGAAATACTACACATTACATAGATAACAATTCTTGTGAATGGGAATTAATCTCAGGAAAAATGGTAACTGGATCATATGAATTGGAAAACCCATTGTGTATTGGAGGCAGAGGCATGATAAAAAATGAAAATTGTGAGATAATTGGAAAATATGATCCTGCAACAGGAATGCCAATAGTTGAAAATAAAGAACAATGTGACATGCTAGAGGGAGATTGGGATGAAGAACAAAATGTTTGTGATTCGAAATACAATGATATAAAAAATGAAAACTAGGTTTTTGATAATACTTGCACTTGGAATGATTGGGTTTGCAGCAATTCCGCACTCCTATGCAAGTTGTGCTGCAACTATTCTGCCACAGCCTTGCTTTGATTCATTTTCTGGGTCTCATTTGCCACTTACTGAAAGATCTATAATGGAAGATTACGCTAGGAACATTGAGCTTAACTTTGGAGACTGGCAGATGTCTGATAGAAAATGGGATGATGAAAATCCTCCGTTACAATTGCCTGCAATAATCTGTACAGAGTTTGTAGTAGACGGTGTCAAACAATATAGAATGACCAAGTGGGTTGATGCATACAGAATTTCTAGCTTTGAAGATCATAGAAATGATTTTCTTTGTAACAAATGGCTTGCACCAATTGATGATGGAATAAAAGTAAAGTGGGACAAACCAAACTATTTTGCAAATGATACGGGTATTATCCAAGTAACTGATAAAGACATGAATCTGGATAGTGATAAAATAGATTCTTTTGATATTCATGTGTGGTCAGATACTGATCATACTGGTATCCAACTAACAATAACTGAAACTGATAATGACCGTGGGATTTTTGAATCAAGCGTTTTCTTTACAACTGCGGATAAATCAAGTGGCACTACACTTTTAGTAGAAGATGCCGTATGGGCTGAACACAAGTCAAATGTTAATTTTTCAAGAATAATCACTGAATCAGAAACAGAACTTGTAATTGATGATTTTGACCGGAGAGACAAATTGCCTTGGTTTTTCCTTATTGTTGCTTATTGGCCTGTAACTGTACTTGCTGTGGGAATTGCGGTGACAACTGTTTTTGTTTTGTGGAAAAAACGAAAATAAATGCTTTGATAATTGAAACTTACCCCTGATTTTTGCTTATAAGATCTCTACAAATAGATTCTAAAGTTTATTTTTTCAATATACTCACGGTTTCTAATAATTCTCTTCTTCCCTTGTTTGATAATCTGTAAGTGTAATTTCCACGTTCTCCTTCGCTAAAGAACCAATCACCATTTTGAGATAAAATCGGAGATATGTTGGTGGGTTTGACTTTCTTCCAATTTTTTGATATTTGTATTACTAAATCTCCCATTGATAAGCCTGTTTGGCTATTACCTAATAAAATAAGTCCGACTGCCAGCTTACCTGATAATTGTTTTCTGGGTAAAACAATTTTTGGTTTATTTTGTGAATCAAATTCTAAAATATCTTTTAGTTCTGTAGTGGGTGCTCCTACATGCGATGCTTTGTGCTGTAAGAAATCCTGTGCTGGATTATCAGGTCTCAAAGGGTCATCAAGCCATTCTGTAACAAGAGGATCTGATGTTATTTTGTGGAACTTGTTGAACTGTCTAAACTTTGCATCATCTGATATTGGAAGGTCTAGCCTGCCTTCCTTTTTGAGAATCTGCTTTTCAGACTTCATTTTTTTGACGTATCTGTAAATCGTATCCCTTGAGACACCTACAACTTTGCAGTCTCTGTTACTGAAAGTGGATATGGTCTGTGACCTGTTCCGTTCAATAGACTATGGATCTCATTTATGATCTGCTCTTCGGTAGATTTTCTCTTTTTTAGCCTAATTCGTGGTCTAAACAAGCCAAAAATCCTCCAAAAAGAAGGTCATACTGAAATTTTTTTGGAGCCATTTTGTGCGTAATATGGCCAGATATGACAATATCATATCTGACACTTGAATAGATTTTGAAATACTTAATTTGATTATATAATTTAGAAGGTTAATGAATGATGAAATTGGACAGTGTCCAAAATGTTTTGGAATGATATTTCGAGAACAGGGAGAGTCTATATCTTGGTTTTGTCCTACATGTAATTTAAAATATAAAACTGAATAAAATTATTTTATATTTTCTAATAATCGAAATGAACATACACTAGTGAATTTGAATATATTGTGAAATGATATCTTTTGAACATCGAGTTTTAAGTGAATACAAACTAAAAACTTCAAAAATTGGCACATTATCAAATTCAATTATGACTCATCGAGACCCTAATGGTCAAGAGGCAAAAGATGCTTCAAATTTTCTTGATGTTTTAATAAATGAGACAGACAGTTTCTATAACAATCACAGTGAAATTCTCTCAAATAATGGGAAAAGACCACATCCTAGATCCCATCTTTCCGAATCCAAACAATGGAATGAAAATGTTGAAAAGTTTTATGAAAAAAATCCCTACCGAAGACGTAAAAACTAGTTTTTCATTATAACCACCACTTAATCTAAAATTTCTCTTATTTTGTTTCTATGAGATATCGTTGTCTTATCTGTAATATTATCATGGATTCTCCTGATAAATTAGAAGTTCACTTACAAGTAGAACACAAATGGGGAAAGAGTAGAGACCCTAAAGGATTGGATACTTGGTCCTAATATGTCAATAATCTATTTTCTTGATTCGAATGTTACTTCCCTTGGTTTCAAGATAGTGCCCTATGAAATTAGTCATCTGCTCTCCGATTTTAAACCCTAAAGCCCCTTTCATCATGCCTGATTTTTCAATTTTTTCAGCCATTTTTTCACTAATTTGAATATTAAAAAATGTCCATCCAAATTTCTCAAATGGGCTATCTATAGTGTATCCATTACTTTCATCACATTCTTTTTCCAAGTCTGTTAATGCCTGCTTTACTAGAATGATCTCTTTTTGATAGCTTCTTGTACTTAGCTGAAATAATGGATTCATGATATTTGTAAGTACTTTAGATGTATATTGTTTGATGAGTTGGTAATTATGCTGTGTTTTCTAATGCACAAACAGCATCATCATCAGTATAATTGCTAAAATTAAAAAATTCAATGATCCTACGATAAATTATACAAACTTAAGATACTACTTTATTTTGTTCTGAAAGTGAGTTTTCAGAAGAACCTTGGGCAAAAAAGTTTGGATATGATGTCTGATCTTTGATTTGATGGTTCTAACTTTGTAAACTATATTAAAATAGTAATTTGAGAAATACTGTTATGAAAATAACTGAAATCAACATTGATGATAGTCAGACGGGTTATTACTGGCTGCAAATCTTTGTAAAAAATCAAAAAGATGCATTTTCATTAAGAAAACAAATCTTTGAAGATCAAGAAATTAAAGAAAGAATACAAAAGGCAATAAAAGAGAATCAGCAACTAGTGGCTAATTCATCAATTCCTATGGAGGTAATAATACATAATATTGTAATAGAGAAACTTCAATCAATTCTTAATGGATCTTGAATTTGTGAGATACAAATTCAATCTGGACCATCATACCCTGTACTTTGTTGGCAATTAGGACAGATTTTTTGATTTTGCCACAACTCTTTCCCACAATTCCTGCAAGACTGAAGTTTCATGAATTGGTAGTAGCAAGATTGGATTTAAAATTTTAGACTCTAAATAGTGAACTTGTATGTAGTGCTTGTGTTTTAATATACATTCAACGTATTGTATAGCGTGGTACTTGTTTGGATTGGAATAGCAATAGGAATCATCATAGTAATATCTTTGATTATTAAAACATCTAAAATTAACCCCAAAATTATTTTCGGTGCTTCCTTGCGTTGCAATCAATGTGGTAGTGAAACAAGGGGACTAAAATGTGTAAAATGTAACAAGAAATTCAAGTCATTTGGCGTTTGATTACCTATTTCGATATTTACTCTAACTATTTTAAAAGGATGCACACACCAATTTTATGGCAACTAGAACTCAGACCCTGATTCCAGTGGCAATAGCTGCTGTAATAATCGGGGTAGTTGGATTGATGTCTATTCCAAGTGACAGTAAACTAGAATCTGTACAATTTCCAAGAGGTACTATCAAAATAGATGATATTGCTTTGCAAGTCCAAGTTGCAGATACTGAACCAAGAAGAATAAGAGGTTTGATGTTTCAAGATCCGCTCCCTTATGATCAAGGGATGATCTTTGTATTTGATGATGTTGGAACTTACTCACTTTGGATGCTAAACATGCAGTTCTCGCTTGATATGATTTGGTTTGATCAAAACGGAAACGTTATTCATATTGAAAAAGATGTACCTCCCTGTAAGACTGCGCTTGAGACGATGACTTGCCAAAGCTTTACCCCTGATGGTCAAGCACTATACATCTTAGAAGTGACTTCTGGTTTTGTTGATAAATTTCATATTACCAAAGATTCCAAGCTAAGTATTATCTCGATTTAGAATTGCAAAACCTTATTTTATTAATGAAAAATTAAACGATAAAATGAAAAATAAAATCATACTACCTATTATTGGTATTGGAATTGTACTTATTCTACTGGCTGTTTCCTTTAATCAGCCAACTGGAGAACCAATCTTACGTGAACCTAATGAATCTATAAAATTGAATTTCTCTTATGTGGATTCTAATTCTATTTTAAAATCATCTCTTGCATCAAATGGAATTTTGATGTCTAGTCCCTTGAAATTTACCGGCGATTCTATTACAAAATACTGCACATTTTATCAAGATGAACAAAAACAAAATTCCATAACATATTGTACCTCAACTGAGCTAAAAGATTCTAATGGTAAATTTCTTGGAAATATCCACATGGCTGGAAATACAGATTTTCCAAATGCAATATTTGGTGTAATTCAAACAGATCCACTTCTGTCAAATCTTGACTCACTCAAAATAACCTATCAAATTATGGTAGAATCTCTAGTGTGTGATTGTTGGCAAGATCAAAAACCGGGAGATTTTGGAACCGTCTCTGAATGGATTGATGCTGTAAAATCTCATCACTTGGAGGCAAAGCAAACTACTAGTTTTTCTGAGATTGATGGGTTGGGAGATAAGAAACTATTTTTAGAAATAACGACAAATGTTGAAGGTTATCTTTGGAAATTTATCATAACAAACTAAATTCAAGTAATGCATGGAATTTTTATGATTGAATATCTTGATTGAACAGTTATGGTTAATCCCTTTGGGATTTGCAGCTGGAATACTTGGCTCAATGATAGGTCTAGGTGGTGGAATCATAGTTGTACCTATCTTGACTTTTTTTGGTTTTCCACCAACTCTAGCTGCAAGTAATAGTCTATTTGCAGCATTTAGTAATGCAGTAGCGTCAACATTTTCATATTCTAGACAAAAACGAATCGAGTATTCTCTTGGACTAAAACTTGGATTGCTAAGTATTCCTGGAACTATTCTTGGAGCCTATATCTCAAGTGATGTGACTCCTTCAATCTTTAAGGTCTTATTTGGATTGGTGCTAGTATCGTCAGCTGCATATATCTTTTTGAGAAAAAAATTAGAGACCAGAGAAAAGACTCTGTCAAAACAAATGATTGTATTTGCAATCGGTGCAAGTTTTTTTGCAGGAATTATTTCATCCTTTTTTGGGATAGGTGGGGGTGCTGTCTTTGTACCGTTAATGGTGGTTGGAATGGGAATGAGTATGAAAAAGGCTGCACCGACATCACAATTTATTTTGCTTTTTGCATCTTTATCTGGAATTATATCTCATAGTATTTTAGGTCATCCTGATTTTATACAATCTGGTTTGTTATCTGCTGGTGCATTTGTTGGGGGATTAGTTGGTGCACGTCTATCATTGGATATCAAGGAAAGATATCTGCAGATCCTAGTTTCATCAATTATTATTTTAGCTGCGTTCAAATTGTTTTTTGATTCTGCAACTGAGAATTTATTTTTGTTTATTCGATAACTTATGTTCTCTTGATTTTCTCTCTATTTAATTATAATGTCTATCTGATTCAAATTAAACACTTGCATATCTTATGATGACATATCTGCTTTGAATATACATACAAGCAAAACTAACCATGATATTATTTTAAAAATTCCTTTAAAATCTATATTATTTTTATTTTTACGATGAATTTTTTACATTTTCATAAAAATATGTCATAAGAGTTTACTAAAAAGTGTCTTTTTTTAACTAATGTTTGTTATTACCCTGTTTTGTATTTGTATTTTCATTGAGTCAGGAACATCTCGCGGTGTTAGCTGGAAGCCAAAAAGCTCACATAAACTAGTTAACGCATTTCATTTGCCTCCATTTTTGAGGGGGCATTAAAATTTTTAAAAAAATTATTTCATGAAGTTAGCTTCTTTATGTCCTTCACATTCCTGGAGTAGTTCTCCATTATCATTGACTGTGCAATTGCAATCTAAAGTCATAAACTATATTTCTGATATTTGCTTTAAACCATTGCTATACAATTACATGGTGTTGTTTTTTGATATTTGGATTGTTTTATGTACTAATGACGCCCAAATTTATTTGAATGCTTGTATGCAATTCTATAAAATATCAAACAAGTTTTAAGATTATTTATTTTAGATTTATTTTTCTTTATGATATAATTATACCAAATGTGAGAAGATTTTGCAGAATACACAAAGTGTAATGTATGTTATACTTCACCCCTCATGTGTCTTTGCAATTGTCCAAAATGCGGAAAAAGAGAAGGTTGCACATGTGAACTAAAATTGATTAGGTATGTGATCTAAGGTACTTATTTTTTAATTCTATACCAGTTTTTCTTTGATAGTACCACAATCTCACCATTTTGTTTTACCCCTTCATAATTTATTGCAATTTTTCCAAATTCATCATCAATGTCTTCTTTTGCAGATACTGTGAATTTTATCTTTAACACATCGTCTGTGAATAACGGCTTTAGAAATCTACTACTTCTATTTTTCCATTCAGAATCTCCATCGGTCCCAACAAAAATTATGTGGTTGCCGTAAATTTGACTCAGTCTAGTAAATTCACCTTCCATTCTGGATAAAATAGCTCTACCTGAAATAATTTTCTGTTTCGTATTTTGCATGTCTTCTAAAAATGCATTTTTTACTCTTGAGAATTTAAAGTATTCCGTTAATTCTTTTTCGGAAATACTACACGTGGAAAAAAATTCGTCTCCAACTTTGATTTCAGAAAATTTTTTCATTCTAATCTTGATTCATCAACACAAAATGTGACTTCAGATGAATCAAGAGCACTATCTGTAACTAAGAAATTTAATGCTTGAGCTATTCTCTCATTGTTTGGTTCTATTCCGGTTACCGAACCAGGGAAAATGGAAAATATTCTGATCTTTGAATTTAAAACATCACTTAGTTCTTGATTTACTGTAGTTGTAAATGGTCTTAATGCACCGCGAAATACCTCTACTTGTGCTCTTTGCATACCTGTAACCTTTGCACCTACAGGCAAATCTGGACCAATAATCATCATTGCACCTTTTGCATCTTTGTATAATCTTGGGTCTTTGTCTCCACCTGGAACAAATTGTTCTAGTACTCCTTGTCCTACTGTTGCAGGCGTTGTAATGAATTTTTCAACTAGTTCTTCCCATTTTACTCTTGGTAGCTCAATCAATTTTGAAATATTTGGTAGTTTTCCTGTGATATGTATCACTGCTAAAATGTTACCGAGGTTTGTATTTGCGGTGTTTAACCATTTTTTAACCTCATCAGGATTTTTGATGTTAACTACATGCGAATGAAATTTTGAGCTAATGTATTCTTGTAACTCCTTTGGTGTTGATTCAGAGATAAAACAAGCTACCTTGCCACCATTTTTTATCACATGTTGGGCAAGATACTCTACTCTTTGAGCATCCGATTTTTCAGTAGCATCAATTGTAAATACTATTGATCTTCCAGTAAAATTTGGTTGGTGAACTCCTGGTGTAGTTGTACCAATGTATGGTTTAACTGGATAAAATACTCTGTCTCCTGGAATGACTTTACCGTTTAATATTTTTGCAATATTGTCATCACATAAATTCAAAACTGATTCAGCAACTTGAACTTGTGATAAAAATTGTTGGTCTGCTATCATATGTGATGTATTTCTTTGAACTTTTTCAGCAATAGTCTGAATTTTGTTTAATTGATTTGTAATTGTAATAGTTAATTTTGAAACATCTTTGTTTACTTCTTTTGCTAATTTTTGTGCAGCTTTCACAATTCCTTCTTTTACTACATTTTCATTTTCTCCTAACAATGGAAATAGTTCTTTATTTACGGCATCAACTTGAACTGGTGTCAAGTCTTCAAATCCACTAACTCGTAAAAACTCTGCAGCTGCTTTTGGATATACTGTCTTGTATATTCTATCAGAGTGCACTGGACCTGGATTTGTTCCAATGGATATTATTTTTTTATCTGTTAATTCCCAAGACATTGCTTCTACTAGTCTGTTCTTTGCACCTTGTGCTGCTGTGTATGGGCCTCTAAATCTGTATGGTCTTTGCTCATGCGGTCTTTCTTCAGTGAAAAATGTGGATATTGTAACAATTTTACCATTTTCTTTCATTACTTTGAGTGCTTGCACTGAGCCCCAAAATGTACCTGTCAAATGAATTTCTACCGTATTTTTGAATTCTTCTAATGGTGCATGTGAAAAGCATGTTACAGGTCCTGAAACTCCTGCATTATTAATTACATAATCTACAATTACGTTTTCTTTTTTTAGCGTATCAAACATGTCATTCATTCCAGACTCATCACTGACATCTACTCCTGAGAAAATTCTTACAAATGCTCCACTGCTTACTTTAGAAATAATTTCTTTTAGCATAATTGATGTTTCTTCTAAAGGCTCTTTTCTTCTACCTAGGATAATCACACTGGCGCCATTTTCAATAAATTTTTTAGCGATGGCTTGACCTATTCCTGTTCCACTGCCTGTAACCAGAGCAACTTTATCTTGAAATTTCAGCATAGATATACTTACCAAACTTTTGTATTATTTAATTTGATTGATCTCTAGGAAAAATTTCTTGATATCTTTATTTGTGGGTATGAATTTTGTATTTTATGCACGATTTGGAGTCCGATACATTTGTTTTAAAGTCATGGCCTGAGAAATTCTCTGATATGCTCAAGGAGATCGAAGTAGATTCTAAATCCAAAGAAATTGGAACTGACGATGTTGAAAAAGGTGATTATTATAGTAGATATTTTTCTCAAACCCCTAGAATGGTGTCAAACAAGGGCTGTCTTGACATTACTAATTCTAATATTGACGTAATTCAAATTATTCAAAAGGGATAATGATGCAAGATACAAATCCAATGCCATGGGGCGCACTAGATAGATACCAAGCACACTTTATTGTTAGAAAGCAACTTGGACAAAATACACCTGATTATGTTGCTAAAACTACACTAATCACAAAGGGACATTTTTCTTCAAAGACTATTCTTAAAGTTGAATGGAATGGAAGTGGCAGTCTTGTAAGAAGATTAAATGAAGATACAGAGCTAAATGATATGATCGCAAAACAATCAATTGCTGATGCTACGATATTTGTCGAACCCACAGAAGGTGCTATTCGTATAAGATCAAAATGGAAGAATCATCTTGCATTTGGAATTACAAAAGAACTTTACGATATTTACAATAGGATAGCTGGACATATAAAAAACATCTAAGCCTTCCACCAATCCAGTGCTAGGAAATCCACTTTATCTTTTCCTCTTGGAATTGCCAGAATGAATTGTTTTCTTACTGTAGTTGCCAATCTACCTGCTAATACTATCCCCGTAGATGTGATTGGATCACTTCTATTAAACACCTGAATTAAAAACGGTGCATGATCAATGCCTGGTCCTTTTTCATAAACTGCAAAATCACATCCAAATTTTATTCCTGGATTGATCACATATCCTTTATCTCGAAAGTTTTTGTATACTAGATATTTTTTGTCAAAATCATGATATTCTTTTTTACATAACTCTATCATATTATTCACTGTTATCTTTTGATTTAATTTGTAAATTGTAATTTTTTTATTTTCTAGTAAGTAAAGTCCTTCAATTAGGTCTAAGATTAATGGTACGTTAATCTCTTCTGGTTTTGGTTTTGGTATTCCTATCGGTTTACCATAATACCCGTGACTAAATAATTTACGTGAATCTTCAATATTCCATACTATTATTCTATTTTCAACTAATTCTGTTTTCAATTAGTTTTTTTAATTTACTTGCGTATATGAATTCTCTATTTTAGATATTTTATCGGTCTAGTTTTTTTAAAAGTTAACTAATTAGCCATTTGTTTTGTAAAACAGGATTAATAAAGTAAAAAGTTGGGTAGTTAGTTACGTTATAGACTCAATGCTAGTAATATGAAAGAATCTGAGACACGTTGACATTTGTCTGACATTTCTTCAATTCCCTCAATTACATCTTTTATCAGTAACAGCTCTTTGGTGTTTGTGACTTCTGATAAAAGCTTGATTGTTGCTTGTCTGTATTTGATGTCTATCTCACGCTCTATTTTTTGTGTTTCTTGTGCAAGTTCAATGGCATTAGCAGTATTGGTGTTTAGACTACGTATGATTTCATTTAGTTTGTAAACCTCGTCTACTACCAACTCAATCAACTTTGTAATATCCTCATCTAATTTTGCACTCTTTAGTGTAGTAATCTTGATGTTAGACAGTTTGAACGCTATTCCGGTAATGTACCCTGCAATCTCATCCATTGTATATGCTGTGTTTAGAAGGTTTTCTCTATTCATGATTAAACCGCCAACATCAGCAACCTCTCTAGTTATTTTTCTTCTAAGATTTTCTACTTCTTCTTCGATAGTTGATATCTGCTCTAATGAATTTTTAATACCTGTTTTGTCTTTTTTCATCATCAAATCTGGTAGTGTTGCAAGTTCTCTGGCAGCATTTAAGATTCGGTTGATTTCGTCTTGTAAAACTGCTATAGCCTTTCTTTTTGCTTGAACTTCAAGCTCTCCGCTATACATTTCTAAATTTAAAACATCATCAGGTAATTTAAATCCTCTACGATTTTCTGCATATATTGAGCATAAATTACATTAAATTTTTATCATGAGCTACTTTTTTTTGTCCTTTGAATAGTGTCATCACCTCTTCATTAGTTGATGCATCTTCGGCATCTTTTTCCAGTCTTATCTTTCCTGTGAATTTTGGAAATCTTAATGCTAATCCTGTATCTTTTCTGATTTCATTTCTTGCTGCCTTGTGAATTGGACTGAGAGTTATTTCAGATGCAACCACTTCAATTACAAGTTCTGGCTCAAACCATACATCAGCTTCCATTTCACTGTTTATTCTTGGATTTTTTTTAATTGTTACTTTATCTGATAGGATTTGATAGATCTGATCTAAATCATTATCTGTAAATCCAGTTCCAACTTTACATATGCTTGTAAACATATCTGTATCATAATCATAGGAAGCTAAAAGCAATGTGCCATACTTTCCAGTTCTTCTGCCTTTTCCAAAAAATGCCCCAATTACTACTAGATCAAGACTGTCTCCAAGCTCATTTCTATATTCTCTTTTTAGTTTTAACCAATAGCTTCCTCTAGACCCTGCTTGATATGGTTTGTCTAACATTTTTAGCATCACACCTTCACATCCTGAATTTATACTGTTTTCTAAAAATTCTTCAATATCGTTTTGATTTTTTATGATGCTCTTTGGTACGTGTTTAGCATATTCATCTTCTTTTACAATTTCTTCTAAAAGACATCTTCTTTCTTTGTATTGCAAATCTAAACAACTTTTTCCATTGTGATACAATACATCAAAAAAGTTTACAGTGATTGGATACTGTGATACAGCTTTTTCTATTTGGTATTTTCTTCTTCGATGCATCAATTCTTGAAATGGTAAAAATTCACCTGTGTTTTCATTTATCGCAACAGCTTCTGCTTCTAAAATTACTTTTTGTGCTTGTATTGTCTTTGGTATTTTTTCTACGATGTCTGGATAATATCTTGTGATGTTTTCTAAACTTCTTGAAAATAGAATCACTTTTTCTCCTTCTATGTGCAATTGAACTCTTTCTCCATCTAGTTTGTATTCTGCTGCAAAGTTATTTCCTAATTTTTCCATTGCTTCTTCTTCACTTTTCACTCTATCAGCTAACATTGGACGTATTGGATTAAACAAATTAATTTCAAATTCTTCTATTCCTTTTAATCCTTTGTTTGCAATGACTTCTGCAACTTTTCCTAGATCACTTGATACATTATATGCATGTTCCAACACTTTTCTATTTTCTTTATTTCCAGTAAATGCAATCGCAAGTGCATCCATTACTGTATTTTCTGCCACTCCCAGTCTTAATGTTCCAAGCAGAATTTTTAAGATGAATTTAGCTTCATTTGGATTTGCATCGTTGAGTAAACCTGAAATGTATTTCATCTTTCTGTCTTGTGTCTTTGAACCTTCTAATTTTGCAATTGTAAACAAATTTTCGTAGACTCGTTCAATTGTGATGTCTTGTATCGTGAATGTTGTCTGCTCTTTTTGTTCCAAAATTTTAGATGCTGCATGTCCTAAATCCCCACTCTTTCTATATTCTTCTTCTATTTTTTTTCCTGCACTGTCTGATCCTGCAGATTTTGCTATTGCTCTGATCGCTAATCTTTCTGCAACTCCTAACTCGATTCCCTCAAAATCTGGTCTTAGTTTACCCTGTAAGAGATAAACAATTCTTGAAATCACATCTTGTGGCGTTTTCTCAAATAACTCTACAAGATATTGCGTCAGCTCTAATCTTTTTGTAGTTGATTCCATTTTACTAAACGCATCAGCTAGAATGGCAAACTCCACTCTAGTTTTATTACATCATCTTGAATAAAAGTCTGAATCTTGTATGTATTTTAGATGTATCTAAAAATTGTTGGTTTGTTTGATTTTGCAAGTATTGATACCATCGCAAAATTATATAATGGATATGCTTTTTTATACTGTTTCATAAAACTCCATGCAACATCATGTGTTTTAAATTCTGTCCGAATATCTTGTATCTTGCTTTTTTGTCCATATACGTCAAATACCACTATTGAATAGCTTTTCGGACGATTGTGAGGTCTTGCTTTTAAAAACCAAGTTAGTGCAAACAAAAACACTGCTCCTAAAATTATTGTTTCTCCTGCAAACTTGAAAAATGTCAAAACTGTTGAGGGTATGGTATGTCCAAATAACACTGCCATGAAGTTTGAAAATGAGATAACTGCTACTGCTGTGAAAATGTAAGACTTCCAATCAAATACTTTCAAGATTTGCATATGGGTACTTTGTTTACGCTGTTATTTGTTTTAAACCCTTTCTTATTTTTTGTCTGATTTTAATCTGGATCTTCGTAATTCTCTTTCTTTTCTGACTTTGTTGTAGTTTCGTCAATTGAGACCATCTTGGCTTCTAGAACTTCCATTCTAGCTCTATATCCTTCTGCATATTCTAATTCTGATGGTACAAGTGTTGCTGGATGGAAGAATCCTTGGCTTCTCATTGCGAGCGCTTTTTTTGTTGCAATCTCTCTTATGTAGTCCCAGTCTGGAGTTGAAAATCCATCAAATGGACCTGTAAACTTTCCACCATGCATACTAAAAACTAGTGACTGTACAATTGGAATACAAAAGTTGATTGATGCTGCAGAATTTAGTTTTACTGGCATTAATGGCATGTTGTGACTTCCACGTGTATTTCCTGCAACATAATGTGGATTGTTAAACACACTACCTACCTCTTCTGTCGCTGGAAAATTCTTTTGTGTTCTAACTAGTAATATTGGATCATCTTTTCCAACATATGTTCCTGCAATGTTGTGCAGTCTGTCAGTTGATGCTGCAAGAATTGGTTCTCCCTGCTTTGTTGTAACTGTTGAAACTACATATCTTCCAGGATACATCAAAGCTGCTTCTATAGTTGGTTTGTCTTCCCACAATGAAAGTTTTGCAATTTTTCCCTCTTCTACATCCATGATATTAATTATTACTCCACTTGCCAGTGATTTGTTTACAATCAGTCCTGTATTGCTTAAAGTATCTACAAACATTCTGTAAATTGGATAGTTAAACGCTCCTGGTTCTGTTTTATCTGCAGCAATAACTGTGAATGCTTCATTTGCTCTTTCTTCAAATTCTATTTCTGCAACACCCGGTCCCATTCCTTTTACATTTCCTGAAAAAGAATCCTTTAGAAGATCTTGACCTGCTCCATAAAGTCCCTCTTGCTTTGCAACTTGTGTTCCTGCCATAAACGCATCCCATGCTAATTTGTGAATCTTTTCATTGTCCATTCCATGTGTATGGGACATGACAATATGGACGTCATCTCCACAATATCCAATATAGTGATCAATTAGTAAATCTCCAGAATTTTTGATCGTTTTTCTTACTGCCTCTATTAATCCGTCACTGGGTCTTGTGTGTCCGCCAATTCCGCCTACATCTGCTTTGATAACTGAAACTGTGATTTTCACAAGTTGATGCTTTTCTGCTTCGATTTATGTATTTCCTTTTTTCAATATTCTCATGAGCTGCATTTTAATTTTTTACAATCATCTTTTCTCATTATTTAGAACTAAGATATGGTGATGTTTTTTGGTGAATTTTTAATTTTTTTTATTTTCTGTACTAAAATATTCTTTTCTGAGAGTTTTAACATAATAATTTGATATCTTATTGATGACTCAATACGATATAATGTGTTCTTTCTAATACTTTGATCTTTACGATCAAATCTTTGGGATTTTTATCTCAAGTAAATCCTATTTTTTATTTATGTTCAAAAAATAGTATGCTGATGTAGTTTTGCAATTCTTTATCGTTTTCTATAAACAGTACTATAGTATGATCAACATTCCAAGATGAGTATTTTTTATCAGATCTAGCTAGATTCTAATAATTTTTTAATCATAATTTGATTAACTTGTTTTACATCTCTTGTGGTATGATATGCTGAGATTTGCTTATTTTAATTTTTTTGTATATAACGTATAAATTAACCAAAAACCTTTTAGTGCTGATTAGCACATGCTACCTATGTTTAATCATTTAAATTATAAATCTTATTTGTTTATATTTGATGTAGTTTTTTTCAAGCACATGTGTGCAAATTGTGAATTATTCTTGGAGAAATAAATTGTGCTCAATTATAGGGTTTTTGAGTAACGAGCGTGTAGCTCCATCTATTGTCAAGTCTCTAAAGCGAATGGAGTATAGGGGTTATGACAGCGTCGGCATTGCAACTAAAAATGATAATGAGATTTCTGTAAAAAAAGGAATAGGCAAAGTAGCAGACGTAAACAACAAAATCCGCATGGATGATCTTGATGGAAATGTAGGTATCGGTCATACTAGATGGGCAACACATGGTGGAGTTACAAATGAGAATGCACATCCGCATATGTGTAATTCAAATTCTATTGGAGTAGTACATAACGGTATAATTGAAAACTATGTTGAATTAAAAAAAGAGTTAGAAGAAAATCATAACATCGTTTTTAAAAGTACCACTGACACTGAAATAATTCCAAATCTTTTGCAGATTAACTTTGAGAAATCAAATGATGTAAAAAAAGCAATAATGGATACTGTAGCAAAACTAAAAGGCCACTATGCTTTCATAGCCTTGTTTAAGAACGGCGCAATAGTTGGAGTGAGAAACCACGAACCCCTAATACTTGGTATTGCAAATACCAAAGAAGTGATGTTGGTAAGTGACGTGCTTGGATTTACCGATAGTATAAGTTCTGCTGTGTACATTGATAATGAACAGTTTGTAATAATTGATAACGGTAAATTCAGAATTTATAATTTTGAAGGAAATGTTGCACAATATATGGTAAAACCACTGGCAAAACAACACCGCGAAGTTACAAAAGGCATCTACAAACATTTCACGATAAAAGAAATTTATGAACAACCTGCTACTATCTTGACAGCCGGAAAAGATACAGGTGATGCACTCAATAGAGTTGTTGAGATCATAAGAGATTCAGACTATGTTTATGTCACAGGTAGCGGAACTAGTTACCATACTGCAGTTCTTGCAAAATACCTCTTCTCAAGATTTGCAGGAAAAAAAGTAGAGCATGTAATGGCAAGTGAGATGAAATACTCATCTAGATACATCGTTCCAGGTTCAACAATTTTGGCAATATCTCAAAGTGGAGAGAGTGCTGATGTACTTGAGGCCATAAATATTGGAAAAAGCAAGAATACAAAAATTATCTCCATGGTAAACTCGATGAATTCCTCACTTACAAGAGAATCGATATATTCCATTGGGATTGGATGTGGTCCTGAAATAGGTGTAGCTGCAACAAAGAGCTTTACTTCACAAATGGGAATTTTATATAAAATTGCAGATAAACTATGTGACGGATGTATTCATCTTGATTTGAATAAAATATCTGATGCATATACAAAGATTCTGTCTCATACATCCGAAATCCAAAAATTGGCAAAAGATCTAAAAAATATACATGATCTTTATTTGTTAGGCCGGGGAATCCATTATCCAATAGCAAAAGAAGGTGCCTTGAAAATCAAAGAACTAACATACATTCATGCAGAAGGCATAGCTGCAGGCGAGCTCAAGCATGGTCCACTTGCACTAATGGATACTTCATCATATGTTATTGTAATCAACCCTGAAGACGATTCTTATGTAGATAACATATCTAGTGCAAATGAGATAAAATCACGCGGTGCAAAAATAATAGGAATATCTAACAAGTCACATCCAGTTTATGATTACTGGATTGAGATTCCAACTATGCCTGATGAGCTTTATCCATTGGTGGAAATAATACCACTGCAGCTAATTTCATATTATCTTGCACTAGAAAGAGATATAGATCCTGATTATCCAAAGAACCTTGCTAAGTCAGTTACCGTAAAATAGTTTTATAATTTCTATTGTGATTTCTTTGCAAAATAATGTTCTAATTTTTGTTTTTTATGATCCATCTGGAATAATGTTTCAGTGTGTTTGAATGCTTCTTCATATGTTTTTTCGAAAAGCATAGCTTGCATTAGTAGGTGATTTTCAGGAATCACTATTCCTGTTTGATCATCAGAATACATCATTTGTACAGTATCTCCTATAGATACTGTCATATTTGCATGAATGTGTATCATGTTTGTGTCTTTGAAGCTGAACTCCATTGTATCTGCATAATCTCTGACATCTTTTGTTCCTTTTGCAGTCCATAGTGTTGCAACCCCATACTCATTTTTGAATATGGCATTAATTTCTTCAGCCGTAGGGGCGTCCTCTTTAAATCTTACATCTATGATGTGAAGATGCATCTGTCTTGTTGGTACCTTTACAGCTCTAACAAACAATGGTGCATCTTTTCCAAAATATGCTTTAACATCTTCTCCGTGATGTGGATGTTCTGACATTTCTATTGTGTCTTTGATATCCTTGTCTGTCTGTTCAATATCTGCCCATCTTCTAATTAGTGTGACATCAAATCTGACTAATCGGTTTCCATACTTTTCACGCAATGGTTGTAACACTCTTCCCATACCTGTGACATTGCAGCTTCCTTGCATAACATGTTTTTTTCCAAATGCTTGCGTATATGTTGCTCTGGAATTAAATAATAAGTCTGAAACTGCTTCCTCGCCATAAACAGTTTCTCCGCCCTGATAAATTGCCATGACTCCTTTTGGTTCATAGAGATATTTTTTATTTTTATAACCTACTCCGCCTGGAGCACAATCAATGACAAGATCACAATTGTCTAATGCAGATTCAATAGTTCCTGAAATCTTGTAATTTTTAAATTTCTCTATTTTTGTCTCTGGAACATAAACATCAAATCCTCTAGATAATGCATTTTTAACATCATCATCTGGAGAATATTTGCCAACACCAATTATTTTGATTTCATTATCGTCTTTGATGAATCCAGCTATTCTGCTTCCAATGGAACCATATCCATTAATGAAGACCCGTTTCATAAGTTCAACTGCATATATCGGATTTATTTAGTTTTATGATTTTGTATAGTTATAAAAACATGTCAAATTAGAACTGTTTTTTATTCAGTCTTACAATTTTTTTCCTAAAAGATTTCTCCTTTTTTGTATTCTAATTTTCAATGAACTTTTTTTATCATGATGTTGTACATCAAAATGATTTATTCTAACACTAATGTTTTCCATTTTCTTTGTTTCCGAGTACATCTATTCTGACTCTACAATTCAGCATATCCTATTTTGCATGAATTTATTTGGTTCTAACAAGTGGCTTTTTTGTTACAATGTTTTTATATCGCCTAAATCTAAAATTAAAAACATATTAAATTTGGTGTGATTCTTTTCATCGTTGATTATATGTGTCTATCATATGGCAATATGGACATCATTTCGCAATATTTGATGGACTAATTGATTAGTACATTACCGGATCTTTGATAGTCTTTCTTACCGCCTTTTAATTCATTGTTAAGTTTTGTATGTCCCTAATTCCACCTGCATTTGTTTTGATTACTGAAACTAATTTTCACAAGTTGATGCTTTTTTGCTTTAATTTATGGTGATTTTTTTATTTTTTTATGTTCTGAAAAATCTAGAAAAATTTCTATATTTTTTTCAAAAATTCATAACAGTAATA
>CAZDPM010000011.1:0-23419 GCA_964507355.1 uncultured Nitrosopumilaceae archaeon
GTTCAGCCACTTACATAGAGACTATGCACGATGAATTCATTTTAGAATTCACAAAAAATACACGACTTGTACGACGATTTTATTTTAAATCACTCCTAGCGAATGCTATACACGACTTTACCTAAATAGAGACAATGACGAGGTGTTTATTGTCACGACGTATTTTGAAATAATAAAATTATATTTTTCGATAATTTTATTTTGTTTTTTTTAATAGTATGATTTTACCAGAACAGAGTTTGTTGCATTGTATGTTGTTATGTTATAAATTTGTGCAATTCTTGAATTATAAAACCAATTGTCATCTGGTTCAAATTTAACTGGAGGTATGATGTGTATGGGGTAAAGATAGGGACGGTTCCGTGCAACCATAGTTTTCAATATAGTTTTCATTGTAGCGAAAATCATAGTGAACGGAATAGTAAAAATGAATTAAATTATCTTTAAAGTATTTTTTGTAATTTCTCAATACCAGAATATTTGAATCTTTACAGACTATTCTCCAGTTTAGATAATACATTTTATTCATTTTAGATTATTATTCTATACATTTGGTTAATGTTGAGGATGTAGTACAATAACGTCATCTTAAAAAATAGAACAAATTTAACAAAAATATGTTAGAAACATTAACAACTGTTTTTGGTCTTGTAAACCCATCATTGTTTTCTAGTGTTAAAGAGATTGCACTTGATGATGCAAGAAAAAATCTAATGGAAATCATAGAACCCATGAATCTTAAGATCAAAGGAATCAAAAACATCAAGATAAACCAAGACTTTAATGGTGAACGCAACAATCCTCAGATTCGGTATGAAGGAGTACTGGTATTATATGATGACTGGAATAACATTAGGGATAGTAACATTTCAGTGGTGACAGATGTGGAGTTTGAGGTTGGAAGATAGCATATTGTAAAAATGATTTTGTTTCTAATTGAGATATGGGGGTTTTTTTGGGTTATGAATAATTTAGAATAAAGCACTCGTGCATTTTGGCTTTTTTAAAATCTAAAACTCGAGTAACAAAGTTCCATAATGCTTTATAATCAAATAAACAAACAGACTCAATGAATAGAAAAATAATAACAATTATCCATATTTAATTCAATTAAAATGACTGACAAGCGAGATATTTTATTTTATGGTGCAGCTGTAACCACTGCAGTTGCAGGAATAATTCACATTGTTTTAGGAATCCCTTCAGACAATCTAAACATTCGGATTCTTTTTGTTGTAGGCGGCGCAGTTCAGATATTTTGGGTTGTCCCAATGATTAGAAAGTGGGGGATAGTTTGGTATGGTGTAGGTCTTGGTGGAACGATTGTGTTTATTGCGATTTGGGTAATTACGCGAATTCCGGATAATTTCATTACTGGCAGAGGTGGAAGAATTAGCGATAATGGAATTTTAACTGAGATATTTCAAATTGCATTTGTGGCAATAGTAATTGCTATTTTGGCATTAGAAAAGAACTTGATAATTAAGGAGATGAAAACTGACAGATCTTGAAGACCAAATGTAATTATTTTTGTTTTTCCCCTGAAATGCCTTTGAATGTTGGAATGTTTGGCACAATAATAAATAAATCAAATACACTAGAGGTAACAATATGCAGTTGAATCTAGTGGTGTTTTTGATTGCCATTTTTTCTGTTTTTGCTAGCAGTTCTAACATTCATGCAGAATCTGATTCAATTACTATACACGAATGGGATATTCCAACTCTTGATTCTGCTCCCCACGATATCGTTGTGGGTACAAACGGCATGATATGGTTTACTGAAATCAATACAAACAAGATTGGCATGTTCAATCCTGAAACTAAGGAATTCAAAGAATACGAAATACCAACACCATCTTCAAGACCTCATGGTCTTGTAACTGATGAATCAGGAAATGTGTGGTTTACAGAAGTTGGTGCAGGAAAGATAGGAAAACTTGACATACAAACTGAAACCATTACAGAATATCAAACACCTACTCTAAATTCAGGACCTCACACTCCGATATTTTCTGATCAAAATACATTGTGGTTTACAGAACAGTCAGTATCTCAGATAGGCAAACTAAATATCAATACTGGAGACATTGAGGAATTCAAAACTATTACTCCGTCTGCCAATCCATATGGAATAATTACAGATGATAGCGGTAATGCGTGGTTTGCTGAACTAGCGGGGCACTATGTGGGCAGAGTTGATGCAGTAACAGGTGAGGTTACAGAATATTCACTTCCTACTGAAAGCAGCGGTCCACGAAGAATTGCAATTGACAGTAACGGTATTTTGTGGATAACACAGTACAACGCAGGAAAGATAGCAAGTTTTGATCCAGACGCAAATGAGATCATAGAGTATGATACAAGCTCTGAATCTTCAGGACCATATGCAATTTGGGTAGACCCACATGACAACGTGTGGTTTAGTATGACCGGAATTTACAAGATGGGACAACTTGATCAGACCACAAAAACAATTAATGAATATGATATGCCATCTCCGCAAACTCACATCAAGTTTATTCATTCAGATGATAAGGGAAACATCTGGTTTCCAAACTATAACAACAACAAGATTGGTGTGATAATGGTTGATGGTGCAGTACAAGATACAAAAACAGAGACGCATTACCATCAAGATATGCCAGAATCTCAAGGCATTGCACACTTTCCACCACCACTAAAGCAAATTCAAGATGGAGTCAAACCTACAAGTGTAACTTGTACTGAAGGATTGGAGCTAGTGCTGAGATTTTCAAACGGAGAACCCGTATGCATAAAACCAACATCTGTTGAAAAGCTGATTCAACGAGGATGGGCGATTCATGTGTTACCAGACTATGAGAAAAATGAAAACAACAACTCAGAGATATTTACAACTGGAGAATTTGACGTTCAGACAGAAAATGTAAACTATTTTGAAAACTCCAAAGGATACTTGGCAAAGCCCAGTGTAGATGGTGAATATCCTGGAGTGATAATGATTCATGAATTCTGGGGATTAAATGATAACGTAAAACAGATGGCCGAAAAGTTAGCATCACATGGGTATGTTGTATTTGCAGTTGACTTGTATGATGGCAAAGTAGGAACAACTGCTGATGAAGCCAGACAGTTGAGAAGCTCATTTGAGCAATCTCAATGGACAGAAAACATGAATACTGCAGCGTCGTATATGGAAGAAAAGTATTCCACATCAAGTCTTGGCTCCATTGGGTGGTGCTTTGGAGGAGGCCAGTCACTTAACTTGGCATTAAACAATGAAAACATGGATGCAACTGTAATCTATTATGGCCAACTGGTAACAGACACTGAAGAATTATCCAAAATCAACTGGCCAGTATTGGGTATTTTTGCCGAGCTTGATTCTGGAATTCCACCAGAAACAGTCAATGAGTTTGAGATGTCTCTAGATGAATTAGGGATTGAAAATGACATTCATATTTATCCTGGAGTAAATCATGCATTTGCAAATCCGTCTGGTGATAGATATGCACCTGACGAATCAAAGGATGCATGGAAAAAAACACTTGAATTTTTTAAAAACAATCTAAATTAATAATATGTCTAGTCTTCACCCTCATCAAATCATAACGTCATCTGTTGGTTTTATGACTGTGTGACAATATCGGAACTACCATGTCTATAAAGTAAAACCGAGCACTAACATCGATTATTACTCCAATTTAATATGCTGAATTGACTTATTGTAGTTATTAATTATAATAGTTTTATCATTGTATAAAAGCTGGTAAGCTGAATAGCTTACCTTTCAGCACTACATGATACTACATTCTATGAATCTCTACCACCTAGTAAAACCATGAAAACAATTCAAACCCAAAAACCCCAGAGTAACTGGGACAAGATGGTTCATGCACCATTCAAAAAGGTAGTCAAGTTCGATTTAATCTGCATGGGACTTGGCATAGTAATGGGTATGGGCGTAGGTGCATTCCTAGTATCCAATATCTAGGAATGCATCTCCCTTTTTTATTATCAATGTATTTCTAAAATGACGAATTATTTATCATTGACCTGTATGGATTTGAACATACGATAGAATGTTTTATGATCCTCTAGAATAGAGAAATAGATGATGTTTATCTTCCCAATTTTGAGTATCATGTCTTTGTTTTCCTTCTCTATTGTATATGCTTCTGAATCATTACAAACAGGAGAGACAATAAATACTGCATCAAATACATTTGGTTGGTTTGTTTTAGCAGTATCTCTGTTTATTGTGTTTGCTTACATGACAATGAAGATAAAAAAGAGAAAAAGAAAAGGATGACTATTGATAATTGATAAGCACTGCATTGGATTTTAAACACCGAATGTAAATTATTCAGTGGGATTTCTTTTATTATGAGTGTATTTTTTATTAATCATAATGCATGTGTTTTCTGATGATTCTAATCTCTACGTAAAGTTCAGTATAATCGAAAAGATACTAGGAGTACATTGATCCTTTGTGATTCCGTTGAATGCTATTTCTGAGATCCATACTGATGTCCCTGCAAAACTACCTCACGACCTTAGATTTCCAGGAACATTTTTTCCCGTACTGATAAAAGCAGGGACATATCTTACAAACAGGGGAAAAGAATTCTGGTATACTACAAGAAACAAAAAATTTCTTTGTATTGAACTAAAGCAGGGATTCTACAAGAGAATAATACTTTCTGTAAATGAAAACGAATCGGTAAAAAACAAGATACTGAAAAAGATAAAGCCAGACAATTTCAAGAAATTAAAACTAGACTCTTCTTGAGATAATGCTCGTTTTGCATCTCTATTGACCTTCTTTGTAACTTTTTACCTCTTTTTGGCTTTGGAGATGAAAATGGATGTAATTATAAGAAAATAGTCATGTGCACATTGCAGGTTCGCCATAAACATCAAATCCAAAGATATTTTCAAGATCCTCTGTAATCATTGAATACTGAACAGATTCAGGATCCCATAATCCTGAAACTGAAACTACATATCCTGAAGAACTCTCAGATACCCTGATTTCTCTATCTTCCAGAAAGTATGTTATTCCAAATTGGGCAATTTTACTTTGAACTGAATTTTTAATGCGCTCTGCATCTAATTCGTCTGTTGTTTCTATATTCCAACGAGTTTGACATGACAGATCATTTTCATTTGTTGCATCAGGTACATTTACAGGAGATCTCTTTTCCTTAATTTCATTTGGTATCTCTATGGCATTATCAATTTCTTCAACAAAGTTTTTCCCATCACTTGTCCTGCATTGTCTTGGATAAGATTCCATGACAGGATTTCCAGCAGCAACACAGTCCTCAAAATTTTCTATTGAAGACTCTAATGGGCTGCGAATTTTTTCAAGTGCCAAAATTAGATTCTTAATTTCTGGAATATTATCCCCACTCTCAAATTCTATCTTTTTAGTTTTGTCACCTGATCTAATTTCAATCCACTCCACTGGGGCATCTGCACAACCGGGACAGCCAATTCTATCTGGCAGCGAATTGAATTTCTGAAAATCCACTAAATCAACCAATTCATTCCAATCTGATTTAGAAAATGAAATATGTTTTATCTTATCAGAAACCTCATGTCCGCTTTGAGTATAGGTTATTTTTTCAGGTGTTATGACAAATTCCTTTGAACAGTATCCAAGACAGAAACCAGAATTTGTGCCAGTTTTAATTACTGGCTGAATTGTACTTTGATCAAAGTCTCCTAATTGAATTGTTTTGATAATATCACTTACCCAATCTCTTTTAATCAACTCAAAATAAGATTCTGAACTGACGCATGCGGGTCGTCCATCATATCTTTGGGTTAACTGAAGACTAGGACTGCATTTTATTTCATTGAAAGGAATCCCATTTTTGAATTGATCTAGTGGAGAATCAGTACGATTGGTTTCAGCCATCGAGACAAAAAAAGCAAGTACATAGTCTGTTGGTTGTATCGACATTGTACTTACAGGATAAGGCTCTATATTGGTTAGTCTTATGTAATATCCATCAAATATTTGTTCGCTATTTTCCATTGTTTCCATAGGAATAGTGTGAATTCCAAGGTCTTGAGATTCTTTTTTGAGTTGTATTTTAGCTAATACCGTTCCTTGCCAAACACAGGTAACATCAACTGGACATCTTGAATCTTCAATGTCAAGCAATGTTATCGTCAATTCAGAGTTGATACTTGCAGTTTCTCCTATCTTAAGACCAATTGGAAAATCAAGTAAATTATTTTCCACAGCAAAAGCATCTGGTTGTAAAATTAGAATGGTTATGCTAAAGGCTATAATGAAAATTACATTACTGATTTTTTTAGACATTTTTACTCATTGTACAATATTGGTATGTGATTATAACCATTGATTAAAGTCAAATTTTACCAAAAACTTTTAATTTTGAATTAATTGATAAACTAGTAAATCTTGGGTGTACTGAATCTGCTATTGATCATGTGTTGAGATATTCTAATTTATTGGATGATCCCTTTGATGGAACATATTTCATAGATGCAAATAGATACTCTGATGATTTAATGTTGAAAAACAAATTCTATAAATCAATAATCTTTCTTTTTGCAAAATCAATATCATACACGTCAACCTCCATTAGGATCATCATATCCTCTTGTATCTCAACTATCTGGTATTTCTTATCTCTATCAAGAGTATTGCACTTGTATAATCTGAATAAAAGGCAGATGAATGAATCATCAGTACAAATTAGCAGTCAGATCTAAATACTATTACTGTAAATTAGCAATGGAATTCATACGGTGGAGTCATCTGCTTAACCCGACCAAGTTAGCATCCCACAAGGATTGGGCGATTTGCCCAATTCCTTTTATCTTAAAGTCTTTGAAGCTTGAATATTTACCATTTCACAGTTCTGATAAGAGAATAATCTTGATGATTCTTGAGAGGATGTTTCACCAAAAACTGTACTCGATCATTTTTTTGAATCAAATCTGATTAGAAATACAATTTCAAAATAATATTACATAAATTTAGAAAAATTAGAAACAGCTAATTAGTTTGATCTAATTTTCACATTGTTTAAATGACGCATTTACACTATAGTGTACCTGATGAGAATAGATTCATGTCGAAATTGTGGTGTTATATTATCTGTAAAAAAATGTTGTAATATTTGCAACCAGCCAACCCAATTTCAATGCAGACACTGTCTAAAGTATGCTGATGATCCAATTCATACAAATTGTCAACTTCAAGAATCAAAAGTAAGTCTGGCACAATAAGACAATTAAATCCATCAAGTTATTCTGCCTAGAAATCTCAAATCTGTTTTTAACATCGATTCCAAAAAGCAAACCATGAATAGAACTGGAACGATGCTTTCTAACCTGAACTGGATATTTTAAAGAAAACGCAATTGCAGAAATCATAAAAACAAAACATAGGCCCGTGGTAATTTTATCAATAGTATATGGAAATGAAAATCATCCACCAAAGAAGAATTAAAAGAAGAATCCAATAAAACGAGTTTTTTTAAAATTAAAAAAAATTATGGTGAGAAACCTGAACCGCTGACGTTTCTATCCCATTCATCTACCATGGGGTTTTGTCTTCTTTCAAGTTCTTCCAGATATCCATTTAATTTCCCTGATGGAACATTAAATGTGGAAGATACTGTGTCACCAACTTGTGCACTACATTCGGGTACGACTACACTTATTCCGTATTGGGATTCTCCAACACAGCCGTATTCCGTGTTTGCTATGACAGTTACATCTTCAGTAACTTGTGTAGGAACAAAGTTCCATGGAGTCACTGTGAAGACTATAACAACTGCAAACCCTGCAATGATCGCAGAGAAAAGTACACGTCGTGATAGCCTGCCTTCTTTTTGTTTTTGTTTGTACATTTTTCCTCATTCTTATTTACATCTCATGATATTTAATCTAGGGCCAATATTTTTTCTAGTGCTAATATTTTTAACATGTTCAACATTTTTTACAATTGTTACATTACATTGACCGAACAATATCTTGGATGTTCCAGTCCTTTCAGTTATTTACTGCTACATCCCAATTAGTCTGACATATCTTTTCTAGAAAAATATGGTTCTTTTTTTGAACAGAAAATATGACATCTAAATTATAATTAGATTGAATTATGGATTTTTGGATTGACCACCACTTTTGTTATAACCATGTACATGCAGATGTAGAGAATTTATTCTTCAAATTCTATGTCTTTTTCTAATTCTTTTGGAAGTCCAACCCACCATTTTATGTTCTCAGACATTTAAAATACCCAGATCTAAAGTTGGTAATAGATCTATTGGTTAATTCTAGAAAACAACTGTCTAATAAAATATGACCGAATTCAATCCTTTTTGTATTTGATGTTTCCATTGTTTTCTTCATTATTTTTTATTTTTATTACTAATGTGTCTCCAAATTTATTAAATATTCTTTGACGTTTTTCATTTGTAAAAATCCATCCTAAAACCACATCTACTGGTATGAGAAATGTTTTTCCAAAACTACTGATGATGACTCCTTTTAAATCTGATCGTTTTCCATAGGTGTTAGTCACTTTCAAATCTAGGATTTTTTTCCCAATTGATTGTCCAGTTTTATATTCTAAAATTATCCAGTATATAAAAAAGATTATACTAGTCTGAACGAATTGAGTTGTTTCTGCCCACATCCATTTTTCATTTAGATCATAATCTATTTTTCCAAAAAATGCAAAAATCACGAGTGTTGAAATTGCTGTAATGATACAAAAATCAATTAACCATGCAAAAAATCTGTCACTCCACTTTGCAATTGTAATTTCTAAAAAATTACCTGATTCACTCATTTAATTACTAATCTACTCAAATTAATAAAAGATGGTATCTGCTGTTACCTGACTGATTCTCTTAATTAGTACATTAGAAATTAATAGTATTTGATTTCAACTATGTTTGAAAACCTTTTTGATCATGATTAATCCTATTGATATGTTTTTCTGGACAATTAGAAAAAATGAAAAAGATATCATAAATCTCTACAATTCTCTATCTCCAATAATGCAACTTGCAACTGGAGGTTCTATGTTGAATTTTGGTTATTGGGATCAAAATACACACGACCCAATTTCTGCCCAAGAAAACCTCTGCTCCTATTTTGGTAATTTGGCAGAATTGGAAAATGCAACAAATGTTGTTGATGTTGGAAGCGGATTATCCGCTCCTGCAATTTTTTGGAACAAAAATTATAACCATCTAAAACTATTTTGTGTAAATATTAATTTTGACCAATTACATTTTTCCGGTCATCAGAAAGATATTGAATTTATCAATTCAACTTCCACCAAATTACCCTTTTTTAATAATACTGTAGATCGAGTATTGGCATTAGAATCATCACAACATTTCAAACCTCTAAAAGATTTTATTTCAGAGTCCAAACGGATTTTGAAATATGACGGAATACTTACTTTGGCATTACCTGTAACTCTTAGGAGTTCATCATTATTCAAATTAGGGATTCTGAAATTTACTTGGTCCTCAGAGCATTACGGGTTAGATTATGTGAAAGAACTTGTAAAGTCAGGCGGTTTTAAAATTACTGATGAACAACTAATTGGAGATAAAGTATATACTCCATTGGCAAATTATTACATTGAAAATCGTAAGGAACTGAGGAAATTAATATTACAAAAATACTCAAGTTACGTTGAAAAAATACTCTATAAGTCTATTTTAAAAATGAAAAAGGCATCAGACCAAAAAATCATTGATTATGTTGTTCTAAAATGCAAGTTTTAAATTGGATTACTATGTTATTGGCTAGGTTTTTATTTTTGATATGCTGATAATGTACTGTTGTCTGTTCAAAATAATAATGCTCTTAAACTATACAATGAAAAATGCTCACAGCTTCTAAAAGAACCAGAAATTAGATTTGCCGGAATTGTTGATAAATCTGGAAAGCTAATCGTGGGAGGTTTTAAAGAAGGGCTAGTCCCATACGAGGATGATGAAACTAGGCTACATTCTTTCTTTGAGTTTGTATCAAAAGCTTCTATTAGAACGGAATATGATGAAAGCTTGGGGCCAATTAATTACATTGCAGCAAGACGTGATAAGACAGTTTTAGTAAGTTTCCCTTTTCCTATCACTCAGGTTCTTCTTTTGATTTCTGCAGAACCCTCTGCCCACATTGAAAATTTAGCTAAAAAGGTAGTTGAAATTTTTACTGACGTCAAGTAAACCCTATTTTAATTCAAATCATTAACCACATAGTTTTAATTTGATAAAATCGTAATTAAAATATGAAAGCTACGTTTGGTGCTGGATGTTTTTGGCATGTTGAAGACCTACTTCGCAAAACTAAAGGTGTAAAATCAACACAAGTAGGTTACATAGGTGGCAAATTGGCAAACCCTACATATGAAGAAGTATGTACTGATAAAACAGGACATGCTGAAGCAGTCCAAGTAGAGTATGATCCAAATGAAATCACATATGCCGAGCTACTAAAAGTGTTTTGGAGTAATCATGATCCTACATCACTTAACCGACAAGGACCTGATATTGGACATCAATACCGCTCTGCAGTATTTTTTCATAACGATGAACAAGCTCAGATTGCACGAAAATCTAAAGAAGAATTAGAAACATCAGGAAAGTTTCATAAACCTATTGTAACTGAAATCGTTCCAGCGCCTGAATTTTATAAAGCAGAAGACTATCATCAAAAATATTTTCAAAAGCACGGCTTATCTTAAACTCATTTAACAATGAGCGCTGGAATTTTTGATGTATGAATAACGTAATTTGAAACACTACCAAAGAATAATTCTTTTATTGCACTTCTTCCTCTAGAGCCTATTACTATTAGACTGAAGTTTTCTTTTTTATCATGAGCTAACTTTATGAGATTATATCCTATGTTTCCTTGCATTGTTTTTTCTTTGAAATCTATATTGCTTTGTTGTGCTATTTTTTAGTATTATCTAGTATGTTTTTTGCCTCATCTTTCCACTCTTTACTGATTGAGGATACTCCCTGAAATTCTGAATGTGGTTGTATGTTTATTGAATAGGCGCCTGTAATTGTTGCTTTGAACTGGTTTGCTATGGATATGGCAATTTCAAGTGCTCGTATGGAATTTTTTGAACCATCTATTGGGACAAGGATTTTATTGATTTTTTTATTTACCCTGATTTATTTTCTGCTTGGATCTTAAAAAACCTAACATCTATTTTTCTAGGTAATAATTTAGTAAAATACCGAAAACAGTTGATCGTTAATAGTAACTAAACTTATCTAGCTAAATAATTGAAGCTAAAACCATGAAGGAAAATTTTATCCATGTGGATGGTAATAAAATTAGGTATCTGGAATCTGGAGATTCTAAACATGTTTTGGTATTGATTCATGGGTTGGGTGCATCTGCTGAACGATGGAGTGAGGTGATTCCTATTTTTGCAAAAAAATACCATGTGATCGTTCCTGATCTGATCGGACATGGTTATAGCGATAAACCTGTTGCAGATTATACTCCTGAATTTTTTACGACGTTTCTTGAGAAGTTTTTCATTGCTTTGGAAATTAAACGTCCAATTATCATTGGCTCTTCTTTAGGTGGTCAAATTGCAGCAGATTATACGTCCACACATTCTAGTGAGGTTGAAAAATTAATCCTTGTGTCTCCTGCAGGATCGATGAAGGAATCGACTCCTGCTTTAGATGCTTACATAATGGCTGCGTTGTACCCAAATGACGAAAGTGCTAAAAGCGTGTTTGAGTTAATGGAGTCCTCTGGTCGTGAAATTGATAGTCAAATTGTTCAAGGGTTTATTGAAAGAATGAAACTACCAAATGCAAAATTAGCATTCATGTCGACTATTTTGGGATTAAAAAATTCAGAAATTATCACTTCTAGATTACATACTATTGCTTGTCCTACTCTAATAATCTGGGGTTCTAAAGACCCAGTAATCCCAATTCAATATGCTGATAATTTTTTATCTAATATCAAAAATTGTCAATTTTTTAGAATGGATAATTGCGGTCACACTCCATATGTTCAGGATCCTGAAACCTTTTCATCAACTGTATTGGAATTTATTTCTTAGTGTAGATTCGTTTATATAGTATCTAGTTCCAATTTTTACCAATGAATGGTAATTATAACCAATTTAATCCTTCAGAAATGTTCAAAGACTGGATCCAAAAAAATGGTCGTGCACAAGCTGAATTTATAAAAAATTTTGGCATGTTAATGACAAATCAAGACACTCAAACATTCAATCCTTTAGAAACCCTTAGAGAAGTTTCTGATAATACGAGAAATGTTCAATCTGACATGATGAAAAATATGTCATCTATGCAAAACAAAAGTATGGAGACTATGTTTCAAATTGGCCAAATGCTTCCATCTTTTATGAATTGGGGCGCCTATAAAACAACTGTCAGTAGTAATGGCAGAATTTCAATTCCAGAGGCAGAACGTAATGCACTCGGATTAGGAGAAGGAGATCTGGTTCAAGTTATAGTCCTTCCAATAGCCAAAAAATCAAAAAATAAGGAGGTGAAACAATGAGTAATAACGAACAAACATCAGGAACTAAAAATGTATTTTCTGTATGTCAAGATAGTATCAACAAAATATTCACCGATATTAGACAATCAATACCACAGTATCATCAATCATTTACTAATGTTCAGCAAGAATATCTGCAAGCATATGAAACTGTTGTTGATTCTACGATCACATTACAAAAAGAATATGCTGAGAAATTTGGTGTTGCAACTAATATTTCACAAGCAACATTAAAAGTAATGAATGATACTACTAAAGAATTTGTTAAAGCCGCATCAATACACAACCAAATGACACTTACAACAATTGATGTAGCCCAACAAAATATCAAAACATTCAATGATAATGCAAAATCATTTGCTGACTTGAACAGAAATATTATTCAATCCTATGTATCATCATTTGCCACAAAGAACTAGTGGTAACTTTTATCTTTTATTTTATGATCTTTCTGCAAGCCAATTTCCTAGCTCTGGTAACACTTTACTTTGAGATAATGAACTAGCAATCATTCCTACATGTCCTGTTGGGTATATTTTCAAGGTTTTATCTTCACTTCCCACAGCATAATGAAGCGGCATGCTACACTCAGGTGATACTAAATGATCTCCTACTGCAACCTGTGTAAATATTGGCATGTTTATTTTCTTCAAGTCTATTAGACTTCCACCAACAAACATCTTGTTTTGAATTAATAAATTATCTTGATAAATGTCCTTAATCCATTGTTTGAAAAGTGCACCTGGGATTGGCGGTGTATCCCCTAGCCATTTTTCTATTCTTAGGAAATTATCTACAAATTTTTTATTCTCAATGTTTTTGAAAAAATTGATATATTTTTCAATTCCCTGCTCAAATGGTTTTAATACTGAAAAGCAATAATACATGAATTCAGGAGGCATATTTCCTATGGTTTCTACCATCTTATCCACATCCATGTGTTTGGCAAGATTACTGATTACTGTGGTATCTCGCCATCCGTCAATTACTGGTGCAGTTGCAATATAGTTTTTCACACTTTCTGGATGCAATGCTGTGTATGCGGTTGCTATTGTAGCTCCAGTACAATATCCTTGTAGGGATATTTTTTCAACAGATGATTCATCTTTGATAAATTCTACACTACTATCTAAATATCCATTAACATAATCATCAAAATCCAAATATTTGTCCATACTAGTAGGAGAACCCCAATCTAACATGTACACATCAAACCCTTGTAATAGTAAATTTCTGACCCAACTTTTTTCTGGTTGTATATCTAAAATATGATATCTGTTAATTAGTGCATATGAAATTAGTAATGGCGTTTTATGTTGTTTATCTGAAAGTGGTTTGTAATGTAATAATCTCGTTTTATCTATTTCTTGAACAATTTCATGTGGAGTTATCTCTAAACTAATTTCATCTGGAGCTGAAACTAATTTTGGTGCATCCATGACGTGCTTACTGAATTTTATCATCTCCTCAATGATTTTAGGATCAAACTTTGATTCACTTTTCATTTTTTGTTATCCTCATGTTAACTGGCTTTTTCTTCTTTAATTCAATCTCTAGTTTTGTTACTCTTTTTTTCAGAGCATGTATTTCTTTGTATACCTCATCAATCTCTTCTTTGCTTGGTAAATTTGCAGCTTGTAATATTACATTTGAAATGTTATGCCAGTTTTTTGTAAGTTCAAGCTCTTTTGAAACTAATTTTCCATAATTCTCTCCAAATTTCTTTGAATCAAATAATTCTGTAAAATCATTATCAAAAACATCTATCCATACTCTTTTGAATGATTCAATTTGCTCTATGTCATGTGGCACATTTGGTGCTTTTAGATTGACCTTCTTTTGAGCTTCACTCCATGTTTCTGATAATTGTCTGTAGTATTCTGTTACATACTTGTTAAATATCATCAAGTTTTCGTTAATCTGAATTAATTCAGTTGATATCTTCTTGGAATTAGATGCAAATGCTCGCATAGGGCCTAATGAAGTCAAGGCCTGAGGTTTACTTGACATTAAATGCATTATATCCGTCCAGAATAATGACAGGTGTTTATAATAATCTGTAATGTCTTTTTCAGATTCTGCTTCCACGGATTATTATTATGATAGCTCTCAATAAATAGATCGTTTGTTTAATTAGACAAGTGGCTGATGTTGAAGAATTAGAAAAAATGTGCCAAAAAATTATTAATTTAGATCCACTATTGAGGTCATCTAGAATAATCAATAGTCGAGGTCATCTTGTTGCGGGAGGCATGAAAAAGGGGATGCTTTCCTTAGAATCTCAAAAACAAGATGAGATGATGTTCATGGAACTTGCACTTAGAGTTCGTATGAGGCATGAATTTGATAAAGAGTTTGGTCAAGTTCATTTTTCAATGTCTTATAGAGATAAGGTAATTGTTATGAGTTTTCCTTTAGCCAATGATGATGTTTTGCTAGTCTCTTCTGAAAAGGAAGCTGATTTTAGTAAATATGCATTTGCTATTCTTAAGATTATTGAACCTCTCAAAAGGCCTATGATGGGTACTTTTTGAATCAATTAGTCATAACAACTTAATTCTGGCAAAATAGACAATACATGTGAATACTTGCCCACATGATGTAACTTGGGATGATATTGAGTATAAAAGATATAGAAATTCTTGATTATAGTTTTTAAAATTTAAAAAACATGTTGGTTATTTTTATGATTATCACATGCATTGAGGAATATTTCCCTAATGTCTATCTTGATAATCATTGATTAAATCCTCAGAAACTTGTTCATAAGATATAGTCTGCATGTATCTTACTCTAGTGGCTTTTGAAATGCAGTGTTCTTTCTTTTTTTCTTGTATGCTTTTTTAATATTTTCAGAACCTCCAATAAATAAAATCTTCATTGATGCATGCATCATATATACTCCTGCTGATTGAGGTATTTTTAAAATTGTTTTTTCATTAAAGCCAATCTGACCATGTATTTTTACTGTTTAGCATTTTTCTCATTAGTTTTGAAGCATTTTTCGTAAACCTGCACATCTGTTTCTAATTGTTACTTCTGTAACACCTGATGCAATCGAAATATCTTTTTGTGATTTTATCTCCCCTGTACTAATACATGCCAAATAAAGTGCAGCAGCTGCTATTCCCATCGGGTCTTTTCCAGCCACCATGCCTATTTTTTTTGCTTGTTCTAAAATTGCAACTGCTTTTCGTTTGCTCTTTTCACTTAGTTCTGCAATACTTGCAATTCTTGATACTCCTTTAACCGGGTCTACTACTGGCATTTTTAATTCCAATTCTCTAAAAATTAATCTGTAACATCTAGCAACATCTTTTCTTCTAATGTTAATACCATTGGCAATATCATCTAATGTTCTAGGAGTTTCTGTATTTCTACATGCTGCATAAAGACAAGCTGCCACTAAACCTTGAATTGAACGACCTCTCACGAGTTTTTTTTCCATAGCTTTTCGATAAATGTATGCAGCTTTTTCAACTACTGCATCTGTTAATGCAAGTTTATCTTTTAATTTTCCCATCTCATTTAATGCCTGCCTTAGATTTCTATCTGCAGAAGAATGAGCTTGTGATCTGCTATCCCAAGTTCGCAATCTTTCAATTGAACTCTTCATTGATGATGTTAGAGGTTTTCCAGTAGAATCTTTATTGGCTGCACCAATGACTGTTGATAATCCCATATCATGCATTGTCAATGACGTTCCAGCTCCTGTTCTGGCTCTGTTTGTGTCGTCATTTGCAAAAGAACGCCATTCTGCACCTGTATCTGAGATCTTATCTGAAACTACAAAACCACATTTACTACAAAATAATTCTCCTGTTGTTTCATCTGTTACCATTTTTCTATCTCCGCATGAAGGACATTTTGGTCCAGAGACAGTTGTACTTTTGAGCATAATAATTCTAATACTATATTTACCTTATTATTCGTTTTACGATACTTCTACAGGTTAATTGTATGTAGGTTAAGCTAATGTTCATTCTAGATTTGTAGAATCAAAATAATTACAAATGTAAATTCCAAACAACTGGAATGCATTCATAACCAAATTCTTGAAAACTATCATTTTATTTACTCTATTTGAATTCTAATCAAATGTTTTGATTTTGTTAAACGTTTTGATGTTTTATTTTTTTGATCTAGTTTTTTCTTATTTTACTAAATGATACTCCTAGAATTTTCTTTCTACTAACTTCAACTGTTTTAAAGATTGCATCAAAAACATCTTCTGTTTTATTTCCCAAAATCCTAACAATTATTCCAGATTCGTCTGAAAGAATCGACGTTCCCACTGAAATCTCTGCAATCTTTAACGTTTCATTGTTTATGGTTTCTTCTAGTTCAACAACATATTCTTTTTTAGTTATGACATACACTGTTCCAACTATTTTGTATTTGCCTAACACCTCATAATCTTTCAACTGTTGTTTTTTTGGCTCAATTTTTACATTTTCTAAAAATCTATTTTTATTATTTTCATTCTTGCAATGTGTTTTAAGATAACATATATCGTACTCAAAAGATTCACCCATGGCTACTCTTCCAGAGGTCAATATCTCTGAATAAATCAGGGTGGAATTGCTGTGAATGTTTAGGTTTACTTTTTGATAATATCTTGAATTCTCATATGGAATTATTTGATCTGGGATGTATTCAAGATAGCAGTTTTTATCCATTGTAATGTTTATGAACTGTGATGCTGAATTTGTGTTCATGCTGTATATTCTAGTTGCCCCTTGAGTTGTTATGTGGGCTACAGCATTATTTTTTAATAAAATATCTGTTCTGTATCTGTCTCCTTGCAAAATTCCACCTGATGGTGAAACTACATACAGATACGCCATTCCTAGAAGTAAATTTTCGGGATATAGCGCCCTTTGAAGTTGCAATGGGACTTGTGAAAATTGCTTTGTAACAACTGTTTTACCAACTTTGTTCATCTGAAGTTCAACTTCTAAAATTCCAATCTTTCCTGATTTGCCTATCCCTAACTGTTTTACTTCGGCATCATACTCTAGAATTTCTTTTGGTATGTCATCTGGAAAATTATTCTGTAATTTGTTCAAGAATCATACCTTTTGTGTAATTGTTGATTTTGGTGCAGATCCTAATAAAACATCATAGATAATACGTTCTGTTACTTTTTTTATGCCTTCATCTGTTTTGCAATTGATACATAGGAACGGTTTTTCCTTTCTTATTTTTTCTGCATCTCTTTTCATAACTTCAAGATCTGCTCCTACTATCATGGCAAGATCTATCTTATTGATAACTAGGAGATCACAGCTTTCAATCCCCAATCCGCCCTTTCTTGGATATTTGTCTCCGCCTGCAACATCAATTATGTAAATAAAATAATCTGCAAGAATTGGGCTAAACGTAGTTGTTATATTATCTCCACCACTTTCAATAATTATAAGATCAAGTTCAGTATGTTTTGATTCCATTTCTTCTATTACTGAAAGATTCATTGAAGGATCTTCTCTAATTGCAGTATGTGGACAACCTCCTGTTGCAAGACCTATCACTAAATTTTCAGGTAGCAACCCTCTTTTTGTAGCTAAATTCATTCTCATTCTATCTGCATCTTCTTTTGAAATCACATCATTTGAGATAATGCTGACACTGTATCCTTTTTCAGCCAACATGGGTACGATTCTTTCGATAAGCATGCTTTTTCCTGAGCCCACTGGACCTCCAATTCCTATTCGCGGTATGTGAACCATGATAAAAAATTCAATTTTTATGTAATAAACATTTTAGAATTCATTTTTTCATGCGACATTTGGATAATATCCATTTGAGGAGCAAACTGCCACATCTCAGAAATTGATTTATCTGAATACTCTTGTATGGTTTCACTTATGATTGGTTTAATGCTATGAATAATTTTTTGGCCTTCAAAATGCTGAATTAGTCCTAGTCGTAGTGCTGCGCCTACAACACCTACAGTAAAACCATATAGTAACATCATCATGCATTTTTCTTTTTTAATTTTCAATGCATTACAACAAATTGCAAACGCCACTGGAAAGATACCATGAACATTGTTTTCTGATATGTTGTTTTTGTATTGCTCTAAAATCTTATCATCTTTTACAAATTCTGATACGCATTTGATCAGTTGTATTCCAGATCTTATTGATGCGTCTCTGATTTCTTTTATTGGTTTTGTTGCAAAAATAATATTGTCTATCTCAATTATTTTTTCAAAGTCTTGCTTATTTGCACTATCAAAAGCATTTGCAAGTGCAACACAATCAGAAGGTCCAATTTGTTGACGAATGTTTATTCTAAGTATATTGACTATTTCTGACATTCCATTGTTCTTTCTTTCTTTAAATAGAAATTCTAATCCGTTTGATGTGGCAAAAATACCTGTAGGGAAAAATGAGTCTGATAATTGCATCATCCCAAGATCTTGTTCTATCTCATCAATGTTCATGTACATCTGCACCTGAGTGGGGAGAAAATATTTGTTCTTTTACAGTAATGTCGATATGACCAATAATGCTGTGGAATAATTTTATGAATACATCTTTTTCTGAATCTGCCTGAATTGGAAATAAAATCTCCTCTTTTTGAATAGATATTGGCCTATGTCTATTTCCAATAATATGTCCTAAAAGAACCATGACCTCATTTGTGCTTTTGGTTTTTAGCCTAACTGAAATTACTTTTTCAGGCAGTTGTTCTATTACAATCACCTCGTCTCCATTTTTAATTACATCACCATGACGAATTTTTATCCCTGATTCTAATTTCAAACCTATGTCTGTTCCATGATCTGTTTTTCTTCGCAAAATTCGTTTTTCTAAATCCATTCGAGAAACAAGAAGTTTTTCAAAATTTTTCTTTTTTAGCTCAGCAAATCCTTTATCGTGAAAAATATTTCCTATAGGGGCATTAACTTCTAACATGTCTTGCTTTGTATTTTGATAAAGTTATACTTTGAGTAAGTTAATTATTAAATACACTGTAGTATTACTCAATTTAATGATGCTTACCCCTAGAGAATTAGAAAAACTAAACGTCTTTGTAGCTGCCGAGCTTGCTCGTAGACGAAAAAGCAGGGGATTAAAACTAAATCATCCTGAAGCTGTATCTATCTTGGCTGATCATATTTTAGAAGGAGCAAGAGATGGGCGAACTGTCTCGGAACTTATGAGCTCTGGAAAAAATGTTTTATCAAAAAATGATGTTTTACCTGGCGTTGCAGATCTTATTCATTCTATTCAAGTAGAAGCTACTTTTGAAGATGGGACAAAACTAGTTACTGTCCATGATCCTATTGTGTAATGATATGATTCCCGGTGAATATTTTCCATCTGATGAGCCAATTATTGCTAATGAAGGAAAATCAACAATATCTGTCAGTGTTCAAAATACTGGCGATAGACCTATTCAAGTTGGTTCACATACTCACTTTTTTGAAGTAAACAAAGCACTTGAATTTTCTAGAAAAGAAGCATATGGATACCACCTCAATATTCCAGCTGGAACATCGGTAAGATTTGAACCGGGAGATACAAAAAAAATTGAATTAACCGAATTTGGAGGAAAAAAAACTGTGTATGGATTTAATGGATTAGTAAATGGAAGTTTGAAAGAAAAACAAAATGATGCATTCAAAAAAGCTGCCGAAAAAGGATTCAAGGGTATGAAATGACTCTCACAATTCAACGAAAAAAATACATTGATTTATTTGGTCCTACTGTATCTGACCGTATTCGTTTAGCTGATACTGATTTAATTATAGAAATTGAAAAAGATTTAATCAAATATGGTGATGAGGCTGTATTTGGTGGCGGTAAAAGCATACGTGATGGTTTAGGACAAGCAAGTGGCGTATCTAGAGCAGACTCACTTGATCTTGTAATTACTAATGCAATTGTAATGGATCCTATTTTAGGAATAATCAAAGCTGACATTGGAATTAAAGATGGAAAAATTGTTGGTGTAGGAAATGCTGGTAATCCCAACATTATGGATGGAGTTGACTTGGTCATATCTTCAAATACTGAGATAATTGCAGGCGAACATACGATTTGTACTCCTGGTACAATTGATTCTCACATCCATTTTATTTCTCCACAACAAGCAATACATGCAATTTGTAATGGCACCACTACTATGATTGGTGGAGGTACGGGACCTGCTGATGGAACAAACGCTACAACGTGTACTCCTGGGGAATGGAATATCCATAGAATGATTGAATCTGTTGATGAATTACCATTAAACTTTGGATTTCTTGGTAAAGGAAATGATTCTCTTGAAATTGCATTACTTGAACAAATTAAAGCGGGAGCTTGCGGATTAAAATTACATGAAGACTGGGGTTCAACTCCGGCAACAATAGATTCAGCTTTACGTGTTGCAGACAAAACTGATACTCAAGTTGCAATACATACTGACACTCTAAATGAATGCGGATTTGTAGATGACACAATTGAAGCGATTGCTGGAAGAACCATCCACACTTATCATACGGAAGGAGCTGGTGGTGGACATGCGCCAGACATTCTAAAGATTGCTGGTGAGCAAAATATTCTTCCCTCTTCAACAAATCCTACAAGACCATTTACAATAAACACCCTATCTGAACATCTTGACATGATGATGGTTTGTCATCACCTAAATCCGTCTGTTCCTGAAGATGTCTCTTTTGCAGAATCTAGAATTAGAGGAGAAACAATTGCAGCAGAAGATGTACTACATGATATTGGAGTATTGAGCATGATGTCTTCCGATAGTCAGGCTATGGGACGAGTTGGTGAAGTCACAACCCGGAATTGGCAGACTGCTGATAAAATGAAAAAAATGACCGGTAAACTTCCTGAAGATAATATTCGTAATGATAATTTTAGAGTAAAGCGATATCTTGCTAAAATTACAATTAATCCTGCAATCACTCATGGAATTTCTGACTATGTCGGTTCAATTCAGCCTGGAAGATTAGCCGATATTGTAATGTGGTCTCCTCAATTTTTTGGTGTTAAACCAAAAATGATAATCAAAGGTGGTTTTATCGCATATTCCTTAATGGGTGATCCAAATGCTTCTATCCCAACTACTGAACCAGTCTTATATCGTCCGATGTTTGGAGCACTTGGAGAGACAAAACATTCTACATCACTTGTGTTTACATCCAAACTTGCATTAGATAATGAACTTGAAAAAAAGATTCATTCAAAAAAGAAATTAGTTCCTGTACGGAATTGCCGTTCAATTGGTAAAAAAGACATGTTGTACAATGATCTTACTCCAGTTATTGATGTCAACCCTGAAACATATGAAGTAAAAGTTAATGGAAAACTTGCGACTGTAGATCCTGTTGATAAAGTTTCATTGGCAAGACTTTATAATTTGTTTTAAAATATTTTTGATATTCTACTTTGGTTATATTTTATTTCTATTTTGAACTGTTTTGTCTTTTGTAATTGATTTTTGTCATTTTTACTGTATATTTTATCTATTTTTAGTAAATCTTTAATCTTCTAACAATTACAAAATCTTAGATTGAGTAAATTAGGCATGGGTAAAATTATTTATGATCTTCGCAAGAAGATTCAAATGATTCAATCCGAATTAAATGAACTTGGAGAACCTGTATCTGATATGCCTGAATTAATTACATCTGCTAATCTTTTGCGCTCAAATGAATACCTCTCGGTGGTAACTAAAAAGCAGTCAGAATTACTATCCGTGTATGGTCAATATTCAAATACCCTAGAGAATATGGTTGACACCATTTTTGATATACAAAATGATCTAAAAAATCTCCTCAAGGAGCAGTCAAAGCTAATCTCTGAACAGAAACCTAGTGTACACAAGAGCAAGAAAAAATCTATAACTAAAAAGTCATTAAAAAAATAATTTGTTCATTCTTTTATAATGTAGATTACATCTCCTGATGTAATTCTTTTATTTTTTTTATTTGTTGATACGACTAGTGCTCCATCCTCATCTATTTTGATCGCTTTTCCTTTAATTTTCTTGTCTTCTGTATTTAGTTCTATATTTTGACCAATGGTTGATGATTTTTTTGTCCAGTCTCTGATTATTTTTTTAATATCTCCAGTATTTAATAGATTGTAAATTTTTTCTAGTTCTAATAAAAATGATTGAACCAGCAAAACTGGTTTTATTGTTTTATTGTGCTCGCTTAGTGAAGCAACACCATAAAAATTTGGTGTGGCTTTTAGTAGTTTTTCAATTTGCCTAACATCTACATTATAATTTATCCCAACGCCAAGAATCATATTTTCTATTTTGTTTGACTCTATTGATGCATCAACTAACATTCCTGCAACTTTTTTACCATTGATCGTTATGTCATTTGGCCATTTTAATTCTGACTTTATGCTCAATGTTTTTTCAATTGCGTTTGATAATGCAAGTGCTGCTGCTATTGGAAATAATGTGATTACTGATATGTTAAATTTTGGGTGCAAAATTATAGAGAACCATATGCCTCCTTTGGGAGAAACCCATTTTCTTCCCAACCTTCCCTTTCCACTTGTTTGTTTTTCTGCAATGATCAATGTACCGTGACTTGTTTGCTCTGTCGCTATTTTCATTGCCTGATTCTGAGTTGAATCAACTGAATCAAAGTAGTATGCACGTTTTCCAAGCGTTTTGGTCTTTAATCCTGGTAATATTTCCCATGGTAGTAATTTTTCAGTGCTTGACTCTAATCTATATCCAAGTTTTTGTTTTGACTCTATTTTGTATCCCATCTCTCTAATTTTCTTAATATGTTTCCAAACTGCAACTCTGCTTATTTTCAAGACATCACTCAAATCTTGACCTGAAAGATATTCTGTATTGTGAGATTTTAGAAATGATAATAC
>CAZDPM010000012.1:0-22257 GCA_964507355.1 uncultured Nitrosopumilaceae archaeon
CGTCTCGAAAACGGCTACGCGCAAGCGTGCAGGGGCTCGAATCCCTTACCTGGCGCTCATACTTTCATAACTTAAGTATCATTAATTGAAAATTGATAATCTTGTAAATCTTTCAAGAATCATTCATAATTCATGGGTTCAAATTTATCGAAAAAATGTTGGACAAAATTCACTGATTTTTGATTTTGTTGTACCTGAAGTTCAAATTGTAACGGAGCATCAATGTATTGGGGGTATAGTTAAGTGATCAAAAATAGCACCCACGTGGACATTAAACTCCTGATAAGTTTTTACAAATAATTAATTTAGCAAAAAATTAAATTCAGAAATAATGATTAGAATTTCTCCTTGTACTTGAATAGTATGACTAGTACAATTGGAATTATGATGATTAGAGCAATTAGTGTTAATTTGAAAGATTCTATATTATCGCAGCCATCTAACGCATAATTGATAATTGGAATGTGTAGTACGTTACAAGTAGTAATGCCAGATTCAGATATAATCTCCAACTCATAAGAATCTCTTTGCTCATTAATTATTTTTGAACCTGCTGTGTTCATTTTATAATCTGCCCTAATAGCATCCTCTACCAACAGTCTAGTGCCGTTTGATTCACCTGTATCTGTCAAGAAAACATTACCGTAAAAATATCCTGCATCAGATTCAGTTTCAGTTACAGTTAACTGAATTCCTGTACGATCAATATCTGACCATATGTGAATATCAAATGAATCCATAAGCATAGGATCTAGATTCATGTCTTTGTCAATAACTTGAATCTGAGCTACATCATCTGAGGAATAGAGTTCTTTATCCCATTTCAATTTAATTCCATCATCAATTGGTGGTAGCCATTTGTCACAAAGCGAATCATCCCTGTAGTTTTCAAAGCTGGAAATTGTCTGTGAGTCCACCCATTTGACCATCCTGTATTGTTTGATGCCATCTGCTACAAACTCTGTGCAGATTATTGCAGGTAATTGTAATGTCACATCTTCATTGTCCCATTTTCTGTCAGACATTTGCCAATCTCCATAGTTTAATTCGATATTTCTGGTGTAATTCTCCATGATTGATTTTTCCGTAAGTGGCGGTCCAGTAGATACGGAAAAAGAATCAAAACATGGTCCTGAAGGCCCAATCAATGGTGCAACACAAGATGCATGGGCGTATTTCATTTCCAAACTGTCTGCAATAATGAAAGATGGTAGCGTGAAAATGCCAATTGTAAATAGTGTCAAAAATATAGTTTTCATTTTCTCTGCTCAATTAACTCCAAAATTATTCCGGTCTGTCATACTGAAAAGACCAAGAAATAGTATAGACATTATCGTTATACGTCATATATCGTTGACCGTTGTAAGCAACACCAAATAATTCCTTTAATTTTGAGCTTTCATCTGAGGATATGGTCCTGTACATTATGTTTTCTGGTTCATCGACAAAGTTAATTGCGCTATGCAAATTTGGAAAGTTCTTAATTTTTTCCTCAGTCATTTCAATTGGGGGAATAATCCAATCATCATAATCAAATTGCATTTTTTCAACTTTGATCCACAATGGCCAAGGAGGAATGGATATTGTGATCTCCTCAGTGTCTGACTCAAATGGAATAATATGCATTTGGAAAAGATCACGTTTACTATGCCATACTGTATCTATTTTATTTCCGTCAACTGTCACGTCAAAAGTCCCCCAGTGATCAGGATCTGTGTTCATCATTCCATGAGGTATGCTAACTGCAAGAGTGCCATTTGTTTGAGGAACTATCTCAAATGTCAACGATACAGTTTCAGCATGCACTATGTTGCTTCTGATCACGTATTCAGAAGTAACTCTAGATAGTACACCTCCATCAATATCATAGCGAATGAATCCATGCCAAATGTCGTCATCAACGGTTTTGGTTTTTACTGGATGGCCCCAACCTCGCTCAACTAACACATCAGCTGACTTGCCAGTTACGCATGCAGGGATTTTTTTGTTTTCTTTTACTAGCAATTCCATGCCGTCATTGCAAAGTACCCCCACATAGCTTTGAGGGTATCGTTCACTAAACTGGAATTTTGGAGGATCAAATTCTCCAATATACTTTCCATGTTCTCTTGGAACCTCTCCCTTCAAGTAATAATATGTCCAAACATTACGGTTTGAATCAGTATGATGTGGAGATTTGTGATGCAGCCACTGTTCCAATCCATGTTGTTCTATGACTTTGAGCATCTCGTTTCTTTTTTGATTCATCCACTGCTCTCCCTTGTAATCAAAATACCCTAGCCAATCAATTTTTTCTTGCTCAATTCCTGGATAACACGATGGACAGCCATAACATGGGGAGTCAGGCCAATCAGAATCAGGCATGCACAAAGCTGAAACATCATCAATTACAATCAACATGGATGCTAGGGATATTATTCCAATAATTATCAAAAGTCTATTTTTCATTTTTACCCTCTACTATTATTTTTCCATTCAACCACGGATATGACTCTGAACCGTATTCGAAAATCCCAGTTTGGTTGAATGTGATCCTTTTTGAAGTGCATGAAAAGATTTCTCCAGTAGTCCATGAACCGTCATTTGCATCAAAAATCATGGATTCACGATCGTGGTTAATCCACATGACGGTATTGTTTACTCCTAGTTCCAATATTACAATTTCAGGACGTATGTTGAGATTTTTTTCTGGGTTGAAAGATCCCTTTGGGATGGAAACCCCTGCTGTGCCCAAAGGAACGCCAAAATCACAATTGAATCCAGTGCATCTCAAAAAGCCAGTAACCCTACTGCCATTGTCAATGCAATTTTTGTTGTACTGTTGCTGATACAAAAAAAATCCTGCAAACAGCAAACCAACAAGCAATATTGCTAAAGATGTGATTATCAAAAGCCCAGTTCTCATTTTCTCTGCTCAATTAACTCTAATAGTTCATCAGGCAGACTGCCATGCTGTTTCTCATACTGTTTAATTTTCTCCTGTAAACTTTTCTCATCAAAATTATTGTGAATCATATAGGCAACAAGGTTTCTCAAATCTCCCTGTTTGTTCATAAGTGAAATATATTTCCGTTGAGATTCTGGATCGATAATTTTGCTCATTGACTCTGTTTCTAACTGTCGTTGTTTTTCTTGTAGTGTTTTAGAATAATCATAAAGGGATTGACGCCATGAATCCAATTCAAATTTACAGAAATCCCCATTTGAATAACTGGAAAGTATATGATCAGTATTGAAGGTGGCAAATCTATAGTCGGTATTCTTATCAAAACAATTCAAATTGTATGGAGATTTGTCAGATATCTCATTAATACACGAATCAAGATGAAAGTATGTGGATGCGCTCTGATTTTTGTCATTTGTTGCAATCAACCCATAGTGGATATTGGATATTGTATCTCGTTCATCAAATAAGTGCAATTCGATAGAATGGGAAGAGTATTTTTTTGCAAATATTTTGAAATTCTCGGTTTGGGAGATTTTTTGCATGTGAAGCGGTATGTTTTGCTCAAAATCACAAATGGATGATGGCTCTAAATCAAATTTTTCTACCCTGTACTTTACATCCTTGAATGGATAGTATCCATCAAGTAATAAAACATCTGAAATTTTAATTCCCAAGTAATCAAAAGAAACTACTTTGAGTTTTTCCTGCATTAATTTTTTTGATGCATTATAATTTTGTATGTCATTGACTAATTCATATTTTTTTGACTCTTGATTAATTTGAATAATATCGTCTGAATAATTTTCAAATGATCTGGATTTTGGAGATTCATCAGGATTTTGAGAAATCAAAAACAACATAGAGGATACCAAGAATATCATGACCACAATAATATTGTATTCAGTTTTCATGTTCCATTTCCAAATGGATTAATGTCAATGCATGAAGAGATGTATGCATTTTTACCAAATTTTTCAACTTTTGGAATTTTCCCCATTTCAAAACATTTCATATGGACATTCACTAAATAATCATGGGCCCACACGTATGCAATACTTCCAGAGAAAAACATTCCAATCATTACAAATACAACAATCTTAACTTTCATTCAATAAAATTTTGAAAAAGTCACTCATAAAGTATACTGATCTTTTACTCTGTAGTCTAAAGTAAGAATCTAGTTTTCATTTTTTAATCATCTCGAGTGCTTGCCATTCACAGTTTACTGTATCAACATAATGAGTATCATTAGAATAAGAAAGTCTTTTTGTATCAACAAAATCTTTTGAATCAACACAATACTCCAAGATAGATTCGAGTTGTTTTGAACTAGAATCGTAGTCAGTATTAGCGTATTTTTCAAATTCTAACCACTGAGAGCATTCTTGAAAAATTGGATCATTCTTGTAGTCATGTGTTTTGTTTTCCCACATATCAAATAGATTGGTACGCCAAAATGTTGAACATTTAGTAGATGCATAAACTACATCTTTAAGATCTTCTCTACCGTCAGACGTATCTGATTCAGATGGATTTCAAAAAGAAAAAGAAGTAAAAGGGCAGAAAAGCCAAAGATCTCTGAGGATCCATCAACTAATGTTCCAATAGTCCAAAAAGTTGCAATAAAGTATTATGGGAATTTGGATGAACCATTTGCAAAATTGATGGTAGATATGGCCAAAAAACAAGAATCAGTTGTACTAGAATTATCGCCAAGATTCTTTTCCACTTGGGATTTTTCAGAGACATGATGACAATGATATTTATTTATTCAATTTATTTTACATATTCTAGATAAATTATGATTTACGTTGACGGATTTGTTTTACCTGTTTCAAAGAAAAACATTCTAGCCTACCAAAAAATGGCAAAACAGGCAGGAAAAATCTGGAAAAAACACGGTGCAATACAATACAGAGTGCGTTGGTGATGATCTAAAGCCAAACGTTGGCAAAATGAAAATGAAGACCTTTCCACAAATTGCAAAAACAAAGCCTACCGAAACCGTAGTGTTTTCATTTATTGTTTACAAGTCACGTGCACACAGAGACAAGGTAAATGCAAAAGTAATGAAGGATCCTGATATGGCCAACTGTGTGGGTCCTGATTTGATGCCATTTGATATGAAAAAAATGGCTTATGGTGGATTCAAATCGATAGTAGAAATTTAATTTTAAATTCTAATTTTCTTTATCAAAAATAGAATCAAAGACTTGAATACTTTATGAATGTCCTATGATTTGTTTGACTCAATGGATTCCCGTATTTTTGTACGAGTGATACTTTATGAATGACGATGTAAATCTAGTAGGAATAGTAGCGCTAATACTCTTGATTTTTACGCAAAATTTAATGAGACAGATTTTGCAGTAACAGGTGATCAAATTTCATATTTTGCAGGAAACGATAATGGGTCTAAAGTTTGAATGAGTTTATATTTTGACAAAAATTATAATGTGACTCATATTGATTTTCATTGTTATGTTCAACGTCAACATCAATGGGAACTTGATTCACACGATATTCTGCGACACTTGTTAGAGTCTGATTTTTCTTGCAAAAAATAAACTGTCAATTAAAATAAAAACTAGAACAATACATCAGAAGAACTTATGAATATGTGAATTTTGAAATTATGTGTGAATCAATGCAAGAATATCTGCAAGAAATATCCACAGGGAAACAAGAGCACCATATACCAAGATGGAGGCAGTTTTTGCAGAAATTGTGATTACTATTTTGAAGAATGGATTGTTCGATGTCCCTGTTGTAATACGCTAGCACGGCATTCCACAAGAAACAGAAAAGATCAAGAGTTGTTGCCAAGAATATGAAATATTTTGTAATTTTTCTAGTTTTGATTGGATTTACGGGTCTAATTGGAATGTCTCTTGCCTTTGCATCGGAAAGTCTGTTTTATGGAACTTCCAGTTTTGAAAAGTTACCTTCAGCACTAACTCGTGACAGTTCTAAAGAAATTGAGATAAAGTTCCAATATACAGATGGTTCGTACTCATTAAACGAACTTAAACCAATTGTTGATGTAACTCCGATAGAGTCTGCATCATTTGTACATGTTGAATTTGAGCCAGTTGAGGGCCTATATCGTAATTCAATTGCAAGAATACATGGGACAATCACAGTTGATTCTGGTATTTCAACTGAGAAAGTCTTTCTAAATATTTCATATGTTGGGACAGATTCTAACGGGATATTGTTTAGAAGTGGATGGAATGACTCTGCAATAATTGACGTTAGGGAAAACCTGGCTGGAGGTTCTTTGGATAAAACAGTATATCCTGTACCTTGGGAACACAAATCACCACTAAAACAAATTCGACATGGAATTTACGGAAATGATATTGTTTGTAGTGAAGATCGTGTTCTTGTCTTAAAGAAGAGCAGTGAATTGTATTCATGCATAACGCCTGAAACGGTTCCAAAACTATTTGCACGAGGTTGGGCATTAAATGAAGTTAAAATTATTGATGTGAATACTGCTGAGCAGGGAAAACCACTAAAAATAGCTGGAATTATTGACAGGCTGAATACTCCTGAAGGATTTGAGTATCACTTGATTCCACTACGTGAGGAGTTGCCACGAATAGAATATACCGGATATGCAACATTGAATTTATTTTCAACAGAGCAAACAGTACACAATTTTCTTCGAAACCTTGAAGGAAGTTTAGTGGAGGTTGAAGGAAAGTTTCTGCTTGATGATGGGGAATATTTTAGACACTTTTCAGGGTTTCCTACTATTCCAGTAGAAAAAATGAAGGTAATTTCAGACAATGAAAATTTAGAATATTTCATTAGCGGTGCAAAAGTTTTATCCATTATTAAAATTCCAGATAATGCCATACTGTATATTGTGATTCAAGAGTCACAAAAAGGATCATTGGAGATAACAATTCCAAGAGACTTGTTTGATGTAAAGATTGGAGAGCATGATGATGACTTTATTGTACTAATTGATGGGAAAGAAATAGACTTTGATGAAACAAAAAATGATAAAGAAAGAAAGATGGTCATACCATTTGAAGAAAATGCAACTACAATACAGGTGATAGGAACCTTTCCAATATAGTAAAAAATGAAAACTAGATTATTGACAATCATTGGAATTTTATCTGGTGGATTTACTGGATTTGTTTTTGCAGAACATGTGGATCTTTTTGCTGGAATTTCTACTATGGATGGAAAAGTTGTAACATCATTTGAACTAGGAGACCAGATCATGATAAAACACTATGTAAAGGGAGAGACATATGACCAACGAAACTATCAGGTTACAATTCAGTCTGAAGATCATGCAGAAAACAAGCAAATCATTGACAGATTCACTCTAGCAATATTGCCTGAACAGGAGCAATCTGGAACTACATTTTACACTCCTCCAAATTCAGGAAAATATACTTTGCAAGTGAAATTTGTAGAAATAAATGCCAATATCTCAGCTTTCAATCAAAATTCCAATTTTGTAGTAGTTGATAATTTTTCTAAAGCGTATGAGAATCACCATTGTGCTGTATCTCTATCCCCAGTTATCAAACCAAATTATTCAAGTATAGTATGCGTTACTGATGATACCCAAAACAAACTAATCTTACGTGGATGGATAGAAATTGAAAACTAGGTTTTTGATAATACTTGCACTTGGAATGAAGGGCATCTAACTCAACTAAACTCATTAACGGTATCTTATTTTCTCCATCGAAAATATGATCAGTTTTTGTCACCCCATTTCTTTTTAGAAAACTCCAGCATAATACCAATGCCAGTAATAATCATTCCAGGTATCACCAAACCAAATACTATCGAAAGTATATCCTCTACACTCATCTTAATCTCTGAATCGACATAAATCACATAAGCAATCACAAATATGCCAATTAGAAATAAAGCAATTCCAACTATTATCAAAAGTCTAGTTTTCATTTTCAATTATTCTTTGAAATTAAAAATATGTCATCATAGCGGTATTCTGGAAAATAATTCTCCAAAACTAATTTCACACCATCCTCTAAAGGCAATGGCGTAGAAAAAACTACTTTGAATCCATCATGATAAAATGTAAATGAATAAGCTGTTCTAGTATTTTTTGTTGCATCGACTATTGCAGGATTTGCATAAATATCAGTATCATTTATCCTCCAAAATTCACCATAATGAGACTTTACATCAGATTCAAGAACCTGTTTGTATGTTTTTGAGCAGTCACAAAATGCAGTGGATATTGTGATCATCTTCTCATATCTGTCATCTTTTAGGTAAAATGCAATCTTTCCAGAGCCCCTATAGTCTAATGACAGTAGTTTGTGTCCAGTAGAAAGTGTTTCTGGGAAATAGAAATTATTTATTTTGTCTTGAAATTTTTGACGCATTGTGTTTTCCAAGATAGTTCCTTTATCAAATTCCTCTTGGTTTATCTCTCTGCCATATCCAATCACGCCATTGTTTGTCTTTGTGAATTTAGGTGGCTCTACATACAGAAATCCATTCTCATCAATAGTTAGATCAAGATGAGGTAATGCAGTAAATTTGACAGATAAAGGAGTTCCTGCAGAAAGTAATGCACCATCAATTACTCTGTACATTCCTCCTTGACATGGATTCTCTATTCTTTGTCTGTCATACCCTGGCCAATACTTTACAATGCATGGATCATCGAGGGATTTTGCACTATACGCTCTAAATGCAGAAACGTCATTTACACCACCACCCATCCATTCTGGAAGTCTAATTAGCATGAACAGTTGATATGCATCATGATTTTTGTTATTAGGATAGTAGAAAAATTCCATACTATCAGGCTTCATTGATTTAATTTGAGAAATATCTAAAGATTCAGAATTTTCTTTTGTAGAGTTTGTAATTATTGGAATGTAGCACGTATCACCAATTCTTTTTCCACCATCATTGTAACACAAGTTATCAAGAGAAATAGAATCAAAAAGAATTACAATAAGCAAAGTAACAGCAATTACTATTGGAATAATTATCAAAAGTCTAGTGTTCATTTTCTACTCAACACCATATGGTTCTTCAATGATTATTGGGATGTCAAATGGTATTAGTTGTTCAGCTCTTGCTTTGTAATACTCTCTTGCATTTGGCAGTGCATCAAATATGGCTCTGCTAAAGTCAATCATAATTCCATCATTGCTTGACCACATACCAGCCCAAGGCATTTCAGAGTTTTGCAAAATGGCAATTCCAATGTTTTCCTTGTCTTGAAAAGTTAGTTTATCCATATCCTCAGGTATGATATGAATTACACCGCCACCCATATTATCAGAGGATATACTTCCAGGAACTGGTAATGTGCGAGAGTGCCATTCATAAACACCATATTTTTCAAAATTCATTGTTGCAGTAGTTTGAGGTAAAATTGTTGGACCATACCAGTTTGGATTTTGCCAGTCACCATCACCTTGAATTCTAATTGGCACTAATGCATTATTTTGAAAATTAACAACAACATCAGAGTTTCCACTAATAAGAAAATTTCTTGGATTTACTTCAGGCTCATTGTTTCTTCCATAAATGATAATTGTGTTGTTTTGACTCAATATTGATTCTAGTGGTAGTTCTTTACTTGTATCAAAGAATTGTAATTTAGTTATGTGTATGGGTTCATTTACTGTTGCCCTCATAGTCATACCTGATAATCGATATGTATTGCCATCAGTGCTATTGACAAATGCCTCAAAGCCTACATGTGGAGGCAACGAAGTTAACATCATCCCACTATGGACATTAAAATCAGAATTTGTGAGGTGTATGTTGTGTTTTTCTAGTTGATGAATCATTTCATTTTTAATAACAAGGGCTCCGAGATTTACAAAAAACGAATCTCCATGTATGGCATGATATGACATTAAACTATCATTGCTTTCCTTTTGCCACTGTGAAATATTTTTACCAAGATAAGTATCATCAATTATTTGCACAGTATCCTGATAGTTAAAACGACCACCAGATTCATTGTTTAATTCAACATGTCTGTTAGATATCAGTGCAGTTACTATAATTACTAAAAGTACAATTACAATTAATGTTATTTTGTATATAGTTTTCATTTTCTTTTTCTCCAAATAACCACACTGGGAATTATTATGATAATAGATATTGGAATAATTATAGTTCCTAGGTTGTACTGAGTTAAAATATTGTAATCTTCTCTGTAATGTTCTAGTAGACCATTCTCATTTTCATGCGAATATTCACTAAAACCAGTGATTTGTTTTGTAGTACACATATTTGTAATACCACGTATTCCATCTCCATCATATGTAAAGACCTGATAGGTTTCACCAACATTGTAATTTACTGCACAACTACTAAGCTTAGTCTGTTTAATCATGTATTCATTAGTAGACGAGATTCCTTTTTGTGGAAAAGTGATGTCAAAATAAATTTCTTCATAATTATCGTTTTGTGTAATTTTTGTAACTGTTCCTTGAAAGGCAGAACTTGATTCTATTAAAGTTCGTAAATAGTCAGGATACAAATTACAAGAACAAGCATATGCATTATTAGGAATAAATGAACTCAATAACAAAAAACCAAATATCATAAAAAGATTAGATTTCATTTGACAATAGAATAGTCTTTCCATCCATCAGTTTCTTTTTGGATAAAATCATAATTCTCTATATCCAGTTTAATTGCAACTTTAATTGAATTAGCAGGAACATTGAAAATCATATCAGTGTAGCGTATAGGATAAGGAGCATAAGGATAATCTACGTGTGAAGATTTGCTATACGATATTTCTTTACCATCAATAAAAACAGAAACACCCAACAATTCACCTTGATTCCAATCCTCAAAACCATAAGTGACGTAATAGCCTCCCCCTAAATCAGGCAACCTAATCATCATGTAACTGTCAAATTCAGAAGGAGTGAAAGTCAAAACAGTGCTACTATTTTCTGGCTGATAATCAACTGATTTTAATGTCAAAGGCGATGCATAATAAAGAATATTGTAGTTAATGTAATCAGCATAAAGATAATTTCTCTCTAAAAGCTTCTCAGTTGATGTATGTTTTAGCTTTACAGATTCAAGTCTAATGTTTTTCCATGTTTGTAGTGATTCATCAAGATTTGATTCTTTATCATATTTTATATCATAAAATGTTGGATTTTCAGGAAATGCGCAGAGCGATGAAATTTTATCAGTTAATTCAAAAGTAAATTGACCTTCACTATTTTGATTCCCCATAAAATATTTTAATGAACCAATACCGCCATCAAAAGAACCACAAAATGACAATGTATTCTTATCTTTGTAATTAAAATTGAATTTTCCCACATTAAACTGAAATTTATTTAAATTTTCATTACCTCTCAAATAATGTTTGACTAGTGCAACCGCTTTTGCTTCTTCATCAGGTGTGAAGTATGATTTTACTTTAAGAAATTTTTCAGCAACTTGGATTTCTAGGGGCGAAAAACAGTCTTCATATGATGAATGAAAATCTTTGTCTCGAGGAACTTTATCATGTACATCAACATATTGTATTTGTGTACTGTTAATTGCAGCCTCTAACCAGTAAACTTTGTTATCAACAAAATCAATTACATATCCACAGTTGTAACTCTGAGGCTGATACATTGCAATTTGAGGACCACGGTTTAAGACAATATCTTGACTTGTGATATTTACTCCTAAATCACGAAGTTTCTTTTCAAAAATTTCAGGCATTATTTTTGCAATTAGCAAATCATAATCAATGTGACCATCAGACGTAAATCGAACATTATAATTTTCGGTGTAAGGTACATAGGTTTTATCGTATGGAGCTACTTGAGCATGTGCAGGTAAGATACCAATAATGCCAATCAAAACTAGCAGTAAAACAAGATATTTCATTTAATCAAACCAAGATTAGGAAGTTCATAAAGTGTTCTATAAAATTATTTTTAAGAATTTTCAATTAACAATTTGTACGGGTATTGCCAATCCTCTATGAATCATCTTTGATTTGGTATCAGGAGTCAGACATATTGGTTGATGCCTATGATCCGTTTTGATCACTAGTTCCAGACCCTCTTTGCAAATAATTTCATCAGGTTGAATTCCAGATTTTGTTTGTTTTTTTGGGGAAATATGAATCGGTTTATCTTCCGTAATTGTTTTTGAGTTTACATGTAGAGTCTCATCTAGATGTACAGAATTTTCATTTTTATTATCTGACTGGTTGGTTATCTTGTCTGTTTCTGCAAGGACATCTTTGTTTGTTTCAACTGGATAAATTCTTCCAATTTGTGTTTGGGGATTATCTGTGGTAATGTTTCCATTTACATCAATAATTACAGGCCAATTAAGTGAGATTGCACAGACATTATCTTTTATCCAGTTGACTCTATCTGATTGGAACAATATTGCATGAAAATTATAATGACCCGGTCCAAGACTTTCACTGCTAGGCGATACGTTTAGGCTAGTTCCAACAAGAAATCTTTTGTAATTTGCAGAATCTATCGGGTAGGATTTGCTGTCTGTTTCCAAATATTTTGCAAGTTGTGGATAGTCCTGGTATAATCCACCTACAATTGTTTGATTTTGCATCTTAAAATCTAACAAATATGATTCACGGTGTTCTTTTCCGTTATTATCAGGTAGTTGAATTTGTAAATAATGATATTCACCAAAGTTAGTTTTTCCAACAATTATGAAAAAATAATCATCCATTCCATCAATGTCTAGTGAACGAGCGGTGTTGATTGTAGGATTTGCGGATACATTACAAGTCAATCCATTGAGATTTGTATCAAATTTCAAAGAACCAAGTGCATAATCATACTGGTATGATTCTGCAAACACTTGAGGAATAAAAAGAACTGCAAAAAATGAGAAAATTAGAAAATATCTCAGCACAATTTTGCTCAGAATATGAAGTTCATATGTATTGCTACTCTTTTATTAGAATTATCACATTGTTACGATCATAATAGTTTAGTTGAAAATTACAATTTTGATTATAATCTTCGTTATGAGTCAATTCAGCCGTCCTTGTCTATACCCCCAGCATAATGTGCTCCTATTACAATTTGAACTTCAGTCACAATAAAATCAAAAAACAGTTAATTTTGAATGGTAATTTTTTACTGAATTTGAACCAAGAAAATTCTTTGAATTTAGATTTTATTTATAAACAAAATGGGTGGGCATCTAACTAACTTGACAGAACTCATCCCCGGTATATGTGTAAATTAAGAGTGTAAACTTTTTTGTACCATTCACTTACCTGCTGGTATTATTTTCATACTTTCTCATAACTCTAATTTGTATGATTTGAATTATTATTGAATAAAATATTAAATTTATTTTTATTTGCATCTTGGTTATAGAGTATATAATTTTCAATTATGGCATTCCAAAAATAGTATTTATCCTATAATGTCAAATTAACTGTGATGAAGTTTGAACTTATAAAATCGATGGAATTACATAAAAAGGCATTAAATTTTATGCCTGGTGGAGTAAGCTCCAATGCTCGTCTTTGGCAAAACATCTGTGACGTTTATTGTCCATGTACGATTTTTGTGAAAAAGGCATTTGGTTCTCATTTGTGGGATGTTGATGGAAATGAGTACATTGATTATCGTATGGCATTTGGCCCTGTAATTCTTGGTCATAGTAATATTCATGTGAGAAAGAGAATTCATCAAAATTTGAAGAATGGAACTATTCATGCGTTTGATAGCGAGGCAGAGATTAAAGTTGCCGAAAAGATCAATTCATTTTTTCCATCAATTGAAATGCTCAGATTTTCTGTTTCTGGGACAGAGGCAACAATGCATGCTTTAAGAATAGCTCGTGCATACACAGGTAAAAAAAAGATTGTTAAATTTGAAGGTCATTATCACGGAGGACATGATTATCTTTTATTTTCTACTACTTCCTCACTGTCTGATCTACCCATAAAACCAAAACCAAGCTCACTTGGTATTCCCAAAGAAATTTCTAAGTTAATCTTTGTCAATGAGTGGAATGACTTTGAAGGAATAGAAAAAACAGTAAAAAATCATCATAATGAAATTGCTGCAATAATAACTGAACCTATTATGGGCAACGCAGCTGCAATTCAACCTAAAAAAGACTACCTGCAATTCCTCAAAGAATTATGTGATAAATACAATATAATTTTAATTTTTGATGAAGTAAAAACTGGATTTCGAGTATCTGATGGAGGTGCCCAAAAATTATTTGGAGTTAAACCACATCTTACAACTCTTGCAAAAGCAATGGGTAATGGATATCCTGTTTCCGCAATAGGAGGTTCAAAAGAAATAATGCAAATCATTGGAAAAAATAAGGTTTTTCATGGAGGTACATATGCCGGCCATCCAATATCCTTGACAGCTGTTGATGCTACTTTATCCGAGATTAGAAAGGGGTATGTTCACAAGAAAATTGATATCTTTGGAAAGAAGTTGATGACAGGAATTAAAGATATATTTCAAGATAACAAAATCAATGGAATTATCCAAGGACAACCTGGCATGTTTCAGTTTATGTTTACAGATAAAGAACAAATTTCAACTTTTAGGACATTTCTCAAATGTGATCTTAACTTTTATTCAAAACTCCAAAACCTGCTTTTGAAAAAAGGAATCATGGTTGATGAAACCAATGCTGAACCTATTTTCACATCTTCTGCACATACAAAAGATGATCTTAGTAAAACTTTGGAGTCGCTGGATTCAGTTATTTCATCGGTAAAGAAATCAAAAATTAAAGAATCAAAAAATAGATTTTAATGATTTATTGTTTATTTTCTATGTAGATATGCCTCATTTCAGTATATTCATGTAATGCATAGACAGAAAGATCCTTTCCGAAACCACTTTGTTTAAACCCCCCATGTGGAAGTTCTGATGCAAGTGGAAGATGATTGTTTATCCAAACTTCACCACATCGTAATTGATTAGAGACAAAAAATGCTAGATCAATATTTTTTGTCCATACAGATGCAGCTAGACCATATGCAACATCGTTGGCTTTTGTGATCACTTCATACTTGTCTTTGAATTTCATTATTGTTAGTACTGGGCCAAAAATCTCCTCCTGAACTATTCTCATATCTTGATTGACATCCGTAAAAATAGTGGGTTCGAAAAAAAACCCTTCTTTACACTCTTTATTCAAACATCTTTTTCCTCCCATGATTAATTTTGCACCTTCACTATGTCCTGTTTCTACGTATTTTTCTATTTTCTTTCTATGTGCATCAGAAATTAAAGGACCCATCTCAGTTTGAGGATTTAGTGGATCACCTACTTGGATTTTCTTTGCCTTTTCAACAAGCATATTTACAAATTTTTCAAAAATATTTTCATGAATGTAAAATCTTGTTGCAGCAGTACAATCCTGACCTGAATTTACAAATCCCCCTTCAATTGCTTTACTTGTAGATTCATCAATATCTGCATCTTCAAACACAATAAATGGTGCCTTACCACCTAATTCTAATGAAACTTTTTTTAAGGTGTCTGTTGACATGGACATAATTTTTTTCCCTGTCTCTGTACTGCCTGTCATAGTAACCATGTTGACTTTTTTACTTCGAACAAGTTCTTCTCCTACTGAATTCCCTGGACCCGTAATGACATTTATCACACCTTTGGGAATACCTACACGTTCAATTAATTTTACAAATTCAAGTAGTGATAGAGGGGTATATGTTGCAGGTTTTACCACAACCGTATTTCCCATTGCAATTGCAGGGATTATTTTCCAAATTCCGATCATCCATGGATAATTCCATGGTATAATACAGGAAATTACGCCTATCGGTTCTCGTCTAATAATGCTTGTTCCAGATTTTAGAAATTCATTTGAGCTAATTCCTTCCAAAGCTCTTGATGCGCCAGCAAAGAATCGTATATTATCTATGCCAAATGGCAAGTCGGACGTTTTTGTATCTGTTATTGGCCTCCCCTGATTTACTGTTTCTACATAAGCAATTTGGTCTTGGTTTTTTTCAACCACTTCTGCAATACGAAGAAGTAACAAGGATCGTTCACCTGGAGTCAGATCAGGCCATTTACCTCGATCAAATGCATCTCTTGCAGAATCAATAGCTTTTTTTGCATCCTCTCTTGTCCCTTCAGGAACGTTAGATATTATTGTCCCATTGAAAGGATTGATCACATTTAGTTTATTTCCAGATTCACTATTTTCCCATTTACCGTCAATATGCATTTGATAGTTTTCAGTTATTTTTTGAAAAATCACTCATCACCTAATGTGATACATTGATTGAAAATATTAAAGTTATAATAGATATTTTATGATTAATATGCATTAATTAAATTATCCAATTTCAAATTATAATCATGTTGCATGATTATCAAAATTGGTTTGGATTCAAAATATGGATAGTTTTCATGTCTATCTGTATCAATTTTATTCCCCGAAATGGTAGATGTCCCTGTGAAATTGAACCTAAATTAAGAGTGTAGACCTTTTTGTACCATTCACTTGGCGGTACTATTTCATATTATTATATCCTATTTCTAAATTCATTTTATGAATACGTTATAAAGGAATGTTAATTTTTTACCTCATTTTTTTTCTATATGATCTGCAATCCTTCTTGCAATTTCATCGTGACAACGACATTTACAAAATCTATAAAAATTTCCATCGTGTTCTGCAATACAAGACATGCAACCGTGACCTTCTGCCATTTTACAGAACAAAATTATGGATGATTTTATATTTTAATTTTCCGAAAACTTTTAAATTATTTTCTATCTGTATTTTTTCTATATATCACTATAGATCATATATGCAAAATATTTTTTAATCTGAAATACTATTACTTACACTCGGTGAATAACAAATGTGGTTTGATGACCAATTTGAAAATACATTTCGAAGACTGTCCAACCGCTTTTTTAATTCAGGTGGCATCTTTGAAACCCCAATAGAAAGTCAGGTTCAGACTTATGGGCCATATTATTATGGTTATGAGATGACACTTGGCTCGGATGGTAAACCCCACGTAAGAGAATGGGGAAATGTAAGACCAACAAATGCCCTAACAGATATGAGTACTAGAGAACCATACGTTGATGAGACTGTCGATGAAAAAAATGGCATTCTCAAACTTGTTACTGAAATGCCTGGAATTGAAAAATCAGACATTCAAGTAAATGTAGCAGATAATGCAGTATCAATATCTGCAAAACACGGAGATCGAAAGTATGGCACAAATGTTCCGCTCAAATACAAAGTGGATGAAAACTCTGTGAAAGCAAAATGTCTCAACGGAATACTGGAGCTGACATTCAAGCTTGCCGAAGAGAAACCAAAAGGTAAGCTGGTGTCAGTCGAATGAATGGAGGTGAATCATAGATGACAAATATATCATTCACACAACCAATCCACCAGATTAAAACATCTCTCAAAACTTCCTTTGATAAAATCTCATCAATCTCGGCAAACAAGTTTGGTAACTGGAAGATTGACAGGTGATTGTCAACTTGAGTAGATTTGAAAAATAGGAGGTGAAAAATATGCCTGATGAGTCTTGCAGGAATTGTGGAACTGATCTACAAGTAGAGTCAAAGTGCTCTCAATGTAACGAGCCCATTCAGCAAATTTGTCCCGAATGCAAATATGCTACATTGGAAAGAATTCATTTTGACTGTACTTTAGGTTTAGAGATAATTTCAAAATATGAGACTCCAAAGCAATCATAAACCGTATGGATGTAATGTCCAAAGATAGCCATTATTCTTCTCAAATGAATCAGCTCTGTCTGATTGTGTTGGAGAAATATTTTTTCTACAATACCATTTCTTTTATACAGGTGAACAATGAAGTATAAACATATTATTTTATTAAAACTTCATCATAGTATAATTATAAATGTATGATTTGTGATTTAGAATTTTTTATAAATTAAAATAATTGTTTTTACATTATAAAGATTTAGAAAAATTAGAGTAACCTAATTAGCTGTTTCTAATTTTCATATTATTTTTAAATTTGTTTTCGCATATTGAAGTTATGAAAAATAAAATGTGTAAAATCTGTACTTCTAAACTAGAAGTAGAAAAAAGATGTAAGTTCTGTAATGAGCCAACAAGACTATTTTGTCATACTTGCGGTATCGTGGCAGAAAAAATAGCTCATCCTGCATGTATGATAATGGATGCAAATCGAATGTTGTTGTAAACTCATTAAGAATATTTTTTTGAGTTAATTGATATTAAATTCTTAACGTTATATTGTTAAGTCACAAACTAAAAAAAGAAATTACAAATGAAAATATCATATTCCAAGAGAAATTTACCCAATTTCATATAAAGAATGTTTTAGACTTGCATGATTGGTTGAATTTGCAAAATATGATCCAAATAGTGATGATTTCTCTAGAATTGTTTCAATTACCGAAAATCTTGTTTACGAGAAATATTGATAAATTCATGTATAACTACATCTATTTTATTCCCTGAAATGTGGCTGTCCATGTGAAGTTGAACCAAAATTTAGTGTCAACTCTTAACATCATTCTTTAAAGCATCCTGTTATTGAGGAAAATAAAATATGCTTTTTGATTCCGTGTTTTTCTATACTCTGATAATTTTCATAATTGTTTATGGGTTGATTATTTTTAGAAATGTGAGGGGGATAAATGTCCCGATATGGTCAAGTATGACTTTTGGTGCTATTGCTGTTTTAGTTTTACAAATTATAAGCATTGACGATGCATTTTTGGCCATAAATTTCGATGTTGTGTTTTTTCTTCTTGGAATGTTCATTCTGGTTTCAGGGTTAGAATCTTCTGGGATGTTAAATCACATGATAAATCGAATTTTATCGTTTGCAAAAACTCCAAACCAAATTTTATTTTTCATTCTATTTGTGATGGGTTTACTGTCTGCATTTCTAATCAATGATACAATTGCTCTAGTTGCAACACCCATTGTCATAGGATTGGCAAAACCCATGAATATACGTCCAGCACCTATGTTGATCTGCCTCGCATTTGGAATTACGTTAGGTAGTATGATGACTCCTATGGGTAATCCACAAAATCTGTTAATTTCTCTTCACAGTGGAATGGAATTTCCATTGTTTACTTTTCTTAGGTATCTTTTTTTGCCAACCATTACTTGTCTCTTAGTTACATTTTTTATCTTAAAATGGTATTACAAAAAGGAATTTTCAAATGCACTCATATCACAATCACTAGTTTCAAAAGTGATTTTAGATGCTAGTCTTGCAAAAAAATCATCAATCATACTCATAATTACGGTGGCAGGGTTTTTTGTTGTTGGGCTGATAAAATTATTTGGTATTTCAACTGAATTAAATTTTAGTCATATTGCAATATTTGGAGGAATTGCTTTGTTGTTGATCAGCAACAAACGAAAACAGGTAATCAAAGGAATCAACTGGCAAATAATCATATTTTTTGTAGCAATGTTTGTGTTTATGCAAGGAGTATGGAGTGGGGGGATTGTTGAGTTATTACAAACAATATTGCCATTTGATACCAATCCAAATTCCCCCACCTCATCAATCAGTATTCTTGGAACTAGCATTATGACCAGTCAGATAGTCAGTAATGTGCCATTTGTTGCAATTTCGATTCCAATCTTACAAAACTATGGTTTTTCATCCATTGATACAATATCGTGGATTGTACTAGCTGCAGGAAGCACGATTGCTGGAAACTTGACTATTCTGGGAGCTGCAAGTAATGTGATAATTTTAGAAGCAGCAGAAAAACGACATGTTACTTTTACTTTTAAGGAATTTTTTAAAATTGGAGTTATTGTAACTGCTGCGAATTTGTCAATTCTGATATTTTTCATAACATTTCTTTTCTAGTGCTGTAATTCTTAGTGTTCTAGTTGGGATGTCAACTCTTTTTATGTCAACTCTTTTTATGTCAACTCTTTTTATGTCAACTCTTACCTTGTACTCATACTTCATAATAATAATCATTATTTTATTTTATATCGTAAAATAGCTAATACTGAATCATCAATTTCCAATTTTTTAATTATTTTGGGGGATGATGCAAATTCTATTTTTGTTGACATTTCTTTTGCAATTTCAAGCATTTTCATTATTTTTTTAAAATTAGATGTATTGTGATACTGTGCGGAAACAATCAAAGTGTCAACTGCTCCCTGTTCCAATGCTTTATGGATAACAGTATTTACTCTTACAGTTAATTTATCTTTAACTAGTTTTTCGTATTTTTCAATAATTTCTACAACATGTTTTTTTCTATGTTGATACAAATGTTGAATTATCTTTTTGTAAACATCTGTTTTAAGAGTGGAAAATGAAATATTTTCCACAAATCTACATTTTTTTATTAATTCCAAATTCATCTCATCAAAAAACTCGGTTTTTGCTTGACCGTTTCCACCTATTAAAATTAATTCTGAGTCAGAATCCATTGTTTTGACCCTGTTTGCCACTTTTTTGTAAAAAACATGTATCTTAGTTTGTCTTGCTCTCCAGAATCGTCCTTGACTCTGTCCTCCTTTTTTATGTCTTCCACGTAGATCTATTTTTAATTTAGATTCTTGTATTATTTGGTTACCATGAAATCTTTGAATTAGAGCTGATTTTTGATCAAGTACAACCAACAAAACATCTTGCCGAGTTTTCAAAAGATCATCAAATGGTTTTAGAAATGGTTTTTTACTAATCATGTAAATATATGGTAGTTTCTTTGAAACTCCAATTTCTTTTAATATTATTTTATCTTTCTGAATCCATCCAAAAACCACAAATGTTTTTGTAAACTTACCTACCGATGATGGGTTTTTCCAAAATTCTATAATTCTTTTTTCAATCTTTAATTCAATTTTTTCAATCTGTTCATTTCTTTTTGTTTCTTTTAACACTGAAATTATTTCCTTTCCTTTTCCATATGGATAATACACAGACACACATGTGTTATTGATCCCTTTTATCTCATAAAGAAATTGATTTATCGACAACCATTCCGATGGATTGATCTCTGGTGATTCTAAATCCTTTTTCATGCCTAAAATGTTGAAGAGTGTCGACTCTTTTTATGTCAACTCTTACCTGGCGCTCATACCTTCATACTTTTCAGACATTGAATTAAATCTAATATAGTTCAAGATCTGTGAGAATTAAATCTAAATTTTTTTGATCGTATAATTAAGAACAAATGAAAGACAATAAACAAAGTAAAGAATAATAATCAAATTCCATCTTACAAATTTTAGATTTCTATGGTTTATGTTGATGGATTTGTTTTACCAGTGCCCAAGAAAAACATTGAGGATTATCAAAAAATGTCAAAGCAGGCAGGAAAACTCTGGAAAAAACATGGTGCGATACAATACATAGAGTGCGTTGGCGATGATCTAAAACCGAACGTAGGCAAAATGAAAATGAAGACTTTTCCACAACTTGCAAAAACAAAGCCTACTGAAACCGTAGTGTTTTCATTTATTGTCTACAAGTCACGTGCACACCGAGACAAGGTAAATGCAAAGGTAATGAAGGATCCTGATATGGCAAACTGTATGGGTCCTGATTTGATGCCATTTGATATGAAAAAAATGGCTTATGGTGGATTCAAATCGATAGTAGAAATTTAATTCTAAATTATATTTTTATCTCGACCTTTACGTTTATAATTATTTAAAAAATTCTTACTTAAACGCCTGCTTTAATTTCTTGATGTCTATTTTTTTCATTAGAAGCATTGCATTCATCACACTTCCTGATTTCTTTTTGTCTTTGTCTTGTAACATTTTGATTAAAACAGTTGGAATGACTTGCCATGACATACCGTATTTGTCTTTGAGCCAACCACACATCTGCGCTTTGTCATCTCCGCCTTTGGATAGTTTTTTCCAATAATAGTCCACCTCTTCCTGATTCTTGCAATTGACTACAAAAGATACTCCACCATTGAAATTAAACATTGGACCTCCATTCAACGCTGTAAATTTTTGTCCTTCGATTTGAAATTCTACAGTCATAACCTTTCCTTCTGGCATTTTGTGAAACTCGTACCCTTCTTTTCCATATCTTGTGATTTTTCCAATTTTTGAATTTTTAAAAATAGACACATAAAACTTGACTGCTTCTTCGGCTTGGTTATCAAACCACAAAAATGGAGTAATTTTTGGCATACAGAGTTTTTTTGATGATCAGTAATTATTCTTTCCTGCATAGTTAAAAAGATAAAACTACTCTTTTCATGTCTGTAAACATAAGGGTGTCAACTCTTTTTATGTCAACTCTTACCTGGCGCTCTTGAGTTTTTCTTTAAA
>CAZDPM010000013.1:0-20602 GCA_964507355.1 uncultured Nitrosopumilaceae archaeon
CAGGATGTTGTAAACAAAAAGTCAGCAAATCTAATAGTTCTTCTTCTAGCATGAAATCCATTGAAAAGTTCTACTTTATAGGCGATATTAAGTATTAGTTTGCATGACATCATTCTTGGTGCAAAAGAAAAACCTCAAATCATTTGAAGATAAGATTAGCAAGCTATCAATCAAGACACGACAAAACATTGAAGCTTCTAAAAATTCCTTTAACAAATTTTGTCAAGATTACTATGACGGTAGAACAATAGAGGACATATTTTTAGAACTTGGAACTCTAAAGGGAAACGAGCAAACAGAAGCAATAAGGGATACGCTTCAATCCTGGATAGACTGGCAATATCAAAAAGGATCACTTACCAGCTCAATCAAGCAATATGTTTCTAAAATTAACAGGGTATTTTCTCATAATGGAATAAAGATCCATCCTGACGACTTTAGCGAGCCTTTGGAATACAAGCCAACAATCAAAGAGGAATTGCACGAGCTAACATTAGAAGAGATACAAAAGATATTTGCCGTTGCATTGCCAAGAAGAACCGGATTTTACCTTGCCCTGATTTCAACAGGTGCAAGACCTGGTGAGCTATTACAGGTAAGAAAGAAAGACATTGACACCACACAAAAAAGAATCAAGATTAGAATTGAGGCTGAAAATGTAAAGACTAGATCAGGTCGGTCTGTCTGGCTTACAAGAGAGGCATCAAAACTATTGATGACTAGATTGAAGGACTTGAAAGACAATGACTTGGTATGGGCCACTAATGAGAATCCAGCTCATGCAGAAAAAGCAGAAGCTACAATGTTTAACAAGTACACGACAGAAGCGGGCTTTACTCAAAAGTACAAGTCAAATAATTTTAGAATGATTACTCTTTACTCTTTCAGGTCTTTCTTTTTTGGCCGGGCTTCTGATGTCCATAGAGAAGGATATGCACACAGAATGACAGGCCATGGCGGGTACTTGCCACAATACGACAGAATGTCAGATGAAAAAAGACTTGAATGGTTTTTGAAGCTTGAACCTGAATTAACAATAGACCCCACTGAAAGACAAAAACAAAAGATTAAGGATCTTCAAGCAGAAAAGACAGAGCTTGAAAAGAGAAACGAAAGAATATCTGATTTGGAATTAAAGTACTCAGAGCTTGAAAATATTTCAAAAGAGAGTCTTGAAAAACAAAAAGCCAAATCAAAAAGAATTGAACTTACAACCTTTACAAAAGAGAGAGTGGAACAAATTGTAAAAGAAGAACTTGAAAAATTCAAGAAAGAAAATAATCTTTAACGACTTTCAAAATTGTACCGAGTGCGTGTTGAGTTTGTACCGAGTTTCAATTATTGCCTCTTTGAAAGAGATCAAATACTATTAGCATAATTGATTTGCATGAGCACTGTTTACGTATGTGACCATGCACCAAAAGAGAAAAATATTTTTCTTGACAATGTATGCGTTGAGCTTTTGCTATGCAAGAAATGCTTGGAGTCTCATGAGATACAGAACATAATTGCAAAAGCAAAATCAATACTAACAAAAGGAAAGCGATACAGGATTGTTAAGGATGAAGTATTTCTTTCCAGTATACATGAATCGGTTCTAAAAGAGAATCGATAATCATTTTTTATTTTAACCGAATCTATTCATATATAATTCGTATAATGTAAAATCTCTTTGTTTTAAAACATCTATTTGTTTTTTAATAAACTCATCTATTTTCTCCAATGTTTTTTTATGTAAACCTAACATTGGTTTTAAAGTTGAATCTCCAGTACTTTCTAAAATCAAATTTTGTATATGAATACGAGAATATTCATTCATTAATTCTTCTGTGTTGTGTATGAAATCATTAATCATGTTTTTGTCTGATTTCTTTTTACTTTTTTCTCTAACTGTCTTAATTTCTTTATCTAACGTACCAAGTATACCATTTTCTTTGACATCAAGTAATACATGATCAGTACTAATATGATATTCAGGTTTTCCATTTTCATTGACAATTCTATTAATATCTCCTGAACCTACTAGTTGAGCCAAATGACTTGAAAATGTTTGTTTTGACCCTATCCCCTTCACTTTTGTCCAAATTTTTGAAAATGTGTGATTGCCCTCCTTGATAGAATATAATATTTCAAAGTCAATATCGTATTGTGACATGGTACAGTACAGGTGTATTAGACCTTATTAATAACACTTACCTTACCTCAAATATGAAATACCAAAGAATGTGCGAAATATACGTAAGACCTGAACTTCGTGCAAAAATCAAGAAATTAAAAAGAGAATTGACATATGATCAATTTCTAACTCAAATTTTTGAAGATAAAGAAAAAAATAGTTCGTCTCACAAACGAACCACTTCTAACCCTTCTCATGCTTCCAACACAAGAGGTATTACCATTGAGTAGGCCTAGCAACTCTAAAGAGGTTTCAGTCGAGATTCTTGACAATGGCTCCAAGGTTGTTGCAGTCTGCAAGTCATGTCATAAACGCCTTGAGACCTATCGGAAAATAAGATACCACTTTGTAACGGTTCATAGTATTTCAGAGAATCAGTTTGTTAGGATTTCTAAGGTAGGGAGGTTGTTGAAATGACACAAGAGATTCTTACAAACTGCATATCCTGTATGCAAGATCAACATAATGATTGCAATAAAGAAAATTGCTTATGTAAATTGGATAATCATGGAATTAAAGAACCAAGTTTCAAAGATGGGGTTAAACTCAACACTTCAAAAATAATAACCACTAATGATATGATTCAATTTTACATTGGAGAACAAAATCTAAAGTTTGATGGTAAGGACAGAATTGATAATGTTGTTAAAGTATTGATGAAGTTTTATCATTTTGTTACATTTAGACAGACTGAAAAAATATTGCTCCATAATGGGAAAATCTATGATAGCTTAAACGCTGAAAGTATTATCGAAGAAGAAACTGAAAAACTAATTCCTCAATGTCCAATACATGACACAAGGGAAGTAATTGGAAAGATTAAACGTAAAACCTTTTCAGACCTTGCAGACTTTGATAAAGATCCTAATCTAATTACAGTTGAAAATGGTATTCTTAACCTTGAAACTATGGAATTAACTCCCCATACACCAAAACATCTTAGTCAAGTATTGTTACCTGTTGAATTTCATAAACCTGAATCAGATAACATTGAGGATAATCTTAAAGACACTTTGTTTTTGAAATATCTTAAATCATCTTTTACTATTGATGGTAAGTTTAGAAAAGAAGAATTTGAAACTGTATTAGAAATAATTGCTAGTCCGATAGTTAAACGCCATGTTGATGAAAAAGCGTTTATGTTCTTGGGTAATGGTGAGAATGGAAAATCCGTTTGTTTATCTTACATTGAATCATTATTGGGGAAAAATAATGTAACACATATCCCACTTCAAAAGATTGCTTCTGATAAACATATGAGTGCTGATTTAGACGGAAAGTCAGCAAATATCTTTTCAGACCTGGAAAGGAACGAATTAAGACATACAGGAGAAATAAAAGATATTGTTTCAGGTGAAGGCCTACAAGTTCAAAAGAAATACAAAGACCCCTTCACATTATACCCCTTTTGTAAGTTAATGTTCTCATGCAATAGATTTCCAAAATCCTTTGATCAGAATCAAGGCTTCTTTAGAAGATGGATAATTGTAAAATGGGAAAGAAACTTTGAGAATGACCCTAAAAGGATAGAATACCTTAGAGAAAAACTAGACGCTAACCAAGAAGAAAAGAATCTAGTATTTTCTAATTTGGTCCTAATTGCCAATAAATTAAACAAAATTGGGAAATTTACCCATACTAAGGATTGGAAAACCATACAAAAAGAATGGAATGAAAACGCTGATCCTATTGATGATTTTGCCACTCATTACATCTTAGAGAGTGATGGGGATAAAACAAAACGAGAAACATACCAATTCTATAAGCAATATTGTTTTGATAAGGGTGAGACCCCTTTAGGAATGGGTCAATTTGGCAAGCAATTTTCCGAGTATTATGAGGAAGATAGGAAGAATAAAGAACGAGTTTGGTTAAATATTGACTTCAGACGACCTAAACAAACTACATTGAAGAATAGAGATGATTAGTGACAAAATTAGTTTTAAACTTTTTTTAGAAAATAGATTTTTGAAAAAAGTTTATTTTGTATTTTGTCACTTTTTTGAGGCCCTCTAAATGCTTGAACATCTAGAAACACACTCTATTGAAAAGTTAGAGGAATGGCTAAATCATTTCTACTATTTGCTAGATAATCAATCAACTGCACTAAGCGATTGTAAAAGGGCTTCACGTGCAATTGTAATTATTGAGAATGAATTAAAAAAAAGAAAGGCAAACTCTTCTTACAGTAATAACGGTAAGAAAAATCTAAAAGGCTTAGACGAATTTTTTTGGGATTAATGTTAACATTCAGGCGTTGAAGGTTTGCTTAGTAGTTTGTCCTATAACAAACTATGAGTGTATTCCAATCTGTAAGATCAAAAAGTTGCAACAAGAAACATCATGGACTATGCAAGAACACAAACAAAAATTGTAAATGTGATTGTCATATTGAATTAAAAAATGAAGAAAGAGATATTTCAATTCTTCAAAAGCTAAATATCAAGCCGTTGACTTTTTGCAGGAAATGCCAATATGACTTCAAAGTTGAGTCTAAGGCATTACACCAGTTTACCAAGTTTTTGCATACTTCTACTACTCTCAAGCATTACATGGCTCATTTGAGAAAATATGCTGCTTGGGCTAATCTTGACTATGATCAGTTAGTTTCAAGGGATGCCATGACAATACAGACAGAGCTTGAAAATTACCTCGAGTTACTGCAAAAAGAGCAAGGTCATGGCAAGGCGTATGTCAAGTTGGCCTTTGCAGGCATTACCCTATTTTATGAAATGAATGACAGGATAATCAACAAGACAAAACTTAGAAAAATGATCAATCCCAACGAGGAAAAAAACAAGCTTGAGGCTTACACAAATGAGGATATTTTAGAAATACTTGATGCAATAGACGAATCAAAGCTAAGAAAGCACCCCAAATTCAAACTCACACGTCTTAGGCTAAAGACAATGGTCCATTTTTTGGCAAGTTCGGGCGTTCGTATTCAAGGCATGACACGTACAAGAATCAAGGACTTGAAACAAATCGAGAACTGCTATCAAGTTGAGGTTTATCCTGGGTCTGATTATGATTATGTAACCTTTCTAACCCCTCAAGCATCCGAGGTATTGAACCAATGGCTTGAGATAAGAAAGCAACAATGCAAAAACCAAGTGTTTGAAAATTGCCTTCTCTTTGACTTGCCTCATGATTCTCTTTATACAACTTTGTCAAGACTTGTAAGAAAAGCAAACCTTGACTATGAGAGCAACGGCAAGCGATACCCCAAACCGTTGAACCATGCTTATCGTTACCGTTGGAATACTATTGCCAAGTCAAACAAGGATGTCAATCCAACATTAGTTGAGAAGATGTTAGGACATAAGACAAGCATTGCACTTGATAGGCATTATCTAAAACCAACTCCAGAAGCATTGTTTGCAGAATACAAAAAGATAATCAAAGAATTGACATTGTAAACACAAATCACATCGCATAGGCGTAATGCTGGATTTTTTATTATTCCTAAATAAAATAACACATTTTCTTCAAAGTGATAGATAAATGAAATTATTATCCGAATGTGACGGCAATTAACAAACTATTACTCTATAATTTCACACACACATTGTATCAAAGTGATATAGTTATAGAGTAATTAGTGAAGGTGAAATAATAGATAACAAACTATTCTTCTAGAATTTACACGTCTATTTGGTTATGACTCATATATAGAAGGATTTCTTATTCGGAATGAATGAAGGTATAACAAACTAATAAAATGAAAAAATATTATCATTTTTCGTGCCTACTTCTGTTATTATAATAGTAATTAGTCTATCAAACTACCATTAGACAATCTAATTGTTTTCTACTGCGTACATACTGCATTAATCCCCATCATCTTCTGTATCTTTTGGAATTATGATCAATAAACCATGATGTATCTTGTTAACCCAGTGGACTTTAAACAATGATTGCATATCATAACACAAGGATTTAGCTTTTCTGAAATTGTTTTATCATAGTAGTATGTTTGTATAACAATGAAAACCAGTTTGAAGGTTTTGCTTGTTGCCCTAGGTATTTGGTTTACAATGGGGGCATTGATTGGCGATATGGTTTTACATGATGTAGTAACCGGGCTGGCTCAAGCTGGTACAACTTCAATATTTTTCATAATACCATATTGGATTTATGAATATGTTAAGAAAAGAACACAGAAGAAAAATGAAGTTAAGCTAAGTTAGGTTCATCTTCATACATTATTTCTGCTTCATCATCTGATACTACTTTGAGATTTACAAATTCCAAAAGGAACGCTTGACAATACTTACATCTAGAACCTATGGGGGTCTTTAATGTAACAGGTATCAGACAAAAGTTTTCTTGACCACAATAATGACAGATTACCCTAACACCTAGATTCAAAACAAACCCCTTTTCTTTCTATCCAAGTTTAGGAATTTGTTAATCTTGCTTTTGTTGTATGTTGTTTCGTTTCTGTTATAGCCCACATCAATTTTTGTCTCACTTGCATTACCTAACCAGTCAAGGTTTTTCTTTTTACCTCGGGGTTTTCCTTCTGATCCTTTTGACTTCCATATTATTAATGGGGCTGGTAATTTTTTACCGCCTTCATTGTTGATTAGCCCACCAAATCCATTACCACCAGTACGTGAACTTGGCCTTGCAGTCAATGAGCTGACTTTACCTGCTGGTGTCGGTGTTGGTCTTTTGCTTGAAGGATTACTTTTTTTGCTGCCAAAATCAGTATTGCTAAATGGCTTTCCTATTGAGTCATTATTCTTTGAAGTCGTCTTATTGCTACCTAGCATTTGTTTTTGGTATTCGCTGTTAAAACTGTAAGATGAATTCTTTGGCGTATGTGTCGAACTGCCATAAAGCGAATTTTTATAGTCTATGTTTTTGCTTGAACTTACATTGGAGTAAGAGTTTCTAACATGTCTTGATTGATCATGTCTTGAATTGAATCTGTCAAGCCTTGAATTATTTCTAGCCTGTATGTGATTGCTTGCTAAATTGTTTCTAGGTGATAGACTGTCATATCTTGAAGGTTGTTCCACTTTAGATTCAAAAGGATTTTCAGGTTCTTTGACTGTCGGAATTTTCAAAGATGGCGTAACACCTTTTGCTTTTGATTCAACCTTTGAAGAATAGAGCAAAACCTTCTCTGGCGTATAGTCTGTAAATTCTATTCCAGGGTATAGTGATCTAATCTTTTCTGCCTGCGCATCCAAAGATTTTCCTTTATCCCCGCCTTTGAAGAATGCCTTGGCCTTGAGATTCCAATAACCCCTAACAATGTCTTTTGTTCTTCCCGACGATGGATAGATGTCAAGTAATGTGTTGCTTCCCTTTTGGTATGCTACTGCCTGTTTTACATTTGTCAATAACTGATAGTCTGCTGTATGTGTCTTGATTGGATAGTCCTTTACTGTAACTGATTTCTTGAATGGTATCTTTTGCCCTAGTATCTTGTTTCCTTGTGCAATTCCATACTTTGATTCGTCACTTGTTCTTAACACAACTTCAAGGATCTTTTTCTCAGGCTTGTTGTTTTCAATTAATACAAGCTGTCTGTTTGCTGATTCCTTGCCAATGTTTCTAACCTCAACTCTTTGACCCGGAGACAATGGAAAATCTTTAGCGTAACCGCGAATCAAAGTATCCGCAGTCTTTACAAGATTCTTTCCCTTTGGTACAATGTCAATATCACCAAGTATCAAGCTAGACCCCGCCTCTTTTTGTATAGATTCTGGTATGCTTGCCTTGGTTGCAGTACTGCCATGCACCAAGTCTATCGTTCCTTCCTTCTGGCCTGTAATTGTTTTTGCAAAGATAAAATCTGCTTGCTGTTGTGTCAGTCCCTCAATTGGTTTTGCTCCAAGTGTTCCCACCTTGCTTGTAACTCCCTTTGCTTGCTCTACACCTCCAACCCAAGCTAATGCTCTGGCTTCTGCAACCTTGGGAATTATTCCCTTGTCAACCTGAACTGCCAAGGCCTGAGGCGAATAGTAAATTTCCTTTTCAATTCCTGAGCCCAATGCAGCTTCAAACCCGTCTCTCCCTGAGGCATTAATTTTTTCATAAGGAACCGCTTGAGCATCAAAGCCCTTTACAAGCTTGCCGTTCTGCCATGAAAATACTGGTTTGTCATTATATGTAATTGATCTTGCTATTGCCTGAACCTTTCCCTCGTTTGTAAGAATCTTTTCTGATTGGTACATTATCGGGGAATAACTCTTTACTGCCTTTCCTGCAACGTCAATGGTCTTTGCACCGACTATCCACAATGCAGCTTCTGCTGGTAATTGACCAAACGTGCCGAGCGGATCTTTTCTTATGTAATCTCCAATAGGGTCATGCGTGTCTGTTTTTCCTTGTGTTGCAAGTTTTAATCCAGAATTAAAAATGGTTTCGCTAAGCGTGGGTGATGTTTTTTTATCACCTGCCAACTGTAACGCAATATTGTAAAATGGGGAAAGTCCTTTTGAAGCGTAGTAACTAGCATGTAGTAGTCCCTCGGGTTTTTTTATTTCTCCTGCATCAACTGCATCCGAATATCTTAATGCGTTGTAAAGACTTGTGCCAAAGTTAGCAAGTGGATTGTCACCTTCATACTTTGCAAATACACTGCCACTATTTTGTGATTTTTCTGGACCTACAAATGATTTCTTTTTTTCCTCATTGATATTATTTTCAATAGTTCCAGGAAATGCAATCGGTTTTTCTTCCTGCACAAGATAGCTTCCATCCATTGATGTAAAGCCCACGACATTAAGATAGGGCGAAACTCTTGGCTGTCCGTTATCAACATAGTTTGCATCGGCTGGTCCCAAGTTTTCTTTTGCGATTCTCTTTTTGAATGCCTCGGCAGACTCCGCATCCTTGAAGGTTCTGACTTTTCCGTTTACTGTAACTTGGCGCGATGCCTTTTCCTCAATCTTTCTTTTCTGCGAAAATAGTTTTTGGGTCTCCCTTGCCTGTTGGATTGCAGATTTGTTTGACCTTTGTATCTCGGTAATTTTTCTGTCAATCTCATTAATTTTCATTTGGGTCTTTGCATCGTTCTGTCGTGCCAGATTATTTTCATAATAACTGATACTGCCACCCGCTGTTGATGTAAAGCCCATAGTGCTTTGCAGACTTGCACGTTGCTGCTGCAATTCCCGCGTTCTTTCTGCGTCTGCCCTTGCCTGGTTGATTATCTGGTTTCTTACAATGCTTTCAGTGGCAGGGTCAATGTCTGATTTGTATCCGATGCCAGCCCTTGACTTGCTAATCCCCTCTGCCTCTGCATCAGTCAGCCCGCCCGCTGCATAGAACTGCATCTCCAACGCGCGAAGCTGTGCAACCGGATCATTTAGTGGCGCATCCTTTAGAGCCTGATTTGCCAAGTCGATTCTTCTGTGCTCAGCTGAGATGCTTGCGCCACCCTGCCTCACGTTATCTCTTGCAGCCCTGTACGCAGAATTTGTGGCGCTGTTCTCTCTTTTGATTGCATTTAGGACTTCACCCATTAGTGAACCACCATTTTGAAAATAGAATCAAGGGCTTCAATAGTTACAAATGATTTTTTATTCTTTCTTGGCCTTGTTGCACATCGTATGCAGATAACGCCCTGCCTTCGATTATTGCTTTGATAGTAAATTAAAACCCCATTATGGCAAGAGATATTCAAAGGAAGATCACAACGACTACACCTGTCTTGCGATGGTGACTTTCTAAAAGTCAGGCCGATAAAATCAGACATGTTATTTTAATGTCTTAGAAAGTAAAATAGGCTCAACGCCTAAATGTTGACAAAATCTTTTTTATTTGATCATTAAAGAATAATTGCGTATAAATTCCTGATTTTTAAAATATAGATTAGCGAAATATTATTTCAAATACTATTCTTTTGATTATCTATTTGTAAATCCTACTTCGATTATCTGTCTCCACAACAAATATGATCAATTTGCCTTGTTGTAAGTCCAATATTACCCGGTAATCTCCAATACGAAGTCTGTAAAATTTAGAATTTGTCAGTCTTAAAACTGCGCTAAATGGATTATCCTTGATGTCCTCTACTCCTGTTATGATTCTCTTGGCTGCAATCTTGTCTAGCTTCTTTAGTTGTTTTTTTGATTTGTCCGACCACAGAATAATCCATGACATTGGGTCATAGTCCTAGTTCTTTGGTGAGTTGTTCTGTTGTGTAAACTCTGCCTGCCTTGATGTCTTCTATTCCTTCTTCTATGTTTTTTACTATTTCTGGAGATAATACATCATCATAGTCTGTTTTTAAAAGAAGTCTTTGTACCACATCATCTAATGGTTCGTTTGGATACAATCTTTGGTGTTCTAGATTTGACTTTGTTTCCTCTTTGAGTTTGATTGTTGTAGACATAGTATACTGTAGTATACCGTGGTATATAATATTATATAATAGTTTTTAATAGTTTTTAATATTGATTCTGTCAACTCTACATCCATTCTTTTTGGTATCAAAAACCGTCGGATGGGGTTTTAGGCAGTACCATACTATTTGATTAATAAAAAAATAGTTCTTTTAAGAAAGTAATAATGTAACTTCACATGGCTTTAGAAACCGAAATTGTAAACGGGACTACTGTGATTGTTAAGGAAATTGTAGATTCTTCAACAATTAATTTTCTTGGTGCATTGTTAGGTGGTGCAATAAGCGGAGTTATTGGTATTTTTGTTGTGAGATACAAAGTTAAACAAGATTCTAAAAAAGAGTTGGTCGATACTGCTTATAGACCATGGCTAAGTCAAATGAAAAAACGTGATCTTAATAAAATTAATTCAGGGGATGAAAAAGCCCCAATTTGGATGTATCCTCGTAATTTTGATGATTATTTAATTTCAAAACTTGATAAAAATGTAAAAAAAATTGCAGAAGAAAATTTCAAAATTGGTGAAGAATACAATGTTTTTGTAATGCAATTTGCTCAGGATTATAGTAGAAATGAAAATGAAATAGTTTCTATCCTTCAAAAAGCATTTCAAGATAATGATCTAATAGATGAATCTGGAAAAGTCAAGTTTTCTAGATTGTCTGTAACCGAATGGGTAGGTTTTTTCAAATATCCTATATTGGCGAAAAATATTAAAGATGAAAATGATCTACTTACAAAATTATTTGAACAAGCTGAAATTCATGAAGATACAACTACATTTCCAGTGTGGTTAAAAAGAATTAAAGAAAAACAACCTGAATTTTTCTCATCATTGTTTTCTCTTTTACCTTCTGCAAGAGAAAAAATTATTATAAAAATTAATGATGATGATTTGGCAATTAAACGAAAAATACTCTTTCAAAAATATGAGGAATTGATGAAAGTTGTTTTGAAAAAATGTAAATGATTTTTAATCTAAACTAACAAATCAATCAATAACCGAACACATTTCATACCTATCTTAGAGAGTTTCTTTATCTTCTGAGTATATTTTTGAATCAATATTTCCCACTTATCCTCAACAGTCATTCTACAATCTTTGGCAGGCGTCTTTCAATCTAGCATTCTGGGTTAATGCTTTTCATTTATTTTCACAATAACCTCAACCTTTAATTCAAAACTATCCTAATTCAAATCCCTTGCTGTTACTTTGCAGCCATTGCAGGAGGGCTCTCAGGTTTGATGAATGCAGAATCCTCCATGATCATTGGTATCATAGGAAATGTCTATGGCACATAGCCTATCTAGTTAGACTTGAGAGATTTTTTTTATGATCTACAGTGTCTTTTGTGAGTTAGACATTGAGAATGCTAGATATATCTTGGAACAGCAATCCACGTTTTCAATTACATTATTTTGAAATAGTTATTACAATCCTGATTAATGCCAATTATGGATAAAACAGACGTTGAAATATTATTCGCTTTGAAACAATCCCCAAATAAATATATGAATATGTTTAACATTATCGAAAAAAATCCACGATTATCTATTGATGAAACACTAAAAACAAAATTACGTTATTTGGAAGAGGATAAAATGATTGATTGTAAAATGTATGATAGTTTAGGCAAATGTTATGTTATTAATAAAAAAGGAAATGAATACCTATGGATTGGAAAAATAAAAGAACGTATTTTGAATTTACTTAATATATCAGAATTTAGTTTAACTGATTTACAAAGATTTTTTCAAGATATAGATAATGAAGAATTAAAAAAGGAGATCAGTAAGATGGTTAAGGAAAATTCACCGTTAATGAAATCATATACTACAAAAGAGAACAAATTCTATCATATTACTACGGAAGGCGAAAATTATCTTAAAAATAAAAATAACTCTATTTCAAACTCATCACCTGTAATACAGTATGCTAATCAAGTTAACATTGCAAATATCATCAACATACAGAATTTTCAAAGCCAAATAGATAATTTGATTATTCAGATTGACAATGAACCTAATCTATCCGAATCTCAAAAAAACACATTCAAAGAAAAATTAAGCAAAATAAAAAACATTACAAATGAGACATATGATTTTGCAAAACCTCTCATGCAAAATATTGTATCTGAAATGCTGAAAGAATTCTTCAAACTACCAACAAACTAAATCAGGGTTAAAACAAACCGATTTCTAATAATATCAAATACAAGCAAAAATTGTTTGTCTAGGCGTGTGAAGTACATTATTTTATTTGACTTCTAGCATGAAGTCCATGCAAAAATATAGACTTCAATAGTTAAAAACGATTGTTTTCAAAATGAGTTTGTCCTTAATTACAAAAAAGCAATAATCATTTAAAGATAAAATCAGCAAGTTATAAAAAACACGAGGTAACATCAAAGAAATCATGAAATAAACCATGTGTCAGGATTAAACTATGCTAATCAAAAAATTAACTTGTTGTAACATCACTTTAGATCTACAAACACTTGCAAGAAGTTACCAAAATGACTGAATCATTAAAACTTAAGTCAATAGAAAGATAGATACAATACTCTATGAAGGCTTCAAAACTGCAAAAACAATTAAAAAATAATATTTCAGGAGAAGTGTTTTGGGACAAAGAAATTTTAGATTATTATTCAGTGGATTCAAGTTCTTATCAAATTATTCCTAAAATTGTGGTAATCCCAAAAAATGAAAAAGACGTGATTAGTGTGGTAAAAATTGCAAAAAAATACAAAACACCAGTCACGGCAAGAGGTGCTGGAACAGGTTTAGTTGGAAATTCCTTAAACAAAGGAATTATCATCGATTTAAAAAAATTCAATAATATTAAAATTGAAAATAATTATGTCAAAGTAGGTTCTGGTACAATTAAAGGCACTCTAGATAAGGCCTTAAAAAAGAGCCAGAAATTTTTCCCGCCCAGTCCATCTGTAGGCCCATATTGCTCAACAGGTGGAATGATTGGAAACAATTCTTCTGGAAGTAGGAGTTTGAAATATGGAAGTGTTATTGACAATATAAAAAAAATCACGTTTGTTGACGGCAACGGTAAAAAAATAACATTGCCTCAAAATAAAAAAATAGGTATAAAAATTTTTAAAACTGCAAAAAAAATACAAAATAACAAGTTTCCCAATGTAACAAAAAATTCCTCAGGTTATAGATTAGATTCAATTAAATCAATTAAAGACACACACAAAATTATTGCAGGTTCAGAGGGGACATTAGGAATTATACTATCAGCAGAATTTAAAATCATATCCATTCCAAAAAAAAGAATTCTGTACATTATTGGGTATGAAACAGAAAATGACGCTGCAGTTAACTGTTACCAAATTTTAAAAACATCACCAGCAACAATAGAGTTTATAGATAAATCAATTATGCAAAACATTAATCACAGATTTGATAAAAAAATTAGATGTTTGCTTTTTGTAGAGTATGATTACAAAATAAAGAACATTCATAAAAAACTATTAAAAGTCATTACAGGGATCATTACAAAAACTATCAAAAACGATTCCGAAATACAGCGATGGTGGAAATTTAGAGATTCAGCGCTATATTTTAGCTCTAAATCAATTAAAAATAAAACTCTACATGTAATAGAGGATGCCACAGTACCAGTAGAACATCTTCCAGAATTATTCTTAGCAATAAATAAAATCAATCAAAAATTTCATACAAAATCAATTGCATACGGACATGCGGGGAATGGGAATATCCACATTAGATTGATTTTAGATCAAAGAAAATTAAAGAACATCAAATTAATTGCAGATGAATATTTTGACAGAATAATCAAGATAGGGGGAAGCATAACAGGAGAACATGGGGATGGATTGGCAAGATCAGAGTATGTCAGAAAACAATACGGTCCAATAAACTATAAAATTTTTAAAGAATTGAAAAACATGTTTGATCCTTCAAATATACTAAACCCAGGAAAAATTATTTCTCATAAAAGTACGATAATTAAGAACCTATCAAGTGTATAAAATATATAAAAATGAAGCCTAAATAATCGATTAAAAATTAAATGTTTTTAAAAACAACCATACAGTAATTTGGATTTATTGTTGTAACATGGCATTATGCTAAAAGATAGCATACAAAACAACATTTTAATCATAAATATGGCAAATTTGCTTTTTATAGGTCATAAAAATTTCTTCATAAGTTATGAAAATGGCATCATATTTAGTCGGATTTATAATTCTTGTATTTTTATGGATTTCATGTTCAATGATTAATTATTCACATTCACAGATTGAGGATGTATCTGATTCAGAATCAAATGCTAAGAAAAGTTATGAAATTGTGGTTTTACGTTCTTAATGTAGGAAAGATTCATCTACAAACTGGCACTTATGATTAGATTTTTATGGGTAAAATCTGAAGATGAAAATTTTGAGTCCCACCAAAAATTGAATTTATGAATGGAAGCTGTCATGGAATCAATTGAAATCAAACCGAATTATTATGAAACAAGAGTAAAAGGAGTTTCCAAAAAAATATGAATTTTAAAAATCATCCATTTGAGATGATTCAGTTAACAGTGGAAGTTGAGGGAATAAACGACAATGGGCACTGGATATAGTAGCAGATAGAAACGAAACAGGAATCTACAGTCTAGTAAACATTCCAGGTTGGAATCTAAAAGAAAGCAGCATATTTGTTAATGAACATGAATATTCAGACAACACAACATTCTCAAGACTAGTTTTTTCAACAGATGTCGAAAGATTCCCGCTTTCCTCATTCTTAAAAACTATTTTTCCGGTACTAATAATCACTACAATAGCTATGCTTGTATTTTTGATGAGCTCAAGTAATTTTACTCAAGGATAGGACTTGGTGCATCAACATTACTAGCAGCAGTTGCAGCTCATCTAAATGCAGCTGGACATCTCCACCAACAGGCTACTTACCCTGATGGATAAAATAATGATAATTGCATACTCATTATTTTTGAATAATTTACTATCAATGGTGATTCAAATGAGATTGATTGATCACAACAAAGAGAAAGAATATCAATGAAAAATGAAAGACAGCATAAACTTGTTCATTGAGATTCTCACAAGTTGCCAAGTCGTCTTTCATTACACTACATTACTAGAATCTAAACTTAAGATTAATGGTGCTTAAACAACATTCGAGATATCTAATACCAAAAACAATAATGTAGTTAAAAACAAGTGAAAAAGAGGATTAGTAAAAAGATTACTTTAGACGTCTGTAGATCTCCATAAACTCATCTGCGAGAGTATATGAAATATTCAAGAGGTGAGCTAATTGGTTCATTGTGGTTTTCTCTCGCGATAGTTGTCTTAGAATAGTTAATGCTTTTTGTGGCGAGTTTACTACTAGAGGTGTTTGGCCAGACCAAGTCTTGAATGCATCGTTTACATCCAAACAGAAATTCAAAATAAACTGTTCAGAATACGACATATATTCAGAAGATTTAGCAGGTTTCAACAATACTCCAGACAATTCACGAAATTCATTTCTTCTATCTATCAGCAACATATCTAATGCTTGTTTTACTTTCGCTTCATCCAACCCAGATTTTTTTACAAGATATGTATTACTCATAACATGTTATACCCATTATGAGAGATAAGAGATTCTGCAATAATACTGAACGTTTGTTGTATTTTTGAAAAAAGAATAAACAAATGTTAAGAAATTCAAAGAATGCATTCTAGTCAGATAACTCAGAGAATCTATTTTCAACATAATCCCAATTTACAACATTCCACCAAGTTGCAACATAATCAGATTTTTTGTTATTATATTTGAGATAGTAGGCATGTTCCCACATATCTAAACCTAAAAGAGGTATTTTCCTTATTGACCAAGGACTGTCTTGATTGAAAGTGGTAATTATTTCTATTTTGTTAAATGTTTGATTAAATACAAGCCAACACCATCCACTGCCTTCAACAGACAATGCATTATTTGAGAAAATTTTTTTAAAATTTTCAAAATCATTAAAATATACATCTATAGAATCACCTAGTTTACCACCGGGATTACCATCATTTTTTGGAGTCATCGTTTCCCAAAATAATTTATGATTTTCAAAACCCCCACCAAAAAAAGATACGTCGTTTCTGACAGATTCAGGAATTGAACCTAGATCAGATAAAATCGATGATATGTATTGAGGATGAAATTCTCCTGAAATTTTTGCTAGTGTGTGATTTAATCCATCGACATATGCTTGATGGTGTTTTTGATGATGTAGTTCCATTGTTTGCGTATCAATGTGAGGTTCAAGCTCATGATATCCATAAGGAAGTCTCGGTAATTCATACTTGACCATACTCTAATGAAATGATGTCCACATATATTTTTCAAGTGAAACTAAGACATACCTCAATTGGTAATGAGAAACTCATCTCTATCGATATTAAGGATAACTAGAGGGGGAATTTAAAAATAAAATGAGATCAAGTCAAAAGATTTGAAATGTGAATTTTATTTCAAAAGTTACTGGTCATATATCATAAGATTTTTTTCTTCTAATAATGAATGCAAGTTATGAACAGAACGGAATACATCTGATTCATTTTTTGCACCAGTACAAACAAGTTTTCCAGAAGAAAATATCAATATGACAGTTTTTGGGTCTAGCATTCTGTGAATTAATCCTGGAAATTGTTCAGGTTCATACATGCTTCTTGGCAATGTTCTAGCTGCTTTTTCTAAGTGGACTTTACCACCTAGATTAATAGAAGCTACAATATTTTGAACCGTGATTTCTGCATCTTTTTTTACTTTAATCCCACCTTTTCGAAGTTTTTGGACAACAGTATTTACTGCCTTGACTGCCATTTCTTCAGACTTTCCACCAGTACATACCATTTTTCCAGTTCTAAAAATCAGAGTGGCTGTTTTTGGATTTTGTAGTCTGAAGACTAGTCCAGGAAATTGATCCGGATTGTATTCAGTATCCGGAAATTTTTTAGTAATATCATTTAGATCAATTTTTTGATCGACTGATGCAGAAGCAACCACATTTACAACACTAATGATTGGTTTTGATTGGGGCATACAGATTTTAGATAAACGGCTTTATATATTCTGGATCAATGCTAAAAGCTCATTTTTAGATAAATAAATGAGACAAGCACGACTTGCAGGGATTTTTCGATACAGAAAATTCAAAATCGTGAGATTATGTGGAAAAGATGATAACTGTTTAGGAGAAATTAATAATAATGACAAAACTAGGGCTGATCGATTTAGAAATACTATTTTTAGGGATTAAAAATAACGGGATATTTAATGAAAAAGACATTGAAAACTCAGAATTAAAAAGATTAGGAGTTGGAAGAGTATTAGATGCACTGGCATCACTAAAAGATAGAAAACTGTTAACATTGAATAATGATGGTACATTTGCCATAACGGATTTAGCAAAATACACATTATGGAGCAAACAAATTCCAATAGAAATCAAAATTTTGCGATTGTTAGAAATAAAGCCATTTGACATTGAATCTATTTCAAATTTTTTAAGAAAACCAGAAAATGAGTTAATTGAAAAGATTGAAAAATTGAGAAAAAAGCAACTAATTCTAATGTCACCGTTAAGACAAGAGTCTAAACTTATCAAAATGTATGAAATTCTTCCAGAAGGAATTGAAGAAATCAAAAAAATAGAAGAGTTTGGGTTTCAAAGCGTTGATCTAGAGGGAAAGAATCCAAGAAAAGAGATTTTTGAATTAATCAATGAATTAATGGAGGAAATTAATAATGAATTGGATCTGAACGAAAAAAAGAAGTACATGATTTTAAAACTAGATAAGATAAAAAGGAAAATAAATCTAGTTTGATTTTATTTTATCATGAATTTGAGCCAGAATTAATTCTGCTTTATCTTTATTTTCATATGTGTCAGCAGTCTCATCCATAATGGAGTCAATTTCATAACTTTTATCAACTAAAATATTTGCAACATGATCATCTAGCGTTCCTTTTCCAATTAGATAATATGCAAAGACGGTATTTTTTTGGCCAATTCTATGCAATCGGTCTTCAGCCTGTCTGTGTATAGCAGGACTCCAATCTAATTCTGCAAAAATTACGTATTTAGCTCGAGTGAGGTTAATTCCTACGTTTCCAGCTCTAATACCAGCTATCATTAATTTTGATTCACCTTTTTGGAATTTGTCAATTTGTTCTTGACGATTCTTGTCAGTTTGTCCACCAATAATAGTAACTGGAGAAAACTCTTCAAGACTTGTATGCAATAATTTATGAATTATTTTATGATGACAAAACACCACTACACTTTCCTCTATCTCCATAATGTTTTTAACAAAATTAATTACGTGTGGAACTTTGGCAATGCCAGCAATTTGTCTCTCACTTTGAATTGCTCTGTGATAGGATGCAGACTTGTCAAATGCTGTTTCAGCTTCTTTTTGTTCTTCTTCTAGTTTATTCCATATTTTTCCTAGTTCATCAAGATAATAGTCAGTATCTGCATCTATAACTTCTTTGTAACGGACTTTGTCTTTTAATTCCTTAAGAACATCAGATTTTTTTCGCCTGAGCATAACATGCTTTTGTAATTCATTCCGAAGTGATGCTCGTTTGTTCTCAAGTACAATTGCTTTACCTTTTTCATTAACATAACAAAAGTACTCACAGAATTCTTTGAAACTTCCCAGCAACCCAGGTCTTAAAATATCAACTATTGGCCAAATTTCAGAACCACGGTTGTAAATTGGAGTACCAGATAAACCAATTCTATACGAAAGTGAAGAAAGTGCTGCTAGTTTTTTAACAGCTTTGTATTTTTGAGTAGTTTTTGATCTTAAATTATGAACCTCATCGCAAACAATTGTTCTGATATTTAATTTTGATAAATCAGAAAGACGTTTGTAAAGTAGTTCATAGTTTATTATGTAAAAATCAGTAATAGGAAGATCTTTAGATTTTCCAGTTCTAATTATAGTGGACGTCGGAGATTCAGATTCAATAATTCTTCCATTTCTACTTTTCTTCTTTAAAAATTTTGAAATTTCTCTTTCCCAATTATTTAAGGTAACTAGTGGCGCTACAACAAGTACTGGAAAAGTTTGTTTTTCAGTAGCAATATAAGATAAAGTTTGAACAGTTTTTCCAAGACCCATTTCATCAGCAAGTAATGCGTTACCTGATGATTTTAACAAGAAATCTAATCCTTCTTTTTGAAAATTCAACAGCTTTCCACGGAATTGATCTCCAGTTTTTGCACGATTGAGATTATATTTTACTGGGGGATTAAGTGGTTTTGGAGTATACGTTTTTACAATTTTTCGTTGCCATGCAGATTTAGATAGAATTTCAAGAGGGTATCGATCCATGATCAATTTTATCTGTTTTACACTATCAACACTATCTGGAATAATTACTTCATGGATATTTTCACCATACCATGCTTCAGGCACAAGTCGGGATATCATACTCACAGCACGTTGGCCGGTAATCTTCCAACTCCAAATTTTTGAATATTTATCCAAAACATACTCTAATGTCCCAAAATTTTCCATGGATGTCGCCATAATTTGTCGATAGAATGTTTTATTGCCTTATGAATCTTGATGTTTCATTCGATCAGATATTGGATCCTCAAAAATCTACAATGGTTAAAATAAGATGAATTTTTAATAATTTAGCTCAAATTTTGTGTGTCATTTTTAATGGAGGGATTAATGAGGCTTGTCTACAGGATGAGGTGTTGTGTTTTCATCATGACAGTCACAATGGCAAAGATGAGTTTTATGGTTATTGACACAATCAATACATTCGTAATGTTTTCTAGTTTCACAGGCGGCACAAATCATAATACCAGTAAAAAGAAGATGAATTTGTATTTTTTCTATTCTCAGTTAACGTTAATACTCTATTTCACTTCGCTGAAGCAGTTTATGAGTTAAATCCACATATCCTTGAGGATCAAGTTCCTTGGCAAATCCTTTGTCGATATTTATTAGATAAATCGAATGCAAATGAGCATTTAAGATATCACCATACTGAATTG
>CAZDPM010000014.1:0-20443 GCA_964507355.1 uncultured Nitrosopumilaceae archaeon
TTTTTTAGCTGCGGCTTTTCTTTTTGGAGCTGCTCGTCTTTTTGGAGCTGCTTTTTTAGCTGCGGCTTTTCTTTTTGGAGCTGCTTTCTTTATAGATCTACGTTTAGAAGCAACTTTTCTTTTTGTAGCCATTAATAATTTTGGCACTTTCATCGTTTTTCTATAGTACGACTAAATAAAATTACACAAATTGATTACTATTTATCAACGAAATTTTATTTTTAAAATTATTTTTGATCGTATTTTTTTTAAAAATCAATTTATTTCACAAATTTTGTTTTACATATGATTTTTTTCTATTGCTGTTACATTTGTATTGTTTTTTACGCATGTATATTGTTATTTCTACTGGAAACATCTATCATTTTATTTTTTTAATAATATGTTGACATAACTTTCATTTTATTTTTTGATCTATTTTATTATTAAAAATCGAATTACGCTCCACGAGTTTTAATTATTGTTAAAACGTCTTCATCTTGTACGATATGATCTAATCCTACTCTCTGCCCTCCAAATTTTACACTCTTTCCCCAAATTAGTCCATATCTGAACTGTCTTTTCATACTTCGATGTAATTTATTGCAAATATCTTCAACCGTGTCTCCCTCTCTTGCAATTAATGGTTCTTTAAAGTCAGTTTCACCACCTTTTGGTCTCATGTATATTCTAATGAAATTAAGTTTATCATATATTTTCTCTTTTAGTAATTCTACGTTGATATCTGAATTGGCTGATACTTCTATGACATCTGATTTTATTTTTGTTTTTAGATCTTCTAAAAATTCCCTATCTACAAGATCTATTTTATTTAAAATTGTAAGTGATTTTGAATAACTGATATTTCCTGCTATATGATCTGCAAGCTGTTCTGATGTAATATCTTCTCGAATAACCACTCTTGCACTTACTAATCCATAAATGTGTAAAATATCTTTAAGATGTTGCTCTGAAATTTTTGTTAGTTTTACCTGCTGAGCAATTGCTATTCCACCCATAGGGGATTTTTCAATTGTAATGTTTGGAGGTAACCGATTTAATCTAATTCCGATGTTTCCTAATTCGTTGACCAGCACATCTTCATGAAAAGGCTGAAAAACATCGAGCATAAGCAAAACTAAATCTGCAGTCCTAGCAACTGACAATATTCTTTTACCTAATCCTTTTCCACTTGATGCTCCTTTGATAATGCCTGGTAAATCTAGAACCTGAATTTTTGCTCCCCTGTAATTCATCATTCCAGGAACTACTGTCAAAGTTGTAAACTGATAAGCTCCAACTGTTGATTTGGCATCTGTTAATTTATTTAGTAATGTTGACTTTCCAACACTTGGTAATCCAATAAACACAACTGTTGCATCTCCTGACCGCCTTACATCAAATCCGTCAGTTTTTACGCCACTTTTTTGAATTTCTTTGTCTTCTTGCTCTCTTTTTAGTTTTGCAATTTTTGCTTTTAGTAAACCAATATGATGGTTTGTAGCTTTGTTGATCTGAGTTTTTGCCATTTCGTCTTGAATAGCTTTAATTTTTTCAGGGATTCCCAAATCTAATCAATACTTGGTTGTTCTTTTCAAATAAAATCCTATGATTTTTCTTAATTGTCTTTATTCTTGTAATTATGATGGATTGAAACTTATTTGATTCATTAATAAATTCCGTTAAGTAATTCTTTTTCAAAATATCTAAAAAAACTGTATTTTTAGAATCATCTGTAAATCTTCTTCATTACGTTGGTATTTATCACTGTAATTCGTAAAGATGTGACTTGGTTACTTGTGACAAGTGTTATCATGAACATCATGATCAATGTATGGAGAAGGCTGGAATGTTCAAGTGTGATTGTAAGTGTGTTGTATCTTCTTGATTTTTTTGCCTAGAAATATTTTCTCAAACCACAATTCTTTGCTTTAAATAACAATACATTCTAAGTAATGTATGCCTCAATTACAAATTACTGCAGAAACAATGACTAGAATGAAGACAATTACTGGAATTAACCATGTCCGCGATGGGGATTTCATGGTTAATGAAGTGATCGATATTTTAGAACAAAAAATTCGAGAACGTCAATAATTGATTCATTTGCAATTGTGTAAAGGACAATTGTAAAAATGAATCATTCTTTAGTGTACTAACAGTGAATCTTTCATTACTGGATGAACTGATGTTATGTTTTCACCTTTTTCAGCTAGAAATTCATTAACCACGTCTTGAAGAAATACCACTTGAGATAAGTTTCTTGCTTCAAAATATTGAATTTTGTGAATCATTGTTAATCTCTCTTTTAAGATGTTAATAATCATTCAAATCTACTAATAGAAACTAACAATAAATAACAAGAAAATATATCTAATTTATGCTAGCTGTAATTCTTATCCCATTAATGATATCTGCAGTTGTTGGGATTATTGGGTATCTAACATATAGATTAGTTATCTTTGATTATTGGTGTAACTATTCTATAAATTCAACTTTGAAAAAATATAGTATAAAAAAAACCCAATTTCAAATAATAAAAGAATTCTATGAACATAAAGGAGAAACAATTTCTGAAAAAAAAATCTCTCAACTTGCAAAACAGTATAGACAAAAAGAACCTGAGCAGTTTCTAGCAATGTATGATTCTATTAGGGATAAATCGAAAAAATAAAACTACTGATAATTATCTTGTAGGTATTTGAATAAATGGTGTTCCACTCTCTCCTACTACAAGTGGTAGTTTGCCATCCCATGCTTGTACTTTGAGCCATTCTAGATAATTTGGATTTTGAGCCAAGGCCTCATTGATTATTTTGATAGCTTCTGCTTCTCCCTGCGCTTCTGCTACGTTTGCAGCCGCAATTCCTTTTGCTTGTTGTTCTTGCTGTCTTGCTTCTACTTCAATTCTTCTTAGATCATTTTCTGCTTTCAGGGCTTTTTGCTCAGCTTCTACTTTAGATTCTATTGCCTGTGCAAATAATGGTGAGAATTGAAAGTCTGTGATAGATATGGCATCTGTACTAATATTATATGGATTTAGACGCGCAGTGATTTCGGTTTCTATGTCTGCTTTTACTAGTGGTCTTTTCGTGATCAATTCCTCTGCGTTATATTTTGCAGTGATTTGTTTAACTACTTCTTCTACTGCTGGTTGAATTATTCTAGATTCGTAGTCTAATCCTACTTCCTGATACAAAACATTAACAGAATTTGGGGCTGCTCTGTAATTGACTGTAACTTCCGTAGATACCGTCTGAAGATCCTTTGATGCTCCAGATGTACCTTTAACAAATTTGAGAGTTCTAACTTCCATGTTGATTACCTTATCTTGGAATGGTATTACAAAATGAAGGCCTTCTTGTAATGGTGGAACACTTGTATCAACGGCACTCCAATGTAGTAAAACTCCTCTATTTCCAGATTCAACTATTTGCACTGAAGCTGCCGATATGACCGCGATGATTAGAAGCGCGACTATGCCTAAAATTATTAATTTTGCTTTTCCAAAATTTACATCAATTTTTGGTTGCTGATATTTTGACACTATTTTGTTTTGTTTTTACCATACATATACTATGTTAATCGCTGATCATTTTACAAATCATGGATTTGCTGATAACATTTCTCATAATTATTAAAAAGACAATGATGAAATAGTATAATTTTCAACATATGGTATGGCTGAAAGCGATTTTATTTGGATTTATTTGATATTTTTCTTAATCCCTGCAGCTAAATTATTACCACGTTTGATGAAAAAATGGAAGAATAAATCTGGTATTGCGCACCCGCAGTACGACACTCACTATAATACATCAAATGAGTTCATATCCGAATCACAACCTAAAAAACCTGAAATATCTTCTAATTTGAATTCAAAACCAAAAACAACTGAGATGTTGGTATTGGGTGAACTGACTCGCGGTACAAAAAATTTTAATTCACTTCAAAAAATACTGGGCATCGACTCCGATACTTTGAATTCTGTTTTAGAAGATTTAGAAAAGAGGGAATTGATGCGAGTTGAACAAAAACAAGGACTATTGGGTCCAAAAGTTGAATTACATCCAACTGAAAAAGGAATAAACAAATTCTATTCTTAATTGTTTGTTGAAATCATTTTAAAATCGTTGTTAATTGATGTATTTTATTTTTCAAAATGATACAACGGTACTTAAGAGGTAAAAACTGCATAAAACCATGTCCGAAGAAAGAACAATGTATCCTTGCACATGTGCAGATTGTGGCAAAGAAGACAAGGTACCTTTTGAACCAAAATCTGACAGACCTGTATATTGTAAAGCATGTCTGCCAAAACACCGAAAGTAAAAGATTTCAAGTTAATTTCGTTTAAAGTAATTTAAATTCAATTATCTTTTTCCCTTTTTTATGATTTTTTAAAAAATTAAATCTGATTATTTATTTAGTCAGAATCATAGCAAATATTATTTGGTTCTAAAAACCTCTTGTATGAAACCAAAAACATTTGCAGTTGATATCGATGGTACAATAACCGAAAACGGGGTTGGTAGAATTAATTTAGATGCTCTTTTTGCTTTAAGGCATTTGACAAATATTGGTCATAATGTAATCTTTGTGACCGGAAGATCTTCTGTAGAAGCATATTTGTTGTCCGTTTTTGGTGGTACTACAAAAATTGCTGTAGGTGAAAATGGAGGATGTATTACTGTTGATACAAATGAGCACATCTTACTTGGTAATATGCCACAATGTCAACATGCTCTTCAAATTATTAGAAAAGAAATTGATAATGTTTTCGAAAAACCTGTATTTCCGCGAATGACTGAGGTGGTATTGGAGCGAACATTTGATTTGGAGTTAGCAAAACAACTTGTTTTGGACAAAAAATTGAATGTCTTACTTTCAGACAGTCAATACGCATTTCATATTAATTCACTGGGAATTGACAAGGGTACAGGATTCCAAAATGTTATGAAACGATTGTCTATTTCCAGTAATGATGTGATAGCTATAGGTGATAGTGCTACTGATATTCCATTATTCCAAGTTGCTAAAACAAGCATAGCATTAGGGAATTCGTCTGAATATGTAAAATCTCAGGCAACAATGACTACTACTGCAAAGTCTGGAGATGGAGTTATCGAAGCATTAGATAAATTAGCACCCACATTCTCTGAGGTGTAGTATTGTCTTTCAAATCACTAATAGATGAAATTGAAAATAATCTTTACAAAATATTGGAAGATATGTCGATATCTGATATTTCTTTTATTGTAGAGCCTGCACAACCTGGCTTTGGCGATGTGAGCTCAAATATTGCATTTTTACTTGCTAAACCTCTAAAGAAAAGTCCAAAAGAAATTACAAATTTAATGTCTGAAAAATATCAAAAATTTCAAAATATGCTTGTATCTGTTGTAGAACCACATCCCTCTGGCTATCTTAATTTTTATGCTGATTGGGAAAAACTAAGCCAATTAATTTTATCTGAAGCTGATTTGGATGAATTTGGTTCTATAGATCTTGGTAAAAATTCTCCTATAATAGTTGAACATACAAGTGTTAATCCAAACAAAGCTCTTCACATAGGTCATATACGTAATATCGTTCTTGGGGACTGTGTCTCTAGAATTTTAAAAAAATCAAATTACAAAGTTCATGTGCTAAATTATGTTGATGATTCTGGTCTACAAGTAGCTGATATTATTGTAGGCTTTAAACATCTAGGATTTGCTCAACAGTCACCATCGGGCAAAAAATTTGATCACTATTGTGGTGATGATGTTTATGTTAAAACCACTGAAAAATATGAACAAGATCCTAGTTTTGAAGAGATTAGAAAAAACACACTCAAGGAACTAGAAGATGGTACATCTGAAACTGCTAAATTTGCTGACACTATCACACAACGTGTTTTAAAAAACCAGCTTGAAACTTGCTGGAATTTAGGCGTATATTATGACTGTTTGAATTTTGAATCTCAGATAATTCGTTCAGGTTTATGGGATAAAATTTTTGAAAAACTCAAAGAAATGAATCTAGTTGAATTTGAGAATGATGGTAAGAATGCTGGTTGCTGGATTATACGAGGTGAAAACAACGAAGAGGACAAGGTAATAGTTAGAAGTAATGGAACTGCAACTTACATTGCAAAGGATATTCCATATGCTGCATGGAAATTAGGATTAATAGATGATCCATTTTCATATAAAAAATATGAAAATATTCAACCTGGTAACCGAATACTTTGGCAAACAACTTTGACAAACAATAATGAGCCAAAACAAAGTTTTGTTGGTAATAAGGTAATCACTGTAATTGATTCAAGACAAGCTCGGCTTCAAAAAATTATTACTGGATTAATGTCTAAATTCAAATCTACTAGTGATGCATACGTTCATCTTGGTTACGAGTCTGTAACTCTTAGTTCTGATACTGCTCAAACACTGGGATTGGATACTGATGGAAAGCAAGCTCAAATGTCTGGAAGAAAAGGTCTTTATGTTAATGCTGATTCTGTTTATGATTTGTTAAAAAATAAAACAATTGAGGAAACAAAAAAAAGGCATTCTGAAATGTCTGATGCTGAAATTGAACAAATAGCTCATTACGTTTCTGTTGGAACTTTACGTTATGAGATGATTAAACAGGATTTAGATAAAATGATTACATTTGACTTGACTAAATCATTAAGCTTAGAAGGTGACACAGCTCCGTACATCCAATACACACATGCAAGAGCATCAAGAATAATTGAAAGATCTACGCGAACTCCATCAATTGATGTTGATTTTTCTTTGTTAAGCGATACATCCGAATTGAATTTAATCAAAATAATTGGTTTGTTTGAAATTTATGTGTTGGATGCTACCAAAAATCTATCTCCTAAAGTAATTGCAAGGTACTGCCATGAATTGGCTGTAGCGTTTAATTCCTTTTATGAGCATGTTAAAGTGCTTGAATTAGGTGATGAAAAATTAGAAAATTCTCGTTTATGTCTGGTGAATTCTTTCAAGCAAACATTGGAAAAAGCACTTGAATTACTAGGTATTACTGCACCTGATAAAATGTAATTATCATTATGATAAAAAAATGATTTAGTGGCTATGTCCACAGCCACAAGAATCATGACCGCCATGTCCTTCAGATGCTTGTCCTGCACATCTGGAACACTTGTCTGAACCAGTTGGTGAGAAAAATCCTATCCCACATGATACGCATTTCATATTTGTCATGCTAATTTTACAAAATTGCTGTATTTATTGAATACGAATGTTGTTTTTAACTAATATCTAGCATTATGTTGTTCATTTTACACACATTGTCATATTTGCAAAAGAGATCTTTATGACGATTACCATCTTAATGGTAAATACGATTAGAGAGCAAAATACAGAATAAACTAATTTTAGCTCAAATAAAATTTATGATTCTGGCGAATAATCTAATCATGTATTATTTTACAATTAATCTAACTAGTATATCTTATCAAAAATAGAGCGGTAAATTATTCTTCTAAAGATACATTTACAGATGTTGGGTGCAAAATAATATCGTATACTGCCTAAACATGGGACAACTTAAATAATTAATTCTGTTAAGATATGCCGAACAGGCAATTGATTGATTTGTCTTAACTAATAATCTTGGAGTTTTCTTTCTACTATGGTCAATTAACTCACTATCATACCAGTAGATTCTTATCTAAAATTTTTAGAAATTCATTATGGTTAAAATTAAGCAAAATTCTTACGTGTTGTTTTACTTTAATCATTCAAAAAAATGGCTTGTTAAAATTTCAAAAAAAGATTCACTTCACACCCATATTGGTGTAATAAAACATGTTGATGCTATAGGAAAAGAGTATGGATCTAGACTAGTCACCAACAAAGACAAGTACGTCTATCTTATCGAACCTACAATGTATGACTATGTCATGAAAATTCAACATGGTACACAAATAGTATATCCTAAAGACATTGGATATATTATTGCAAGAGCTGGAATTGGAAGTGGCCAAAAAATTCTAGAGATTGGTACTGGTAGTGGTTCCCTCACTTCATTTGTTGCAAGTGTTGTAAAACCAAGAGGACATGTCTATACTTTTGATGTTGATGATAATTTTATGAAAATAGCTGGAAAAAATATAAAAAAAGCTGGAATGTCAAAGTATGTCACTCAGCAAAAATTGGATTTAAAAACTTCCAAGAAATTACCTGTTGAAGGAGCCGATGTAGCTTTAATTGATCTTGGTGATCCCTGGACTGTTTTACCACAAGTTCGAAAAATGCTTAAAGGAAGTGGTGCTATTTTTGCAATCTGTCCTACTATGAATCAACTTGAAAAGTTAACTATTGCCCTAGTTGAAAATGAATTTACTGATATTGAATCCACTGAACATATTATTAGAACTATTGAGGCACGTGAAGGAAAAACCAGACATTCATTTCAGGGTATTGGCCATACTACGTATCTTTGCTATGCTCGTAAGGCATTTTTTGGCAGGGACTCAAGGAAAAAATCTGACTCTTCTACTGTTGAGTCTGAAATTGTAGAAGTTGAATCTGATACTGAATCAACCTGATTTACTTATTTTTAGATTAAAACAAGATTTATTCCTCTATGTCTAGACTATTTGGTATTGGTTAGAAAATTACTTACTGCTGCTCAAGTTAAAAAATTCATACCTGCACGAAAGGCAAAATCTCGTAAAGGTGATAATGGATCTGTTTTAGTTATTGGCGGCAGCTACATCTATCATGGCGCTCCAATTCTATCATCGATTGCAGCTTTACGATGTGGAGTTGATCTTGTATATACATCAGTTCCAAAAGTAAATGTAACTCCTACAAGAGCCATATCTCCAAATCTAATTGTAATTCCGCTAGTTGATCAAAAATTAACTCGCGGTGCTGTTAACAAATTACTTGGTGCTTTACCTCGCAAATTAGACTCTGCAACAATTGGAATGGGACTTGCAGTTCAAGAACGTGGTTCTTTGTTACTTTTGATAAAATCTCTTTTAGATAGAGATGTTAGACTCTCTTTGGATGCAAGTGCACTTGTTCCTGAAGTATTACCACTTTTAGCTGACAAAAATGTTGTAGTGACTCCACATGCTGGTGAATTTAAGCGATTCTTTGGAATTACGCCCCCAGATTCTAAAAAAGAAAGAATTACTCTAGTTGAAAAAAATGCAAAAGATAATGGAATTGTTGTGTTGCTTAAAGGTGCAACTGATATAATTTCTGATGGAACTAGCACTTATCTTAACGAGAAAAAAACTCCTGGAATGACTGTGGGTGGAACTGGCGATGTTTTGTCTGGTTTAGTTGCAGGTATGTTGTCTAAGAACCGTAATGCCTTGGAATCTGCAGCCGCTGCAACTTTTATCAACGGATTGGCTGGCAAAGCAACTCAAAAGAAATTTGGATTACACATGACATCTATGGATCTATTAGATGAACTTGCAAATACAATGAAACCATTTGATAGAATAGTGTGAGTAAAATGAATGCCTTAAAGCACATTGATACCAATATGCCTGGCCTTGTTTCTGAATTACAGATTTTAATTCAACAACCAAGCATATCTGCAAAAAATGAAGGAATTGAAGAATGTGCAAAACTAGTCAAAAAAATACTAGAAAAATCTGGAATCAAATCCGAAATATTGAGACTGAAAAATACCGCACCAATCATTTATGGTGAAGTAAAATCAAAGAAAAACCCAAACAAGACTTTGATGTTTTACAATCATTATGACGTTCAACCAGTTGAACCATTTGATTTGTGGGATGATCCACCGTTTAGTGGAAAAATAAAAGGAAACAAAATTTTTGGAAGAGGGTCTTCTGATGATAAAGGAGAATTAATCACTAGAATAAAGGCAGTTGAAGCATCTCTAAAAACTACTGGTGATGTTCCTTGCAATATTAAATTTGTAATAGAAGGTGAGGAAGAAACAGGTAGTGCACACATTGATGATTATCTAAAAAAATATCAAAAGAAATTTTCATGTGATGGTGTAATTTGGGAATTTGGTTATGTCGATTCACAAAACAGACCAATTATTGGTCTTGGAATGAAAGGATTGTTGTATGTTGAACTGTCTATACAAGAGTCAATTCGTGATGCTCATTCTAGTTTGGCTGTATTAATTAAAAATCCAGCATGGCGTTTAATTGAAGCAGTTCAAACATTAAGAAATTCTGATGGAAAAATTCTCATTAAAGACTGGTATAAAGAAACAACCCCTCTATCTAAACAAGATTTGGAGATAATCTCAAAAGAGCCATTTGATGAACAATCTTTCAAAAAAGAATTTGGAGTAAAATCTTTTGTAGGAAATCTGAAGGGATTGAATGCAAAAAAAGCACTAGTTGGTGGCGCAACTTGTAATATTGCTGGATTTATTTCAGGCTACACTGGAGATGGTGCAAAAACGGTGCTTCCAAGTACTGCTTCAGTGAAAATTGATTTTAGATTGGTTCCTAAAATGGATCCAAAAAAACAAGTTCTTAGATTAAAAAAACACTTGAAATTAAAAGGATTTGGAGACATATCTGTCAAAATTTATCACGGTGAAGCAGCCGCTAGAACAAATCCCACTGATCCTTTTGTAACTAAAGTAAAAGAAGCAGCTGACCAATCCTTTGGAAAATCAATCATTAATGTTTCAAATGCTGGTACTGGTCCGATGCATTCTTTTGTAAATGTGTTACATGCACCATGCATCTCAATTGGCAGTACCTACATGTTTGCTCGCATACACTCCCCAAATGAATTTACTAGGATTGATTTACTGAAAAAAACTACAAAATGCATTTATCTTATTATGGATAAATTTGGAAAAGATTAGTGTAAACATCTAGGTAACTTTTTGATAACATGTGCAAGTGATAATCTTCCTGGGCCTGCTGTAATTACCAATAATGCACCTGCAAGTAATATTAGATCTATCGCATATCCGCCATTTCCTGTGAGGTTAGATGCTTCTTTTACTACGAATATAGCTCCGAGCATAATGATTGCAATCATGGATCCTGAGAGTCTAGTAAGTACTCCTATGATTAGTAATATTCCTGAAACTACTTCTGCAAGAGCAATTGGGATCTGCATCTCTACTGGTATTCCCATATTGCCTAACATGCCAGCAAATCCTGATCCAAACTTTCCAGAACCCTGTACTATGAAAATTACTCCTATCGCTGCTCTGACACCCCAATTTGTAATATCATTTAATTTTGTATTGTGGATGCTAGATTCAGTCAATACAAATTTCAGTTTTTTACCCTATAAAATATTTTATCAGCATTTTGTATCAAAAAAGGAGAAAGCCCTTTATTATGCTGTGAAATCATTTGAATTATGTCTATGTATATGCCTGGAGCAACAGCTGTGGGAATTACTTTTAACGGTGGTATAGTTCTTGCAAGTGAAAAGAGAATCGCATTTGGTAACTTTCTTGTAAGCAAGTCTTCAAAAAAGACATTTTCAATAACCTCTAAAGTTGGAGCTGCATGTGCAGGTCTTGTAGCTGATATGCAAATTTTAACATTACAAATTGCGGCACTTGCCAAAATTAGAAGAATGGAACTAAAACGAGATGTTCCGCCAAATACTGTTGCTAAAATGATGTCAAATATGATGTATGAAAGACGATATTTTCCATTATTGACTCAGGTTATTGTTGGTGGTGTAGTTGACAAACCAATCTTGTATACTTTAGACCCATTAGGTTCTGTGCTTCCAGATGATTATGCTGCCGTAGGAACTGGCGCTGAAATGGCATTGGGTGTTTTAGATCCACAATTCAAACCAAATATGACTCAAGAAGAAGCAATTGACTTAGCAAAAAGAGCTGTTAGATCTGCAGCCCTTCGCGATTCAGCAAGTGGTGATGGACTTGACATCCTCGTTGTTACAAAGGACGGCACTAAAGAATTCACAGAAAAAATCTAATCAAAAGTACAAAATTCAGTATTTACTTTTGATTTGTAATTATTACTCTAAATTTACTTTAAAGTAAAAATATCTAGATTTCATTTGTGATATCAAAGTATTTACATCCTTAATCTGTGAGTAGTATACCTCATTGCAGCTGTACTTCAAATTCTGTCTGTCTATTTCACTATTCTCTAATTCATCCAACTTCTGTGAGAACTCACGAAGTTTTCAATGTTAAAAGATCAAAATAGGTTACTCGTAAATTGTTTTTCCAATCTCCCAAAACTTGTCTGATATGTAATGCATGTTTTTTATGACTTCTCCTTTTTCCATATTTTCTAATTCTGCACTTGAAACTAGTGATTTTCCAACTGCTAAAAATTTGTGTTGTGATTCCTCAACTATGCATACAATTTTTTCTTTTTCAAATTCGTCATGGGTTTTTATTCCAGGTCTCATCACATTTGCCCCTTTACACATGAATTTCACTGCACCCATGTCTACTGTTACATGGGGAAATTTTTCAAGCATTTGAGTCTCTGATAAAAATGGTAGATACTCGTCGTTAATTTTTAAAATCTTTATTCCTTGACCCATAATTATTTGTGCATCATCTGCGATTTCATGTACTTTGAGATTTTTTATTTTTGGAAATTCAATTCTCCACTTTTCTGAAACTGTTTTTAACAGTGCCGCAGTTTCGCTTTTTGAGATTAAATTGGATTTCAAATTTTTACTATCTCTTGTCTGATATCTAACAAGTCTCTGAGAATGGAACTAGCTGTTTCCATTCCTCCTGCACCTTTACCGATAATTGTTTGAGTGCCTGAATGTTCAGAGGTAAATGCAATTGCATTTAATGTTCCATTAACACATAATGGATCATCTACTGAAACTTCTTTTGGTTCTACTGTGAGTTCTCTGTTACATGAAGCAATTAGTTTTACTGCACAATTATTTTTTCTAGCTTTTTTAATATCTTCTTCTGTTACATTACGAATTCCCTTACAATTAATGTCTGGCATGGTTACCTTCATGTCCATTACCCAATTTGCAAGAATTACTAATTTTGCAGCAGCGTCTAATCCATCCAAGTCTAGTGATTCATCTGCCTCTACATACCCTTTATCCTTGGCATCTTTTAGAGCTGTCTCAAACGATAATCCAGTTGCCATGTTTGTTAAGATGTAATTTGTAGTTCCGTTTAGTATTCCTGAAAATGAGCTAATTCTTTCCCCCCTGAGACTATTTTTTGCATAATCTAAAATTGGTGTTCCGCCACCCACAGTTCCACTAAATTTGAATATTACTTGATTGTAAATGGCTAATTCCATTAAAGATGGAAATGCTAATGCTAATGGGCCTTTGTTTACTGATATGACGTGCATTCCTCTCTTCATTGCAGCTATTATGTGACTCATTCCAGGTTCTGCATCCTTGTAATTGCTTGCAGTGGTTTCGATAACTACATCTGCATCTGTGTTTTTGATAATGTCAATTCCTGACATGTTGTTTTTTGTATTTGCATAATTTTTTACTGTTCCAGTTTTTTTCTTTACCTCGATTAGTTTTTCTAATTCTAATCCTGATTTATCTACTGCACTACCTTTGCTATCAAATACACCCACCACTCTTGGTTTTAACCCATACTCTGCATAGAGATCTTCTGTTCTTGAATCAAATAATTTTACCAAGCTTTGGCCTACAACACCAAATCCACAAAGTATTATTCTCAAATTCTTTCTTTCCCTTTTAATTTATCATTGTAATTCATTTCTTTGATTTTCTTATCATTGCTTGTGTTTTATTAATAATTTTTGAATGTATTTTATTTTATGCTCAAGAGTGCCTAATATGACACTATTACCCATCTTTTCTCTCAAGATCAAGCGAAATAGAGTTAATGCAGTATCTGAGGTTAGTTGGTTTTGGACCATCATCAAAAACATGACCTAGATGTGCGCCACACTTTTTACAGTTTACTTCAGTACGTACCATGCCGTAAGCATTGTCTGATATGTATTCTATTTTATCATCTGAAAGAGGTTGCCAAAAACTTGGCCATCCTGAACCTGAATCATATTTTGAATCGGACGTAAACAATGGCTCTCTGCAGCAGACACAATTGTAAGTACCTTTTTCTTTATTTTTGTAATATTTTCCTGAAAATGGAGGTTCTGTTCCCTTGTTAATACAAACTTCAAATTGGTCTGGCGTCAATACTTCTTTCCATTCTTTGGGTGTTTTTGCAATCTTGTTTGCCATGTTTTTCTCTATGATTATATTGTAATATTTTCTATTTTTTAACCTTCTTTCTTTTTTCTTCAGTTCTTTTTTCTGACTCAAATCTCTCTAAATCATATTCTTTTAAGTCAACGAATTTCATTATTTTGCTTAAATTTGGGTGGATTCTGTTTATCTCTTTGAACATCTTTTGTGCAACTTGTCTATAGTCAATATGCCCCTGAGGGACAGTTCTTAATTCGATCAAGTGACATGCTTCTCGTAGATTAAATTTCATAAAATATGGATAGTTGTACGCAAAATTTACAACGTACTGACTCTGTTCGGGGTATTTTTTTCTAATTTTATCAAAAGTATGTTTTGTTTTACCCATGCATTCGTGATAGTCTTTTTCAATTCCCAGAACTTTAATTTCGTTTGGAATGTTGTATCCATGATCTGTTGTGAGTAACTGTCTTTCTAATGTCAATGCTCGATGCCTGTGAAAATCCCTGAACATTCCAAAATTATTGAGTAAATCAAATGTATAGTATACACTCTCAAATGCCCTGGATGGTCGGTGGCGTCTATTTTTGCGCAGTTTTACAAACGAGTCTAATATTTTTATTTTCTTTGCATTTGGTAATTTTTTTACTTGTTGCATAATGTCACTATATGATGTACTTGGGGATTGTTCATAGATTATGCTTGTAATGATTTTATCTATGGCTGTTTTTTCTGACTCATAATCTACTAGTTGTGTCTTTACTCCTGAAATTATTTTCGGTTTAATTTCATTTGCAATGTTTTTTGACGCTTTTTTAAGATCTTGCAGATACCTTTGAAATGCTTTACCGTATTTGTCGTCTGCTCTTTTGACAAATGCCTTGATTGTTACATCTAACTCTTTTTTGATTTTTGAGGCTAAATTTTGCTCTTCTTCAAGTTTTGAAGACCCAAGTATTGTGAGTAGATACTCAAAAGCACGGCCGTTTCCTGTAATTCCAACGTTAGTTAACGTCGATGCAGGTAAAATCCCCCGTAGAATGTCTAATGCCTTTGCTTTTGTCGACCCATTGTAAATTATGTTTGCGGATTTGATGTCTTTTTCTTCTTTAAGTTTGGAGAATGTTTTTTCTTTTCCATCTTTTGAATCATTAAAGGTATATTTTTCAATTGGATATTTTTCTCGTATGTATTTTATCATTGGATCAATGTTTTTTGAATAAACATCAAATGAAAAATTACATGTGTCTACATACAAATCTGCAAATCTTGATTTCATTAACTCTGAATCTTTGTAGAATCTGTACTCTCCGTTAATTTTTTTATTCCAAGCCACATATCTTGATGATTTTTCTAAATATGATAATCCTATTCTTCTGTCTTCGATTTTTTTTACTGCTATATTTGAAAGACCTTCAACTGCAATTTGTGCCTCTCCGAGTTCTGCAACTGAATCATCACCGTATTCTAATAAGACACGATTGTAAAATTCATCTCCTCTATTTTCATTTTGTAAAAATTCATCTAGAAATATTCTGCGCATGCTTTTATCAGTTCTGCTATATCTTGACATTAATGCGCCACGATCAACTTGTCTAGGTGTAATTATTGCAAAAACATTCCCATCCGTATTTGAAAAATGATCTGATAAAATTCTTTTTTCATTACTTGAAAATTCTGACAATATGGTTGTCATGATTTTCAATTATTAATAGTCTATTTCTTTTTTCCAATTTGAATTAGATCGGGTCCTTTGTTTTTCTCTAGTCCTTTTGATTGCCATCTTAGCAATACCTCTTTGAATGCATTTGCGTCTCCTTCGTTTTCTGTATACATTAATGCAGTTACCCATCTGCCTTTTCCTGCTTTTCCACCTACCGAATTCATCCAAAAATTACTTGGTAATGTGTCCATTAGTTTGTTAGATGGGTCTTTTGTTACTTCCAACCATCTCTGCCCTACAAAATTCAAAATTTGCTCTAACTCTTCTTTTTGGATCATATCACTTCCTGTATGATGCTAAATTTTAAAATTTCTAAAATTGCTTTTGATTTGCTTTTTATTTTTTTGTGTATTGTATGGAATTAGGCATGAAATAGATAATTTCTAATTTACAGATCATAATTTGGAGATAAAATTTGAATAAAAATAACGTTGGATCTTAAGACCAAAAACGATTAGTTGTTTGGTGAGAGTTCCAACTGTGATTATTTTATTGTGATAGTATTTAGATCATGCTGATAATTTCTACGTGGGTCTTTTATTCGTATTTGGGATATTTTTGTTAGTAGATATGTTGAGGTTTTTTCAACTATTGCCTCACCATCTAGTTGTAAAAGATTGAAGATGTCATGTCTATTTTGATGTTTTTTACTCATGATGAAATGATGTGTTTTTTCGCTAGTTCCATTTAACGTATATTTTTTAGAATTTAATCTGAAGAATTTTTAAGATCAATTTATAATCACGCCCAAATCAGAACTATCAATTTGCCTATCGAATCTGGTGTAGTTACGCTTGAACTTTGGATTATATTTTTTGCAATTCTCTCAGTGACAATTGCAATTGATCTTGGATTGATTCATAAAATTAAAAGAAAACTAACCAAAGTTTCATCATCTGAACTAGAACATGTAATGTCTAGCAAAGAGGCTCTTGGATGGACTATAACTTGGATATCTCTTGCGGGTATTTTTGCTGGAATGATTTACTTTACACTTGGCAATGATAAGATGATCGAATTTGTCACTGGATATGCTCTAGAAAAATCTCTTAGTGTAGATAACATGTTTGTCTTTTTACTTGTGTTTACTACATTAGGAATTCCTCATAAATACCAGCATAGGGTTCTCTCAGTTGGAATCTTAAGTGCAATTGTGATGCGAATAGCACTAATTCTTGTGGGTGCATCATTACTAGATAACTTCCATTGGATGATCTATATTTTTGGCGGATTACTTTGGTTTACATCAATTAGGATGATTCTACAAAAAGAAGAAAAGAAAATTGAACTAGAAAAAAACATTGCAGTTAGAATTCTAAAAAAATTCATGCCAGTCAACCTTAATTTGGTTGGCAACAAATTCCTCGTATCTATAAACGGTGTAATGCATGCTACTCCACTACTTGTAGCCCTTGCAATTATTGAGCTAACTGATTTAGTCTTTGCAATGGACTCTATTCCTGCAGTCTTGGCAATTACTAGAGATCCATTTATCGTTATAACGTCCAATGTATTTGCAATTTTAGGTTTAAGGGCGCTCTACTTTTTAATTGGCGGCATGATGGAACGATTCCATTATCTCAAACCTGGGTTAATCGTACTGCTGCTTTTTATCGGAACAAAGATGATAATATCTGAATTCTATCATATTGAAACTGTAACTTCTCTGATTATCGTGTTTGTCATTCTTGCAACCGTCATGATAGCTTCATTACTAAAAAAACCAAAAACAAAGCAGTCTGAATAAATCAGATGATTCATTCCTTAGATGTGTCTAATGTTAATCTGAATTGATCAAATGGGTAGTGAAATTTATTATCTTATTTATTAAATTTGGACTTAGTTGGATACATGTAGTACTTTGAATAGAAAATCATCGGTTGGTTTATGCTTTAGTATGTTATTGTTAATTGGTATTGTATCTATACAAATGGCATATGCCGAACCTACATTTTCTTTTAAATTTGGTACTTTTGGAACTGCAAATAACCAGCTAAAAAACCCACAAGACGTCATAGTAAGCAGCGATGGAAAGTCAATTTATGTTGTAGATACCGATAATCATAGGATCACTGTATTTGATGATGATGGAGACTATAATTTCAAATTTGGTACATTTTGTAATACATCTTCAATTCAAAACTGCAATGATGATGCTGATGGCGCTGACAATGTAGGTGATGGTCAATTTAACAACCCATTTAGCGGCGTTTTAGATGGGTTTGGAAATTTTTTTGTCGTTGATTCTGATAATGAACGAGTTCAAAGATTTGATGATGGTGACGGCCAATTTGAATTAAAGTTTGGCTCATCTGATGACACCAAGCCCGCATATCTTGGATCTGCACAAGGAATTGCAACACAAAAATCTACCAAGAAAATTTTTGTATCAAATGCAGATACAGATTCAATATCCGTCTTTGATTCAACTGGAAATTTTCTGATTAATTTTAAGACCTTTGACGGTGCCGAAACTCTACAAAACCCTTCACATATGCTAATCGATGACAGTGAAGAGACTCTGTATGTTTCTGATACTGCTAATGACCGAATTATAGTATTCAAACTTGTCACAGGTACTACATGCCCTACTGGTACTAGTAAAGCCGCAGATGGAATTTGTTATGTAAAAAAGTTTGGCTCTTTAGGCACAGCTGACGGGAAATTTGATTCCCCCTCTGGACTTGCATTGGATTCTACAAATGATTTGCTATATGTTGCAGATACTGACAATAATCGAATTCAAATATTCAAATTAACTACGGATACAACTTGTGCTACTGGCACAAGTAAGATTGTTGACGGTGTATGTTATGTGGAAAAGTTTGGCTCTTTAGGCACAGCTGACGGGAAATTTGATTCCCCCTCTGGACTTGCATTGGACACTACACATAATTTACTATATGTTGCAGATACTGACAATAGTAGAATTCAGGCATTTACTCTTGGTTCTACATCTCAAACTCCAAATACCCCAAAAAATTTCAAAACATCTCCAGTTTCTCCAACATCTGTACTTCTAACTTGGGATGCTCCTGTTTCATCTACAGGTATTTCTCCAGTAACTGGCTACAAGATTGAATACAAAACAGCAACTACTGCATATGCTGTTTTAATTCCAGATACAAAAAATACAGCCACATCATTTGTTCATGAAGGTTTAGACTCTAGTAATACTTACACTTATCAAATATCTGCAATAAACTCTAAAGGAACTAGTACTCCATCTAGCTCATCAGTAAAACCTGCACATACTACCGTTCCAAGTGGATTACTTGCAACTGCAATTTCACCTAATCAGATTAGATTATCCTGGCAACCTCCATCAAATACATTTGGACAGAGTATTGGTGGATATACTATTCAACGTGTAGTTGGATCTGATGTTTATGATAATCTTGGCTCAACAAACAGTAAAACTACAACATACACTGCAACCAATCTTACTACTGATAAAGCATATTCATTTGTGGTTCGAGCAAATATTGGTTATGGTGTAACAGAGCCATCAAATATTGCAACTGCTACACCAAAAACAACCTCTGTTGATGTGCCGCAAACTCAATCTTCTTCTAACACTGCTGTAATACAAATTTCCTCGCCTCCAATAAAATTAACTGCAACAAGTATCTCTTCATCTCAAATTAATCTCTCGTGGAGTCCCCCTTCATCTACTGGTAACACTCCGATTACTGGTTACAAAATTGAAATGAAAAAAGATTCTGGATCTTTTGCTGTATTGGTAGCAAATACAAACAGTACTTCCACTACATATTCTCATACCGATCTTTCATCAAATTCAAGATACACATACAAAGTCTATGCAATAAATTCCGCTGGAACTAGTACTGCATCTAATGAAATTACCACAATTCCTACTACTACTCTTAAAATAAATCCATTAGGTAAGATTTCAATTGATGAAGGAAAACTGCTTTCATTTGCAGTCAAACTAACTGATAACTCGTTAAGTGGTGTGGTATTTAATCTAGAGAAAAACCCCCCATCAGGAGCTGCAATCAATCAAAATAATGGAATGTTTAGTTGGACTCCAACTAATATCCAAGGTGGAAAATCATACATATTTGACGTTGTTGCAAATCTGGGCTCACTAAGCGATCGACAATCCATTACAATTACAGTTAATGACAGTATAAAAAATTCAGAACCTGTCAAGGAGCCAATTAAAGAACCAGAACCTGTCCAAGAACCTACAAAAGAACCAACTAAAGATCCAAAATTAGCTTCGTTTGTTGACACGGAAAGAGATCCGCAATCATACGTTGATAGATACAATAACGAACCAAGCTACAAAAAATGGTTTGATGATAATTTTCCAGAATATTCTTCAATTTATCAAGCAGTCGGTTTAGATGAACCAAAGGGACTTGCAGCATTTGTTGATACATCAAAAGATCCGCAATCATACGTTGATAGATACAATAACGAACCAAGCTACAAAAAATGGTTTGATGATAATTTTCCAGAATATTCTTCAATTTATCAAGCAGTCGGTTTAGATGAACCAAAAACTGATACACCAAAAACTGATACACCAAAAACTGATACACCAAAAACT
>CAZDPM010000015.1:0-19800 GCA_964507355.1 uncultured Nitrosopumilaceae archaeon
TGCTTTTTTGTAATTAAGGACAAACTCATTTTGAAAACAATCGTTTTTAACTATTAAAGTCTATATTTTTGCATGGACTTCATGCTAGAAGAAGAACTATTAGATTTGCTGACTTTTTGTTTACAACATCCTGAATCTTCTGAAATAGAAGAAAAGAAAAAAAGAATTACGGCAATAGGCGGAGAACTTTTTTCTGATGGAGGAATTGATGCTCTTGAAAACTTCTTTTTTGTAGTAAAAAATAGAATAATTCAAGAAATAGAAAAAGATCCATCTCCACTGCGTTCACTGTGGAATGGACTAACCCCTGAATGGCAATACTAGATTGACTTTAATTTCTAGCCTCTACCAATTCTAAAAATAACTGTGCTGCATTTTGGGCAGGTGCCTTTTAGAGCCGGTTTGCCGTTTTTCATGGTGTAAGGTTTTGCACCTTCGATGTCTCTTTTATCTCGGCACTTTACGCAATATCCTATTGTCATGCCGTTAATAGACAGTGGTTCTATTAGCAAGATCTTGTTAATTTTTTTTTACTATGAGGCAAACCTATGATCTTAATTTCATACGTAAAATAACGTTTTTTGTACTTGAATTTTCCATGTTTGTTTTTATGTTTGAGTGATTATAATTAACTGGTGATTTTCAAAGACACAAATTCAGCTAACGCATCTAATCTTTGCCATGATTTAGTACTTCCTTCTTCTGATACATCCCACACAAAAATCTCTGCAGTGTATTCGTCAGATGTTTTAGGTGCCCATGAAAGTGCTGGACTAAAAGTCTGTCCTGGATTAAGCAAACCACTAATCCATCCTATTGTCATGATGATGCCATTTTGATTTTTAACTTGAACAATGTATACAAATTTTTGGGTTTTTTCTTGATTATTTTTAACATCTGCTGTGATCTGAACTTGTTGATTGACATTGATTTGATCTGATATTTTAGAACCAAATGAATTCACTAGTCTGGGATTTATGATGTCTATTCTGTCTAATGGTTCTATTGCAAATGCCGGATTAATGAAAATTATAAGTACTAACAGTATTGAAAAAGTAATTCCTGACTGTTTCATCATAATTTTCTGGCAATTATTTTGCTAATAAAGCGTTTCTACACTGTTCTTGATTTGTTTACTTTTATCTATGTCATATGTTTTTTATTGCCTGATAATTTGAGTATGTGGATTTATGATTTTTAATTTCTGTCAAATCTTGATTCTATAGTAATCCCATCTCTCTGGATCAAATTTTGTAACAAATTCGGCATTTTCTTTACTCACTCTGGATTTTATTACGTCTCTTAAGGCAAAACTAGTCAGATATTTGTATTTCTTAGCATGAGCCTGCAAGATAAACATGTGGCGCATTTCACTGCCTCCCTTTAACCCCCAGTACCCCATTTTTAATGCTAATGGCTCTAAGAATATTGTATTGTTTAGCCCATAATTTTCATCTCTTATCTCTGGTCTTAATCTGTAATTTTCCAAAGAACCTCCTTTAGCAAATCCAACTATCTCTCCATTACAATCATTTAATCTTAAAGTATTGAGAACTACGTTTTGGTCTTTTACTGATTCTGTAAAATTATCTCTTGCAAATTGAAGTGGTTTTGGCAATTCTAAAAATATTGCATATAGTAATTTTATAAACTCAGGATCATTTCTAGTGTCTGTTTTTTCAATAGTCGGAACTAATTTCAGATTATCATATGTGCAATTTGCTTGTATGACGATCTCTTGCTGTCTAATGTTCATAAATGATAATACTGTATCGTAAAAATTTTTTCTCATATTGGTTGGCAATGACTCTAAAATGAATCGACACATTTCTGTTTCTTTATTTAATAATTCTTCAAAATATGCTACAGAACTTCTTACAATTAATGATGGTCTCCATGCTAGCGCATGTGCATTCATTTTTGCCATTTCCATAGCTTTTGAAAAATTTCCTAACGCATAACCGCTAATTCTATCTACTACTGAAAGATACCATCCTAGATTCATAAAATGCTCTTGTTTTGATTGATCGTTTTTTGCTATCTCTGAATTTTTAAAACATTCTTTGATTTGTCGTTCTGCGTTTTCTTTTAATGCTCCATTCCATGGATATGTTGTTCTGAGAATTAACACTTTGATTATTTCAATATCTAATTTTGCATCATCAAATAGCTTTCTTAGTCTTTTATCAGATAAAATAAATCTTAAGACATTTTCTTCATGTGGTTTGTCTACACTTTTTTGAGGATCAAAGTCATGAAATAAAGCTGCCGCATACAGATATTTCAAATCATCTTTGTTAAATCTTTTTGTAGTGCTGTTTAGATTTGCCGATAACAGAGAAATGTATGTTACTTCTAATTCATGATTAATATTGTGATAACCATAGTAGTCACTCCCTAATCCCTGAGTTTCAAATAACTCGATGGTATAGTCTAACATCTCAACATAGCAATCTTCATCAATCCCGCTTTCTACAATCAGGCTTAGAATCTCATTACGCATTGTATGTGAATTTGCAAGCTCTTGCAATAAATAACGATTCTAATTGCTGTTTTTAAAGAATACTCTAAGTTTATTGAAAATTTCGTCTATCTTTGCAATATCTTTTGAAAAATCTTTATTTTTGCGAAAGACTCAATAGAATTGTCATTTTTTTTGTTATTGTTGTCTGTTGACATGGATTTACTTGAATTGCTTATGAGTATTAATGAAAAACAATCTCTTGATTATGTACTGAGTCTTGATGACAAGACATATCCTTTGACTGATGTGTCTATTGTGAATTCTCCAACCCCTGTTAATGCTCCTACAACTAGAGGAGGAGTTTATTTTTCTGATACGTTTGCATATAAAATTAAAGGTGTGATAACCGATCTATCTATCATCCCATTATTGTCAAAAACCATGTTAGGTCCAAATACAGAATTTCATGAAATTAAAATCACCACTCAAATTATTCGTGATGGAAATAAACTATCTTTATCATTATTTACAAATTTAACAAACAGCGTTCAGAGTTCATCTAAAATTGAATTAAATATGATTTTGGTAAAACTGAACTCTTCTTAGTCTTTGTTTAGATGTATGTCGTATTTTTTCCTTAATTCCTCATTTGATAATATCTCATATGCCTTATTGATCTGAACCATTGCTTCTTCTGATTTTTCTTCTTTATTTTTATCTGGATGTATTTTTTTTGCCATGATTCTATATTGTTTTTTTATCTCTTCAAGCGTTGCATTATGCGGAACTTCTAATATTTTATAATAATCTGGCAATGATGAATCCTGCAGCAATCTTCTAAATTCTTTGTCTTCTTTTGAGTTTTTTCTAGTTCCTAACTCTTCATAGTCATCTGACCAATCAGAATGATATTTTTCATATGTTTTATCATTTTTTGAATCAAGTTCTTTATCATCATAAGATGTTTTTTTCCTCAAAATTAGGTCTCTTGCTAGATACAAAAAAAGCCCAATTACTGCTATTGCAAAACCTGAAAACAAAATAATTTTTTGTTCGTCTGTGACAACTAGCTCCATTTGTAATTTCTTTCCCACATCATCTGTCTGCCCTGATGCATTTTGTATCATACAAATAAAAATTATACTTGATATTACAATGCTAAGTTTTTTCATTTTGTTATGCTAGCCTAAAGTCTTCTTTTGTCGTATTTAGAACTACATGTGTAATGGTATTCTCTATGTTTTGAATTGATGCTATTCCTTTTACAAATTCACTTAATTCATTACGTGATTTGAATTTTGCAATTACTAAAGTATCTGTATTTCCTGTAATGTCATACACTCCACAAACATTTTCTATTTTTGCTAACTCCATCTCCATGTCTATAATTTTATCTTTTTTTGCAACAATCTCTATTATTGCAGTTAAGGTGTATCCCAATTTTTCGTGGTCTATTATTGCAGTATATCCTTTGATTACTTTCTCTTTTTCTAATTTTTTTATTCTTGATAATATGGTGACTGTTGATATTCCAAGCTTCAATCCAAGTTGTCTTGCCGATAATCTGGCATCGACCAATAAATTTTTAAGAATTCTTTCATCGTTTTTATCTAGATTCAAGTACATTCTATACTCTAAAAATATATTTAAATTTTAGCTAATTTATTTAATAGATGTTTAATTTTATAAACTTTTGATATCATGTAACCTCATCTTTTAGTTCAAACTTAAAACAGAGTTGTTGAAACCTGATTATATGGAAATTAATGAACTTGTTTTAAAAGGTCATAATTCTTTAAAATCTGACAATTTTGAAGATGCATTGGCTTGTTTTGAACAGGCATTACTGTTGAATCAAGATGATCCTGACTTGTGGAATTTTAAGGCTGTAACCTTGCGAAGTTTAGGCCGATATGAAGAAGCATCAGAATGCTTTAACAAATCTCTAAAACTCGATCCTAGAGACAAGTATGCATCATGACTTTTTCTTATTTTTAATATGTTTAAAAAGATGGGATCTTTTGAACTATGCTTACGAATAAACACAAATAAATAATTCGCTACTTCCTACTAGTTATTATATCCAAGCAATAAGTGATACTATCATGGTTTTACAATCTATTAATACTGATAACTGTCCCCGATGTGCAAAAAATGCATTACTGACTGATGATGTTACTGGGGAACGATTTTGTGGAAAATGTGGTTATGTTATTTCTGAAAAATCTCAAGAGTCTGGCCCGGAATGGAGATCTTTCACACAAGATGAACATGGGAACAAAGCCAGAGCTGGTGCCCCAACATCATTGACAATGCACGATATGGGATTATCTACAATCATTAATCCTATGAATAAAGATGCGTCTGGAAAACCACTTACTGCATCAATGAAAAGTACAATTGAACGATTAAGAACTTGGGATAGTAGAAGTCAAGTACACGAGTCCGTTGATAGAAATCTTAGACAAGCATTAAGTGAATTAAATAGATTAAAAGACAAACTTGCACTTTCTGATGCTGTAATTGAAAAGGCAGCTTACATTTACCGAAAAGCTATTGAGAAAAAATTGGTACGTGGAAGATCAATATCTGCAATGATTGCTTCTGCACTTTATGCTGCATGTAGAGATACTGAAACCCCACGAACATTAAATGATGTGGGAGAAGCGGCAAATCTAAAGAAAAAAGATATTGCAAGATGTTATAGATTGTTGCATCGAGAACTTGATCTAAAGATGCCTGTAGTTGACCCAATTCAATGTGTTGCAAGAATTGCCAGTAGAATTGGAATTACAGAAAAGACAAAACGTTATGCTGCTAAAGTTCTAAAAATATCTCAAGAACATGAAGAATCTGCAGGTAAAGATCCGATGGGTCTTGCTGCAGCTGCACTATATTTGGCATGTGTTAAAAATGGTGAGGATATTACTCAACGTGATATTGCTGAAGCAGCTAGTGTGACTGAAGTTACAATCAGAAATCGATACAAAGGTCTGAAATTAGATCAAAACATGGATATGTGATTAATTTTCTACTGACAATCTTTTAACCAATTTGTAAATCTGATGATCTTTATCTGATAAATAACTTTAAATCTTTAATTTTTTAGGAACTTTTAATTGAAAATTTCAGAAATCATTCAAACTGCTAGTGAATTTGGACTTAAAATTGGAAAGTTAGATGATCTGGATGAAGAGGTTCTGAAAGACATGCATCAATCAATTATTGAATACAAAGAAAATAGATGCTTGGTGCATACTATTGATTATTTGTGGTAGATAATACTTGAGCATCTATTGGTCTTTGTAATTCTTTTATTCTTAATTCAAGTTATTTTATTTAATTTAGTATTTTTATTCACTGTCATCTGATATAATTTGACATGACATTATGTGTGAATTACTTTGTAACTCATAGTATGCAATTATAGATAGCTTGGGCTCAATCTATATTATTGATAAAGTATTATCAAAGATGCCTTGAGTAAAGAATTAGATAAAATGGTGTCCCTAGCTTATGAATATTGTGAAGACGGTAATTTTTCAGAAGCCCTAAAACTATATGATTTGGCTTTAAAACAAGATCCAAAAAACATCAATGTCATAATAGACAAAGGTGTAACATTGCAAAATTTGGGTAGGTTAAAACAGGCCATAAGACATTATGAAAAGGCGTTATCTATTGATCCAAAAAACATCAACGCCTTGGTAAACAAGGGAGCATCATTGCATACGATTGGAAATTATTCTGATGCAATTAGCTGTTATGATTTAGCTCTTAAAGTTGATAAAAAATGTGCTATGGCATTAGCTTACAAAGGACTATCGTTAGGGGAATTAGGAAATCTTCCTGATGCACTAAAGCATTTCAAAAAAGCACTCTCCATTGATCATGATTATGATCTTGCTGATATGAGTAAAAAAATGGTTAAAGAGTTACTAAAATCAATTAAACAACAAAAAGCTAAAACACCGTGACATCGCCTGGGGCGGGTTCGCGTTTATTGATACTTTCATGCGATTCAAAAAATTCTTTATGTTCTAAATTTTGATGTTCTCTAAGTTTTTCAATACTGTCAAATCCCATATGGCACAAATAACATTTTGGTTTATGCTCATCAACAAATGGTAGTACCATAAGGTGTATGATTTGTTTGCCTACTTATTTCTTGAGCTGATAGTTAAAGAATATATCCTTTAACAAATGACTTGTTGTGTGTTAGAACAACTGATATCTGAATCTAAGGCTCTGGATAGAGCAATTTCTGGTGAAGATCTAACATATGATGATGGTCTTGAATTGATGAATTATGATAATTTACATGTATTAAGTGCGGTTGCCGATATTACAAGAAAAAAATTAGTTGGTGACACTGTAACGTTTGCAGCATCATATTACATGAATTACACAAATGTATGTGCTGCAAGTTGTCAAATGTGTGCATTTTATAGAAAAGATGGAGCAGAAGACGCATACACCCTCACTCCAGAGCAAATACAGCAACGTGTTGGAATTGCCAAAACAATGGGGGCAACTGAAGTTCACATCGTTGGTGGATTCCATCCTACGCTTCCTCTAGAGTATTATGAGGACATGATGAGAGCTATCAAGAAAAATCATCCTCAATTAAACATCAAGGCACTTACTGCTGCTGAAATTTTCTTTTTATCTAAACTAACAAAAAACTCAGTTAAGGAAGTTCTCTCTCGTCTTAAATCTGCGGGTCTTGATTCTATGCCTGGTGGCGGTGCTGAGTTATTCCATCCTGAAATTAGGGGAAAAATCGTTCGCGGTAAATGCACTGGACAGGAATTCCTAGATACCATTGAGCAAGCCCATAACCTTGGAATCAAAAGTAATGTTACGATGCTTTACGGTCATATTGAAAAACCATCTCATATTGTTGATCATCTCATAAAAATTCGTGAGTTGCAAAAAAAGACTAGTGGGTTTATCACCTTGATACCACTAAAATTCAGTCTGGACAATACTGAACTTGAGCAAGAGCATCTGGTTAATCATGAGTGCTCATCTGTATATGATTTAAGAATTATTGCATTATCTAGGTTGATGCTTGCAAATGTTTTGAACAATATCTCTGTATATTGGGTAGCATACGGAAAGAAACTTGCACAAGTTGCCCTATCTAACGGTGGAAATGATTTGGTTGGAACTGCATTCTCTGAGGAAATTTATCGTGCAGCTGGAAAACCAACCACATCTTCTGTAGAAGAACTGGCTACAACTGTAAAAGAGATTGGACGAAATCCTGCGCAACGTGATAGCTTTTTTAATGTTATACGAAAATTCTAATTTTTTACTAAAGTGTTTTATGGAATCTACTTTATCTTCAATTTTTTCATTTTGTTGTTGAATTACAAAAATTCCTAATACTAAAGCAATCGTAAGCGATGTTAAAACCAAGAAAAAAATGATCACAACATATTCTCATTTTTTATCAAAAATGGGAGGAATTTCCGAAAAAATGACTATTATTGTATTTGAATTTGATAGATTGATTGACGCAACTGAAGAAGCAATCCAAAAACAAAAGAAAAAAGATTAATTTTACGATAAAAACTAGTTAGATTCTAAATGAAATAGCTGAAAATTAGTGTCATCTAAGGATGATTCCTGCATGAATCAGTCAAATAATAATTTTAGAATTAAAAAGTTTGAAGTTTATGTTGTTGGTTTTTTTTCTTCCTTTTCGGGGCTTCCTTTCTTTTTTCTTCTTGCACCAAAACTAATCAAAATTAACAAAAACCCTACCCCGATTAAAATTCCTGCAAATGTAGTCATGTCTTGATTTTCTTGCTGCTTTGTAAGCAAATCTATTATCTCCTCCTCACTCATCCCTGATTGTCCCACAGGCATCATTTCATTGAGATTTACAACTAGGATTATTCCTACTATTACCATGGCAATTCCAGCTGCAAGTATTTTTTTATCAATTAGCATTTCTCAATAAAAGTTGTTTTTTATCATATATTAGGTAATTGGGAAGTCTCTGTTTTTACTATTTTTGATACACTGATTTTATAATTAAATTAATTTGGGTACAAAGATGTAGATGATGGCAATAATTTCCATCCTGCCAAAAATCATAAGAAACGAGAAAATTATCTTGGTTACAGGGTCCGTGTCAAAATCAATTATTCCAGCTGATAATCCTCCGGTGGTAATTAAACCAGTTGCTTCTAAAAATGCGTCCTGAAAACTTACTTCATATGTAAATGTCATGTAGACTGCTGCCATTGATGCAATTAATGGAAATAGAATTATTATGATCACTGTCGAAGTTAACTCTTTTTTTGCTTGTGGTGTTAACTCAGAACGTAATTTTTTGTTGCTTAATTTTTTCATATCTTTTAGATGCATCAATCTAAATATTTTGATTCCACCTGCAGTTGAAAACCCACAACCTCCAATGAACATTAAAATGATCAAAATTACATGTGATGATACATTAAATGTTGATAAATCATCTGATTGAAATCCAGCTGTGGTGCTAGCTGACACTGTATAAAATACACTTGTTAGAGGATCCAATCCACTTAGTCCAATAAACAGCATCATTGCACCTCCAAGAATTGTAAAATACACTAAAACTTCTTTTCCAAGTTTAGGTGACAAAAATTTCTTTTTCACTAAAGCATAGTGGAAAGTAAATGGAAGTGCACCTAATATCATGCCTCCCATTAAAGTTAATTTTTCTTGCCATATCAGATTATCTAGAATTGTTGAATTTGGTATGAATCCCCCTGTTGCAACTATGCTCATAGATAATGAAAAATTATCAATGATGTTTCTTTCTCCAAATAAATATAGTAAAATCGCCACGATGAAAATATACAAAATAAAAATTATTGTTATGGTTGCAAATAACTCTCTCATATGTAATGTTCTTCCAGAAATGAAACCTCGCATGGATTGTAGTTTAGATTCTGGATAAAATGCAGTGATTATTAGGTAAATGAAACTCATGCCTCCTACAAGTTGTGTGAAACTTCTATAGAATGTAAAACTCTGAGGTAGATTTTCTGGTTCATCAAATAACGATATACCACCAGTGGTAAATCCTGCAGCACTTGAAAAAAACGCACTAGCAAATACTTCTAAATTCGATCCTTCATATGGTATAATGTACAAATATGGAATTGTTCCAAACAGTGTCAGTACCAAAAGACTTGAAACTACCAGGATTGATGCTTGATGAAGATTGAGACTGGCCTTCTCTCCATATGAGTTTAGAAAGAATCCTACCACTAACAAAAGAACTGTTGTAAGATAAATTCCTGTAGCTGTTACAGTTTCTCCTAAAATTGTTGATAAAATTGCAGGCACGATAAGCAAAACTCCTGCAAATTGTAACACAAATCCCAAATTTCCTAAAACCGCCTTTACTGGTGGACTAAGTAATCTAGGTGCAACAGCCGTTGCATCTCTAATTACATTTGCAATAGTTGTTTGATAGATAATCCCAATGACTTCGTTTTTCTTTGTTATAATTGGCAGTTTTCTTATATCATGATCTCTCATTTTATGTAACGCATCTTGCAGCGATGATTTTTCATTAATTGTGATTATGGGTGTAGTCATGATCTCTTTTAAAAAAGTAAATTCTGCATTTATTGAAGTGTCACTAACTTTGTTAATTATGTCCTCATCTGTTACAATTCCAATTGGTTTGTTATCGTCATCAATTACTACAATGTCATCTCTTTCATGATGCTGAAGTAATCTGGCAGCTTCTCTGGTATGTGTATTTTGATTTAATATCAATACATCCTTGTCCATATAGGCAGTAACGTATTTTGTTAGAACGTAAGATATAGATCGTTCTGGATTTGTAGACACTACGCATTCTGTATTCTCTAACATTAAATAATTTGGGGTCATTAATTTAAGATCTTTGAAAAGATGTGCAAATTTAGATCGATTATTTTCTAAGACATTTAAATTCAGATACTATCTTAACCATTTTATGCATAAATCTCTGCATTGTGTATGATTTTGAATGTCTTTTTGTTATGCTTCTTTAATTGAAAGTTTGTACTCTTTGTATTCTTTAATTGATTCGTAGAGATTTTTTAGAGCAGTTTTGTCATCGAAATCTCTTTCTTTTAATTCACTAAAACAAACAAGAATACTTTCTTTTAGCACAAAAATCATTCTCTTATCGTCACAATGCATGTTTGTTATTACCAATGATCAATTTATGCATGTTTTGATAATTTTACTAGTTTTGTTAAAATGATAATGTGATTATAATTACAATAATACTTCCTAATAGGCCGATTAATGCAAGTTTGCCATTTCTAGTCCAACCTTTTTTTACCGATACAATTCCCATTTTTTTCCTTTAATGTATCTGAAATTAAACCTTGGTTCAACAACGATTTTTTCTAATTTTGTTGCATTTTCTATCCATATGGATAAGATCACATTTTTTACTCAATGAGGCGTACTTTTGATGACGGCTTTAATGTTTCACCAAATGAATATGGTGGCTTTGGAATCACTGGCAATACTGACACGTTCTCCCCTATCATTTTTTGAATGTCCTTATCATAAACTGATAATGTCTTACATTTTGGACAAAACCATCCCCTTCCTTTTATGAAACTACAACACTCGATTATTATATTAAATCCGCAAGCTGGGCATTTACCTGGTTCCTTATCAATATACTTTACAAATTCAAAGACTATGCGCTCTACACTCATCATACTAAATCAAAACCACTGATTTTTTAAATTATGTATTAGTTGATTTATCTTACGAGTGATATTCTTGATATGTTTATTCAAAGTATTTGAGAAAGGGTTTATCAAGCGTCAATGCATTATTTAATTGACTTTTCTATGATGGCGTTATACAAAAAAGAGACACATGAGGATCCTGAATCTGAAAATAACACATATTCCAATTTTACGTTAAATCGCAATACCAAATTTTGTTGTGAGCAATTCAAAACTTTATGCAAAAAATTTACAATTTGGAATTATGAACAGGGAAAATTTGCAATAGTGAATAAAATTACATATGAAGGACACACAGTACAATCAATTGATTTCTGTCCATTTTGTGGAGAAAAAATAGAATACGAGGATGAAGACTCACCTAAAAAAATGAAGAAAAAAATAAAAACATTCTAATGACTTTAAAACTAAACCTGATAAGTTTTAATTTGGAATACTTTCTCTTTTTGAATTGAGATTCTCTGCAACATCTTTTTTAAGTTTTTCAAAGAATTTTGAAATCATTTCGAGGCCTGCTACAATTCTTGGAGCATTAGACTTTACAAATTCCATCTTTTCTGCATGTGTTTTTGGTTTCTGTTTTTGATAATTTTCATAAACTTTTGCACCGTCATAATCTACATATGCAATTCTTGCACTATAGTCTGTTCTTTCTAATACAAGGCTATCTCCACCAACTATTGCTGTATGATATGGGTGAACAATTAATGCCTCTGATAGTTTTTGAGATGTGTTGATTTTCATTGCTTGTAATTCTGGTGCATAATGATTGAAATCTGCTAAAAGATAAAATGTTGCTTCAGGTTTTGTGACTTTCACACCTTCCATATTTGACAATTCATCATAAACATACTCCCCCATAATTTTGTGAATCTCTCGTGTGGTCTCAAAATACTCATCAATCTCATTGCTAATTTCAAATCCTTTAACTGCTGCATGTTGAATTGGAGTTGATACTGCTGTATACTCTGTTGCAAGTATTTTTTTAAATTGTGACTTAAGATCTAGCGCATGCTGTGGAAATATAACATAACCTAGCCTATATCCTCCTGCTGCGTGTGATTTTGATAATCCGTTTGTCACAAAAGTACCTTCAGGATAAATTTTTCCCATACTGACAAATTTTGAAAAGTCATAAGTTGTCTGTGCATAAATTTCATCAGAGATAACTGCTATTGATTGCTCTTTACATATATCTGCAATCTCTTCTAACTCTAATCTATTGTAAAGTAGGCCAGTTGGATTATTGGGGTTGTTGAGTATCAGAATCTTTTGTCTGTCATGTAGTCTTAATGCAAGTTTTCTAAGATCACTTGGAGAAATTTTTTGATTTGCCTGTGTTGGTAACATGTGAAAATTTTTCTTTAGCAATCTGATTTGAGGTAGATATCCAAGCCAAGCTGGTGTTGGTAAGATTACTGTTCCATGTAAAATTTCAAGTAGATTGAATATTAGCTCTTTAGTACCTGGTCCAACGTATACTCTCTTTGGATCAACATCTATTGCAAAGTAATGTTTGTTGTATTTTGCAATTGCCTCTCTTAATTCTGGAATGCCTTGAACTGCTGCATATGCTCCTTTATCCGCATTTTTTATCAATGCATCCTGCATAATCTTTGGAACTGGAAATGGCGATTGGCCAAATGCAAATCCATAAAATCCAAAGCTACATTCTGAATGAGGACAATCTGAGTGAAATTCTTGTAAAAATGTATTTAATTTTAGATTTTCAGGTAACTCGATGTCTTCAACTTGTTGGTCAACAACAAATCTCATAATTGATGTAATTTCTACTCAAATATTAGTGTCATTGATATTTTCATTAAATTTGCAGTAATTTGTTGTATTATTCATGTTGTTAGTTGATTTTTGACATTGAACATCTCCCAATTCCATCTGTAGGTCTCTAGATTGACTATCTTAGCCTTATCCCTATATGTAATGATGTGGTATCGGATCATGTTTTTGAATTTGTCCTCAACTGACAGTTTCTCTTCAACACAGTCAGAAAATCAAGATAGTCTTTGTCATTTATGTCGATCTCTATTTTCCTCAATTTAGCACCTGAACCCTTGTAGTTACATCATCTTGAGTGAGCATCTTTGCATGGATATTACAAAATCGCATGATACACTTTGCAAATGGTTGTCTAATCCCCTCTTCAAAATGATAGTGCATGACCTGAGCATAGGCCTCGCTATTACATCCTAGCATATTGCAAATCATAAGAGACAAACTAGGATATTTTGAGCCTAAAAGGGTAGGTTATTGTGAAAACAGAGTTTAGAATCTAAGGAATTATTTTTAATATTGCTGATTTTCATCAGTTCTACAATCTTCACAAGGACAATGCCAATGACACTGAAGATTCTGGCGTTGTTTCAAGTTCTTTTTCTTTTGTGCCATGATTTCAATCTAAAGTCTAGAACTTAAGATTTTAGTCGCGAAAAGATGTTAAAATCTAATTTCAATCTGTATTATTCTCTAATTGTATCCATTCTTGTTCAGGATCGTCTAATTGGTTCCATTTACTTCGAATTATTTTGAATATGCTTTTTTTATTTTTTAATCTAAGCATAAATCCACTATGTACAATTTGTATTTAATAAGGACGTATGAATTATCCATGAAAAATAATTCCTTAGATTCTAATCTTTGGGTTCTTTAACTATTTTCAAAAGTCATTCCCATTTTTTGACATGATTCACATTTTTCCATTAAACAAATTATTTCAATGTCATGATTAATCTACTAACACATAATAGTTATTTTGATGGCAGATTCTTAAAAATTAGTGTCTATTTTTTTACAAATCCAATTTTCACGTGAATTCAAATTACTTATCTGAGTATGGAATTGACTCTGTGGAGTCAAATTACAAAACAAGGCGATATTCTCAGACAGAATTCATATTGGAATAAGAGCATACGTAAGTTTAATATTTAGATTTACGTTAAGTTACCTCAAGACATTTGATACAACAATCTGCATAAATACCCTGAGTATTTTCTTGCTATCTCATGCAGTCTAGTTTTTTCCATCTAAGGAATAATTTTTCACTATGTCTAGACTAGTTTGTTAATCTCTTCTTTTGTAATTAGATTCCAATCTCTGTTAATTTGAATAGTGAGATTAACAATTATTGCTAACTGATGATGTTTAGTAGATGTGGCAATCATATCTCCAATCACTGCCATGTCATATCTTTAAAACAAATCATAATTTTTAGCAGACATTTCTTTTTTGTCAAATCATCTGATTGCTGAATCTTTTTTTCAAACGAATGAACTTCTATTTTCTGTGAAATTCTACACATGAATTATGAAACGTAATGTGGGGTATAAAGGGAATTAGATAAAACCTTCTGGAGGCTTTTGAACAAATACATTGCAAACAAGCGCATCCATTTTGGAATCTCTGTATTGCACATTACACGATACAAATTTTCCAGTCAATGCCATCTCTAAATCTGTCTTTGTTGTTTCTTTATATTCTGGCTCATCCGGGTTGTCGATTTTGGCAATGATGATTCTCTCTGTTTTAGAGTATTCATCTTTGTTGTCTTTACGAAAATGTGTTATTAGCATTTCAAATGTATTATTTGATAGACAACCGATGACTGGTCCACCAATTCCATCTCCCATTAATTTGTAAACGTTTTTACAATATAATTACTTGATGGCAATGCTGAGTGTAAACTCTGGCACCAAGTTTTTTTGTTTTGCCATCTCAAAGAGTCTTCTGATCGACTCTTCTCCTTTATCTCCCATATTTACAGTGACTTTGTTTACGTACATTTTTACAAACTTTTCAATTAGATCTCTTGATTTTCCTCTGCTGTACTGCATTGCATAATCTAATGCCGCGTCAAGATCATCTAATCCATATTGAATTGATTCTTGCAAAAATTTATCAAATTTATGAATCGTATCCATTCCTAAGCTTGTCTTCATGACATTAATTCCTAATGGAACTGGTAGTCCTCTAGTTTCTTTATCCCACCACTCTCCAACGTCTACGATTTTGATATTTCCTTCTTGTTGATATGATAGTTGAGTTTCATGAATGACTAATCCTGCGTCTACTTTGCCATTTCTTACTGCCTCCGGAATGTCGCTAAAGTTCATTTCGACATAATCAAATTTGCCTATCATCAGTTGAAGCAATAAAAACGCTGATGTCATTTTTCCTGGTATTGCAATTTTACATTTTTTAATTTCATCTAGCGTCATCTGTTTTTTTGCAGTAACTATTGGACCGTATCCTATTCCAAAACTTCCGCCGCTTCTCAAAATAGTGTATCCTGGAATGTAAGCACATGCATGAACTGACACTGCAGTTACGTCTAGTTCTGGATTTGTGGCTTTTCTGTTTAACTTTTCAATATCCTCAATCACATGCTTTACTGTAAAATCTGGCGATGCAATTTTTCCTGTAAACATTCCATAAAACATGAATGCATCATCTGAATCTGGAGTATGTCCAACAGAGATTTCCATATTTTATTCTTTAATAGTCGTTATAAAAATCAAAACTAGAGCGTTTTTCTAATATGTGACAATTGTTTTGCTATATCTATGAAAACTATCGAAGCGTATGAAAAAGATATTTTTAACCAAATCAAGTTTTTAGAGACATTTTGCCCACAAAAACCTCTTTCTAAAACACAACAAAAAAACGTCATATTTTCTGGCACTGGAGATTCATTTGTATCTGCTATTTTAGCTGAAGTGTTTTCTAATTATCAAGTAAGATCAATTGATCCGCTTGATTTACTTAAAAATAAAACTATTGCAAAAAATAAAACTGTCTATTTTGTTTCAGTATCTGGAAATACAATTTCTAACATCAAAGCTGCAAAAATACCAAAAAAATCAATTGCCATTACCTCAAAACATCAAAGCAAATTGGCAAAAGTATGCAATGACTCTATAATTATGAAATCTATTACATCTGATGTGTTTACTGCAGGAAGTATTACCTTTTTGGAAAGCGCACTGACTTGTATCTCTCTAGTTTTTCCTGTAATGATTTCAAAAAATCATCAAATTTTCAAAAAAGCATTATCTGATGCAAAAAAATCAAAGCTTGGAAAGCGAATTTTTGTTCTAGGTTCTATGCGCACATATCCAATAACAATGTACTGTGCTGCAAAATTTTATGAACTTTTAGGATATGATGTTCATTTTCAGAGAATAGAGCAGTTTTCACATATGGAGTTGTTTTCTATTAAGAAAGATGACACAGTACTAATTTTTGAAGAAAAAAATTCTCATAACAAACAACTTGTAAAAAATTTGAAAAGCGTTGGATTAAATGTAATTCATCCTACGTTTGAGTCAAAAAACAAAATTTCTCAGTTTCTTTACTACGTGTATCTGTCCCAACTATTTCCTCTTTTTGAGGCTAAGAAAAGAGAGAAAAAAGAATGTCATTTTATTTTATCAAAAAAATTTCGTAATGCAAGTAATCAGATGATCTACTGAATTATTTTATTTGTGACATTAATGTCTGCTAACTAACGTACATTTTTTGTTAATATTTCTGCATTTATTTGCATTCAAGCGTTCCTTTGAGGCAATCAATTTTATTATTTAACAAAGTATGAATTTCTAAACTTAATTTTACTGAAAATCAATCTTTAACAAAATAATACTTTCTAAAATCTTAGGCTCTTTTTGTTCCTAAATCCTTAAGTTAATAGATTATTTAGAAAATCATGGATTTTGATAAATTGTTTAAGGATGTGATGGAGATAGATTCTACTATTCGTTACGTGGCGATTCAAAATAACACGGGTTCAAAGATTATGGGAGGTTTTAGAGAAAACATCACTCCTCTCCTCAATGATGAAGAACTTAGAATGATGCATTACTATGCAAATCAGAGATGGCAGACTAGAAAAAACATCGAACACAAACTAGGTAGCACCAAATATGCAATGGCAGAATATGGTAAATTAAAACGAATTTCATTCCCTATTGAAAATAAATATCTGTTAATGCTTACAACTGAAATTAACACAGATCATACAAGGGTCATTAACATAGTTCTTGAATTGATACATAACATTTCAAAAGATTGACTTTTTTAGATTATGGTCTTCAATCAATATGATTATGCTATCTAAAGAACAAAATCTAGAATTAGATCTGAAAAACTAGGTCATGAAAAGCCAAAATGGCATAATAAAATAATTGGATTTACATAATTCTAATATTTTTTATGAAAATGTGCTCAAGTGTACAAACTATGCGTTTTTGGATCAAAAAACTAAGAAAATTCAAACTTGGAAAATTATAGGATAATTATTCCTTTTTTTGTATAATCTTGTTTAATATAGATTTATTAGCTGAATAATTGGTTTTGCGAATATGGCAAAATTCAAGTCAACGACTGAAGTCATGAAGATAATCAAAAATAAAGAACAGATTCGTAACTTTAGTGTAATTGCTCACGTTGATCACGGAAAAACTACTATGAGTGATAGTCTATTGGCAGCTTCTGGAATTATTGCCCCATCTGCAGCTGGAAAAGCATTGGCAATGGATTTTGATAAAGAAGAGCAAGCAAGAGGAATTACAATTTACCAAGCAAACGTAACATTGCACTTTACAAAAGATAGTAAAGAATATGTCATTAACATGATTGATACCCCTGGTCACGTAGATTTTAGTGGAAGGGTAATTCGTAGTCTTAGGGCAATTGATGGTGCAACTGTTGTCTGTGATGCAGTTGAAGGAATTATGACTCAGACAGAAACTGTGACAAGAATGGCACTAGAAGAAAGAGTAAGACCTGTTTTGTTTATCAATAAAGTGGATAGATTAATCAAAGAACTCCGCTTAACTCCAGAAAAAATGCAGGAAACACTTGCAGGTGTAGTGTCAAGCTTTAATCAACTAGTTGATACCTATGCCGAACCTGAATACAAAGACAAATGGAAAGTATCAATTCAAGACGGCAGTGTCACCTTTGGCTCTGCCAAAGACAAATGGGCATTTAACATAGATACTATGAAAGAAAAAGGAATTACATTCAAAGACGTTATTGATGCTTATAAAAACGAAAAAGTAGACGACTTGGTAGCAAGAGTTCCTTTGGCTGATGCAGTGCTTGGAATGGTAGTAAAACATGTTCCACCTCCAAATGTTGCTCAAAAGTATAGAATTCCTCAAATCTGGAAAGGCGACCTTGACTCGGATATAGGAAAAGCGCTCTTGGCATGCAGTGACGACGGACCAACAATTATGATGGTAGTCAACATGGTTTTAGATCCTGCAGCAGGACCTGTTGCAATTGGTAGACTATTTTCTGGAACAATAAAAGACGGACAAACAGTTAACATTATTGATGCTAAAAGGGAAGGAAGAGTCCAATCTGTAAATTTTTTCATGGGAAACCAAAGAGAACAAGTTGGTGAATTAGGTGCTGGAAACATTCCTGCATTATTGGGATTAACTGAAGCAAGAGCAGGAAATACAATTGCATCTGTTAAAGGAATTCCAATGTTTGAGGGCGTCAAATATGTTTCAGAACCTGTAGTTCAAGTTGCAATAGAACCAAAACATCCAAAAGACTTGCCAAAACTTGTAGAGGTTCTCAAGCAATTAACAATTGAAGATCCTAACCTTGTAGTAAAAATTGATGAAGAATCAGGTGAAACACTTGTAGCTGGAATGGGTGTGCTACACCTTGATGTAGCTACACATAGAATTCAAGATGCCAAAGTAGAAATCATTACATCTGAGCCACTTATCAATTACAGAGAAACTGTCAAAGGCACATGTGAGCCAATCATGTCAAAATCTCCAAACAGACACAACAAGATTTTCATGAAAGTAGAACCTTTGGAGCCAGCAATTGCACACATGCTAAGAACTGGTGAAATCAGTGACATGAAAGACAAAAAAGTTGTAGCTGATCTTCTCAAAGGTGCTGGATGGGATACTGATACCGTAAAGAGAGTTATGAAACTAGACCCACGTGGAAACGTAATGATTAACGGGACAAAAGGTGTCCAGTTTATTCAGGAATCCACTGACTCTATTAACTCTGGATTTGAGGAAGTTATGAAAGAGGGCCCACTTTGCAAAGAGCAAATGAGGGACTGTAAATTCATCTTTACTCACTTTGTACCTCATGAGGATACAGCACACAGAGGTTTGTCTCAACTAGGACCTGCATCAAGACGTGCCTGTATGGGTGCATTACTAACTGCAGGAACTACAATCTTAGAACCAATGCTTGCAATTGAAGTCAGAGTTCCAACTGATCTGGTAGGAAATGTAGCTACAGTACTTTCTGGTAAACGTGGTAAAGTACTTGATATGCAACAAAAAGGAGCCGCAAGTATTATCGTTGGTGAAATTCCAGCATCTGAGACATTTACATTATCTGAAGCAATGAGAGGACAAACAGCTGGACGTGCAACATGGAATACATCATTTAAGGCATGGACTGAGCTTCCAAAATCTATTGCCACTACTGCAATTGCAGAAATTAGAAAGAGAAAAGGTTTGGCACCAGTGCCACCTGGAATAGATGAATACATAGACAGAGAATAAAAAT
>CAZDPM010000016.1:0-19235 GCA_964507355.1 uncultured Nitrosopumilaceae archaeon
TAAACCAGTTGCACCGGTTGAAACTAAACCAGTTGCACCGGTTGAAACTAAACCAGTTGCACCGGTTGAAACTAAACCAAAAACAGTTAGTGTAGTAATTCCATCCGGAACTTCATCGCCAGGTTGCGAAACATCCAATGCATGTTATACACCAGCATCAGTTACAATCAGTGTAGGTGATACTGTAGAATGGGACAATGTAGATACAGCAGCACACACAGTAACAGGTGGCAGTCCTGCTGATGGTCCATCAGGAGTATTTGACAGCAGTCTAGTCATGGGAAAAGCAAAATATTCACATATATTTGACAAGACAGGATCCTATGATTATTTCTGCATGGTACACCCATGGATGGTTGGAAAAGTTATAGTCAACTAAGCAAAAAATTTCCTTTTTTCTTATTTTATTTTATTTTTACGAATTGCTCTATTATATGCAACACCAAATCTATGAGTTTCATCTCTAGCGTGTTGTAAAATTTTCAATGCATCTTTATCTTTAGAGATTACAATAGAGTTTCGTTGATTTGGCACATATACTTCTTCATTTTCTTTAGCAAGTGAAATACAATCAATATGCAATCCCAAGGATTGTAATGATTTTAGTGCAGCATTTAGTTGTCCTTTTCCACCATCGATTAATATCAAATTAGGTAATTTTGAATTTTCCTCTTGCAATCTAAGATATCGTCGTTTGATTACCTCTCCTATCATTGCAAAATCATCTCGACCAGAAACTGTTTTAATTCTAAATTTTCTGTAACCAAATTTGTCAGGTTTACCATTTACAAATCTAGACATCGATCCTACAGCAAACTCATCTCCATGATTTGAAATGTCAAAGCACTCAATTACATGAGGGATAACAGATAGATGTAAAATTTCTTTTAATTCTATTAAACCGGGATTACCGCCGTTAGAATGAATCAAAGAAATATTTTTTAAAAGTAAATCAATGATGTCTTTTTTTTTACCACGTTTAGGACAAATAATTTGAACTGTAAAACCTGCCTGCTTGGAGAGTAATGACTCTAGAAGAATTTTGTTGCTAGGAAATTCATTAACATAGATAAATTTTGGAATTTTGTGTACTGTGTAATACTGAAATAGAAAATTCAAAAAATCGTTATCTCCAACAAGATCAAAAAAGAATTTGTCACTATCTCGCATCACCCCATTAATCATTCTAAAATTCATCACAGTCACTGTTTGGTCTTTATCAGCAATTCCAAAATATTCCTCATCAGAATTTTCAACATATTCCATTTTTTGTTTCGTTTGGAGGCTTTCCAATCTTATCAGAGTATCTCGAATATCTTTTGCGCGCTCAAATTGTTGGGAATTAGCAGCTTGGGACATCTCTTCTTTTAATTTCTCTGTAAAGATTTGAGTTTGGTTTTTTCCTTTTAGTACTTCTTCTAATGCATATACATGATGGTTATATTTTTCCTGGGCATCTTTAAATTCGCATGGACCTTCACAGTTCCCAAGATGATATTCTAGACAGACTTTTTTTGGTAATTGTTTACAAATTCTAATTTGAAATGCTTTTCGCAGAGTTCCAATAGTTAGTAGTTTGGAGCTTCCTTGCATAAAGGGTCCAAATATTTTACCACCCCCAAGAAACTTTCCATCACGAGTTCGTCTTGCAACAAGTAATCTAGGATACTTTTCGTTAGAAATTCTAAGATATGTGTATCGTTGTTGATCTTTTAATTCAATGTTAAATTTTGGCCTATATTTTTTTATCATATTGGATTCTAATAGAAAAGCTTCACTTTCATTATCAGTTAAAACAAATTCAATATCAGAAATATTTTCTACAAGTTTTTGTGTTTTATAATTTTGATTTTTTAGAAAATATGATCTTATTCTGTTTTTTAGATTCTTTGCCTTGCCAATATAGATAATTTTTTTATGAGAATCTTTCATAAAATAAATACCAGAATTTGTCGGGATGTGAATTTTTGAGATATCAAAAGTCATTGTTTATCATCACTTAAGTAATTTTTTAAGATATTTTCCAGTATAACTTCCGGGTGCTTTTGAAACTTGTTCAGGAGTTCCAACGGTTACTATCTTTCCACCCTCATCGCCGCCTTCAGGTCCCAAATCAATTAACCAATCAGAATTTTTAATCACATCCAAATTGTGCTCAATTACCAATACGGTGTTTCCTAAATTTACCAATCTGTTTAGAACATCAAGTAATTTTTGAACATCAGCAAAATGCAGTCCAGTAGTAGGCTCATCAAGGATGTAAAATGTTTTTCCAGTCCCTCTTTTTGATAATTCTGATGCAAGTTTGACTCTTTGTGCTTCACCACCAGATAACGTAGTTGATGATTGTCCCAATTTTATATACCCTAGACCAACATCATAAACGGTTTGTAATTTTCTTTTAATTGATGGAACATTTTCAAAAAATTGGAGTGCTTCATAAACAGTCATGTTCAATACATCAGAGATATTTTTTCCTTTATACAAAACAGAAAGGGTTTCAGAATTGTATCGTTTTCCTTTACATTCATCACACTTTACATAAACATCTGATAAAAACTGCATTTCTATTTGTTTTACACCATCTCCATCACATGCAAAACATCTTCCATCAGCTACATTAAAAGAAAATTGCCCTAGGGAGTATCCTCTTTCTTTTGATAATTCGGTATTTGCATATAGTTCTCTAATAGGGGTAAATGCTCCAATGTAAGTTGCAGGATTAGAACGTGGGGTTCTACCAATTGGAGATTGATCAATTGCAATTACTTTATCAATATTTTCAAGACCTGAAATTTCACTATGAGAGCCAGACTTGATATTTGATTTATAAAAATGATTTTCAAGTGATTTTAATAAAATATCATTAATCAATGTAGATTTTCCAGAGCCAGAAACTCCAGTTACTGAAACAAATAGACCAAGTGGAATTTCAACATCTATATTTTTCAAATTATTTTCGGACGCACCTTTAATGACCAAAGTACCAGAGCGATTACGAATTTTTCCTTCAAGTTTTATAAGAGAATTATTTTTTAGATATTCTCCAGTTATAGATTTTTTATTATGTAGGATTTGTTTTACAGTTCCCTCAAATACCACGTTACCTCCATGGACTCCTGCACCGGGTCCTAAATCAACAATCCAATCTGAATTTCGCATAATTTCTTCGTCATGCTCTACTACAATGACTGTATTTCCCAAATCTCGTAGCTTTGTTAGCGTTTTAATGAGACGCTCATTATCACGTTGATGTAACCCAATTGTGGGCTCATCAAGAACATATAAGACTCCAGTAAGGTTAGAACCGATTTGAGTTGCCAGTCTAATTCGTTGAGATTCTCCACCAGATAACGTGGAGCTTAATCTATTCAAAGTAAGATAGTTTAACCCCACATTCATTAGAAATTCCAATCGTTCTTTAATTTCCTTTAATACATCTTTTGCAATGTATTGTTCATTTTCAGTTAATTGTAATGTAGAAAAAAAATCATAACAATGATCTATGGGTAAATCACATACATCCATTATTCCCTTATCGTTAATTTTTACTGCAAGTGATTCGGGTTTTAGCTTTTTTCCATGACATACAGTACAAGGAGTATCTCGCATGAATTGTTTTAGCCACTCACGTTTTGATTCAGAGTCTGTCTCCATAAATGACCGCTGAAGATTTACAAGTACACCTTCAAATGCATCGGTGTATTGCCAAGAGGAATCACCAGACTTTGATTGATACTTAAAATCAATCAAATCATTGGAACCATGTAAAATAATTTTAAGATGTTTTGGTAATATTTTTTCAATTGGTGTCATTAAATCAAAACCAAATTTTTTACCAACAGCTCTTAATGCTTGTTTTCGAAATGCAGAGAATCTACCACTCCAGGGAACAATTGCACCATCTAAAATCGATTTACTTTTATCTGGAATTACAAGATCTTCATCAAATTCCATCTTTACACCTAAACCGTTGCATGCCTTACACATTCCAAATGGTGAATTAAATGAGAATGTTCGGGGTTCTAACTCACCAATTGTCAATCCACAGTAAGGACATGCGTTATTTTGTGAAAAAATTTTTTCAGATTTTTCAGATGAAATCATAACATCGCCTTTTGATGCTTTAATTGCAGTTTGTATTGCCTCAAAAAGTCTAGATCTTTCAGACTTTTCTGTCTGAATTCTATCAACTACAATCTCAATATTGTGCCATTTTTGTCTATCAAGGGGAGGAATTGGATCATCTAGGTTCAAGATTTCCCCATTTAGACGTATTCTAGAGTATCCATCTTTTTTTATTTGTTCAAACAATTTCTCATACGTTCCTTTTTTTCTCTGAACAATTGGAGATAGAATCAAAATCTTTTGTTCAACAAAATCTCTAAGAATAGAATCGCAAATTGTTTCAACTGATTGACTGGATATTTTTCTAGAACAATTTATACAGTAAGGAATTCCAACTCTTGCAAAAAGTAGTCTCATGTAATCATAAATTTCAGTAGTTGTTCCAACTGTAGAGCGAGGATTTTTGCTTGTGGTTTTTTGTTGAATAGATATTGCAGGAGAAAGTCCTTCTATCGAATCAACGTCAGGTTTGTCCATCATTTCAAGGAATTGTCTTGCATATGCAGAAAGTGATTCTACATAACGTCTCTGTCCTTCAGCATAAATTGTATCAAAAGATAAAGTTGATTTTCCAGAACCAGATAATCCACTAATTACAACAAGTTTATTTTTTGGAATATCAACGTCAATATTTTTTAAATTATGATGTCTAGCGCCACGAATTTTTAATTTATTTTCTGTCATCTTTAAGTTTAATCTCTTTTTCTAGTCTTTTTATTCTATCTCGACATTCAATTGCTCGCTCAAAATCTAATTCTTCTGAATATTTTTTCATCTGATATTCCAGATCAATAATATCAGTAGCAAGATCATGAATGGATTTTAATTTAGATTCATCTAATGTTGTAACTTGTTCAGGAACAGATTTTATGATAGTCTTTGGAGTTATGTTATGATCCTTGTTATATTGAATTTGTTTTTCCTTACGTCTTTTTGTTTCATTGATTGCATGCAACATTGATTTTGTAGTATTATCAGCATACATGATTACCGAACCATTTACATTTCTTGCGGCTCTACCAAAAGTTTGAATTAGACTAGTAAAGTTTCTTAGGAATCCTTCCTTGTCTGCATCCAAGATTGCAACTAGAGAAACTTCAGGTATATCCAATCCTTCCCTTAATAAATTGATTCCAACTAGAACATCAAATTCTCCTAATCGTAGTTGCCGAATTAATTCTGTTCTTTGTAATCCCTCAATTTCTGAGTGCATATATCTTACCCTAACTTGCTTTTTTGAAAGGTATTCAGCCAGATCCTCTGCCATACGTTTTGTCAGAGTAGTGACTAAAACACGCTCATTTTTAGCGGCTCTTTTAGCAATTTCTTGAATTAAATCATCCATTTGATCTTTAGTTGATCTAATTTCAACAGAAGGATCAAGTAATCCAGTGGGTCTAACTAGCTGTTCAGCTATTTGAGATGAGATTTTTTTCTCATAATCACTTGGAGTAGCAGATACAAAAATAGTGTTTTTCAGATAATCTTCAAATTCTTCAAACTTTAATGGCCTATTGTCATAGGCACTTGGTAGACGAAAACCATATGTCACTAGTTGTTTTTTTCTTGAATAATCGCCTTTGTACATTCCATGTAGTTGCGGTAATGTGACATGAGACTCATCAATTACAAGTATGTAATCATCTCCAAAAAAGTCCATCAAACAAAATGCTTTCTCACCTGCCTTTCTACCATCAAAATGTCTTGAATAATTTTCAATTCCGGAACAATAACCCAGCTCTTCGATCATTTCAAGATCATATTTTGTTCTCATCTCCAATCTTTGCTTTTCTAGTTCATTTAGTTCAGGTAATCTTTCCTTGAGTTCATTTTTAATAGAAAGAACAGCTTTCTCTCGTACATCCTTTGCAATCAAATAATGTTTTGCAGGAAAAATTTTGATTTGATTAACACTGTGTTTTTCCTTAAGCGAGATATTATCAAGTAACATGATTTTTTCTATATTATCACCAAACATTGAAATTCTTACAATATCTTCAGAATATGCAGGAATGATATCTATTGTATCCCCCTTTACTCTAAAATTTCCAGGAGTGATTTCAGTATCGTTTCTTTCATATCTTGCATCAATGAATTCTTTAATGAGATCACTTCTTTTTGTAGCATCACCGGAATTAATTGTAATTGCTAAATCTTCCCAATCCTTTGGATTACCAAGTGAGTAAATACAAGATACGGTAGATACTATAATTGTAGGCTCACCAGATAGAAGCATCGCAGTTGCTTCTAAACGTAGTTTTTCAATTTTTTCATTGATCTGGGTATCTTTTTCAATATACGTATCGGTTTGAGGAAGATAGCTTTCGGGTTGATAGTAATCATAATACGATACAAAATAACCAACATTATTTTTTGGAAAAAATTGTTTTAGTTCAGAATAAAGTTGTGCAGCCAATGTTTTATTATGAGAAATAACTAGAGTGTTTTTTCCAGTTCTTGCAATAACATTTGCAATAGAAAAGGTCTTTCCACTTCCCGTTACACCTAACAGAGTCTGAACAGTTCCCTTTTTGACACCTGAAACTAGAACATCAATTGCTTGAGGTTGATCACCTGTGGGCTCATACTCAGATACAAGTTCAAATTTATGGATTTGTTGCAACAGTTACAATCGTCTAAAACTGAACTTATAGCTAACTATTCTCACAGTGTTATCTACGGCACACTGTAATTTAGCGCAAGCAGTGAACATTGATTTTATTTATCAATTAAAGATTGAAATTTCCGTTATGAAAAAGATATGAATTGTTTACAATTGTGAATTTGAGAACAGGGTAAGGATTGTTTTTCACCTAACTGTAGTACACAAATGATTGAAATTGACATATCAAAAGGGGTTTAATGCAAACCATATTCTAAAGATTCTACCAAACTGGCTCATCTACCATCTGCAATCCAGTACTAGTTATTTCAAATCCCATTATTTTCAAAGTATCTTTTGCAGTAAGAGAATTTCTTTTCAATATTTTTGCTGCAAGATCCATTCTAGATTCTAAACGTATGTTTTGTCCAATTTTATATTTTCCGTAAAGAACTTCAGGAATAACTTTGATAACTGCAACAGCATCTAAGACTCTCATAGAAGATTGAATTGGATCATATCCTCCCTCAGGTTGATATTTTTTCATAAGACCGTTTAACGCAAGTGTTTTTTCTTCCTTATCTGTCACTAATAATGCTGTACCCTTGATTACAACACTGATATACAATGTATCAGCTAGAGACGCATCTTTAGAGTCTTCAAAATATGAAGGTAAAAACTCCAATTCCCTATCAACTTCAAAACCAACTTTGTTATTTCGATTAATGTTGTCTATTTTTTCACCTTTGGTATGAGAGTGCATGTATACAAAGTCGTTTAAAAAAACAAAATTCATTGGGATTATCTGTGGATAGCCATTCTCATCAATACTAGAAATACGTCCAACATGCTCTTGATTCAAAAATTCTTTAATTTTTTGATGTGATTTTATTTGTAAAACTCCAACTAATTGCAATATTATTATTTGTACTAATAATATTATAAATCCAGATCATAAATCTATAAAATATAAGAAGATTAACAGAAAACATGGACGATCCTTATCTAAATGAACTAAAAAATGAATTCAAAAAATATTCTTCAGAACTAAAAACATTAAAGAAAAATCTCTTAAAATCAACTTTGCCAGACGAGCAATCAAAAATTATAAAAAAAATTGATAGAGTTGCAAAAGAGATGGAAAAAAATCAAACACAGTCATCTAAGGTAACAAAATCAAGATTAAAAGAAATTAGTAGAACAAAAAAAAGATTCTAAATTACATATAAAATTCCTAAAATATAGGACGAATGTAGAGTAAGAGTATTGGATGAAAAAGAAGAAAACTGGATAAATGCAACAAATTTAGTGCTTAAAACACTAGAAGAGTGGGGATCAAATTCAAAATTCATATGGTTTAGAGAGTTACATAGAATTTCAGATGTTGACAAAGGACAATTAAGAAATATTCTCAATGAATTAAAAAAATCAAAAGATGTAAAACAGATGCATGGTACAAACAATAGAATATTTTTTTGTCTCAGTAAATACTATACAAAATGCCATGATGCAGAATTTAGATTTAAAGGAAAACCAATAATGCTAAGAGATGGAAGTAAGGTCAAAATAATTCAAGGTGAAACAAACGCAACAGCGCGTACAAGAAAAAGAATAGAAAAACAACATAAAAAACACCAGATTAAATCATACGCTAGGCTAAAAAGCAAAAACAGAAGACCACATAAATCGTAAATTACTTGGGATGAATGTCTTCAGCATTTCTACGCATAAGATTAAATTCAGCACGTTTTAGTTTTGCAGATTCTGCCAAATCTTCAGTCATATCATAAAGATCATGAATTTCTAGGTTTGAAACCATCTCATCTTCTTTTTCATCTTCCAAATCTAACTCAATATTTGATAAAATATCTATATTTTCTTCAAGAATTTTTATACATTTTTTTATTGCTTCTGGAAGTTCATCACCCATATCAATTGTCGTAATATAGTATAGTAAATGATTTTCGATTTAAAATAGACTTATTTTTGTAATTTTTCTCGCAAATAAGGCATTACATGGCTTGCAAATTTATCAATTGAGCCAAAGTAATTCTTACCCCAGAATCTAATTACAAAATGATTTACACCTGCTTTCATAAATCGTTCAAATGTTGGAATGATATCATCAGGAGTACCAACTGCAGTTGATGAACGAGCAATTTTATCAGGAATTTTTGTTGCTGCCTCTCTCATTTTTACAATCCATGATTGATCAGACATTGAATATTCTGTGAAGTATTTTACAAAATCAAATCCTTCAATTTCTTTAATGCCATGTACACGTAGTACTTCAGGCTTGAACAAACTTACCTTGACAGCTTCTTTCATTTTTGCCCATGATTCCTCTGCATCTTCTGAAAAGTAAACATCAATGTCAAGTGCATATTGGAAATTATCTTTTTCTTGTTGAGTACGATTATGTTTATTCATAGATGCTTGGATTTGTTTTGCATGATCTTCAAATAATTCTGGAGTGTAACCAATTGGCAACCATCCTTCTCCTAATTTTCCAGTGAGTTCCAAAGTACGAGTACCGCCTGATGCCATGTACGTTGGGGGATGTGGTTTTCTAATTGGTGGTGCTTGAAGACATGCACCTTCTAGTTTGTAGTATTTGCCATCATAGTTTACAGTATTATCAGGAGTTGAACCATACAATGTTTTGATAACTTGAATTTGTTCTTCCCATTTTGAAACTGGCTTTTCAAATGGAATACAAAATTCTTTAAGATTTTGAGCTTCACCTGCACCAATTCCCAAAATAGCTCTTCCCTTTGAAACTCTATCAAGAGTAATTGCAGCTAATGCAATATTTGATGGATGTCTTCTAATTGCATCAGTCACACAAGTTCCCAATTCAACATTATTTGTAACAGCTGCAATTGCAGACAACATAACCCAAGGATCTAAAACAATTGCATTTCTCCACTGCGGTACATTTGTGTGATCCATGTAGAAAATAGAGTCATAACCAGTTTTATCAGCAAGCATACAAGCAGTTAAAATTTGATCTTCAGAGTACCCTGCACGAGCAACATTTAATCCGTTTTGAATACCGAATTTAAGTGGTTTTTCAGTAACCATATACTTACACAGCAATATTAGGATAAATAAAGTTTGGTCAAAAGCATCGAATTTGGTAGTTTACTAATAAAATAGAAAAAAATGTAAAAAAATTGTAGTTTTTTACAAATTACCTGATTTAATATCCTCTAGACACTTTATGACATCTTCTTTGGAGATTGGGATTGGGTTTGGATCCAAATGTCCTCGATCAGTCATTACAGTATCAGCAGCTACTGAAACATCAGCTTTTAGACTGAGTTTATCAAAACCCAGTTTTTGCATAGCTTCTTTAAATCTATCATAGAAAATAGATTTGTTATGTTTGTGTGCTACAGTTGTACAAGAAGACAACGAATAACCATGTGGTATTCCTTCATTTGAAAATACATATGATAACGCATGTCCAAGTGTAGTTGAGCAATTACCAAATCCAATACCAGACAACATTGAGCCATATGGATAGTTTTCTGGTTTGTCATTCATTATTGCATCATATAGAATTTCAAATGCCTGCTTACACATTGTTTTTGTAAAATCATTACCAAGTTTGCTATCATATCCTTCAGTTGCCTGAGCACATGCATCACACACAGAACTCTTGATAACTTGTTCTGGAGTACCATCCATAAAATATGAATCGACTACAGCCATGTCAGCAAGAAATCTGTCTTCTCGTAACAATTTCTTTTTTCCATCAAATTTCAAAACACAATACGTTGTCATTTCAGCTCCAGTTCCAAAGGTAGTTGGAATTAAGATTTTTTCTTTTTTCATCTCAGGTGCAGCGTATTTTACTACATCCATAGAACTTCCGCCGCCAAGTCCAATTAGAACCGAGGGGTTTTTGTCTTTGAATTGTGAAATCACAGTATTGACATCATCTATTGATGGTTCAGGTTTTACTTGATCATACAACATATAGTCCTTAATTCCCATTTTGCCAAGCCATTTGTCAGAAAGGTCTGGAGTAACAGTTGTAACAACTAGGGCATTTTTTGGATATTCTGTTTCACCAAGTGCATTTTTTCCAAATTTTATAACTTTTGGAATACGTACTGTGTACATGTATCAAATGCATCATTGATTATTATTATATCTTGCAGTAAGAGAATGAAGCGTATGATTATTCAAAATTATGAAGATTTGGCAACATCAGAAAAGAAAATAGATTGTTTGAAGATTTTAGAGGCAGGATTAAAAGCTGCAGATCCAGAAAATATTATACCAAAATATGTCACAGCAGAAGAAATTAAAATTAATGGAAAAATTATCAATCTAAGTAAGTTTTCGAGTATCTACACTATAGCATTTGGAAAAGCTGGAGATTCTATGACGCGAGCATTAAACGCAATTATTCCAATTAAAAGCGGAATTGTTGTAATTCCAAAAGGTTCAAAATCAAAAATAAAAGGGAAAAAATTTCAGATTTTCAATTCAGGACACCCAAAACCAGATCAGACAAGTGTAAAGGCTGCAAAAGAAGTAACAAAATTTCTCCAAAATAGAAGGGATGGAGAACTAGTGATTTATTTGGTATCAGGTGGAGGTTCATCATTACTTGCAATTCCTGATGATATAACATTAGATGATAAAATCCATGTAACCAATTTGCTGCTAAAATCAGGAGTTACTATTCAAGAGTTTAATTGCGTTAGAAAACACTTGTCAAAAATTAAGGGAGGCAGACTAGTTGAAAATACTAAATGTCATGGAATTGGACTTGTCATGTCAGATGTTGAAGGAGACGATCTTTCGTCGATTGCATCAGGAACTACATATATGGATGATACAACATTTTTAGAAGCATTAAACATAATTAACAAATACAAATTAAAAAATAAAATCCCATTAGAAATTTTACAGAGACTAGAAGATGGATTTAAAGGAAAAATCCCAGAAACACCAAAAAAAGCAAAAATTGAAAACTACATCATCGCAAACAACAAAGATTGCCTTTATGCAATGGAATTAAAGGCTAAAGATCTTGGATATAAAACAAAAACAATACAAGTGTTTGGTAACATAAAAGATGTAGTACAGAAAATTATGAAAAATATTTCAGATGAACAAAAAACTTGTTTAATTTTTGGCGGAGAGCCAACAGTAGAAGTAATCGGTAAAGGATCAGGAGGAAGAAGTCAAGAATTAGTTTTAAGAATTTTAAAGAATGCGCAATATTTAAAAAAAATCATAATTGCCTCAATGGGTACAGATGGAATAGATGGAAATTCATTATTTGCAGGGGCAATTACAGAGAATATCAAAATAGATGAATCTACAATTAAAGAGTTTTTAAAAAATAGTGACTCTGCAAGATTTTTTCAAAAACAAAAATCCAATATTAAAACTGACTTTACACACACCAATCTAATGGACATAGGCGTAATTTTAAAATAAGTTTTTAATTACAAATAACCTGTTTTTCAGATTTTTCTTTTCTCATTTTAGCTATAACAAACGCCAATTGCATATCATGAATTTCATCAAGAGTTTCGCACATAGCAAAAATTATCGTATCCCATACTTAAAGAATGACTAAAAATTGGTATGAATTAATATGTGATTTATTCATTTTTGTTTAAAATAATTGTAAATTATTTACAAATTTGCAGTCAAAATTAAATTCACTTGAAATACTATAAACACCATATTATATTATGAACAAAAAAAATACTAGCGAAGAGTCTATTTACATTTGCAGATGCTATAAGGATTGTAGAAGAGAGTCATGGAAATAGCATATGTTCTGATACAATGTGACTTGGGTGCTGAGATGCAGATAATTAATGACATTATGAAAATTCCAGAAATAAATGAAGTCAGGGGCACATATGGAATTTATGATGTTTTTTGTAAAGCGCAAGCAGATACCAAAGAAGAACTAGACCAAATAATCACAAACAAAATTAGAAAGATTCAAAAAATTCGTTCAACAATAACACTTCACTATATTCCATCACAGGGAGGCAAATAATTGTTAGAAAAACAATTCAATCCAGATTTGTTGTATAATAGAATTGTTCATTATTATATAGATAAAAAGGGATATTCAAAAAACAAGGCAAATGAAATTGCACAATCCATAGTTAAAAGAGAGGCTCAAAGAAGAATATGCAAAAATGAGAAATGTAGACATTTCTCACATGATCACATTAGAAATTCTGAAACATGTTTAGTAGTAGATTGTGATTGTGGAAAATTTTCAAACTAGATAAAATCATCTAAAGAATTTTCACGTAGGGATTGTGCATTAATTCCAAGTTTTCTTAGATGTGCAGCAAACTCTTCAACAAATCCATGAATGGTATAAACTTGTTCTGCTCCTGAGCTAATCACTACATCTACTAGTTCATTGAAATCGCAATGATCACTCATAGGTATTGAATAATCTGAGCGACGTCCAAATGAAAATCGTGTGGATTGCGCCCAACCACTAAAACCAACAGTCACTGCACCATATTTTGACTTCATGTCTTTGAGAAATTGATTCTTTTCAGACATCAAAGGAGCAATCATTACCCATGGTTTGTTAAATAACAAACCATTTTTCTCGGCTTCAGAATGACCAATTCCATCATTTAGAGAAATACCAAATTTCTGATGAAGTGTATTCATTTGTTTTACAGAATCATGAAAATATAGTGGTCCCCAATGACCAAAAAGTTGAGTGATAGTTTGAGCTTTTCCCAACTGATAACCTAATAAAATCACAGGGACTCCTTTTTCATAAAGTTCAGATATCAATTCATTGACTTGTTTTTGTATAACATCTAATTTGGGAAATACAAATTCAGGTAAACCAAATGTGCATTCTGTGATTAGTATTTTACATTTTGGGATGATTCCACCTTTTAGAAATCCTCGTTCTCTTGTACAAATATCTCCAGTGTAGAAAATATCATCAAAAAGCAAACCTTTTGCACCTAAAATATGGCCACTATCAATTAATGAAAAATTATCAATATTTTGTACATGGTTTTCCATTTTAAAGCCTCGAAGATTTGCAATCTCACTTGTCTCGATTGATGTAAGTATAGTACCGCCATTTTTAGACGGGAGATGATCAGAGTGTGCATGAGATACAAAATTCACTCCCCTAGAATCAGTTTTTTTAGGATCCAAACTTACACGTTTACCTTCAGTTTCACACAGTATTCCATTTTTGGTCATTCGGATATGAGGAGGCAATGTCAAACAAAATAATTGAATTTGATATAAATTGCAGGTTTGATATACTATTGACTAGTTGCTAAATCTAGGAATTTTAATTTCGGGACGTGGGAGCAATATGGAATCCATTTTAAAATCAGTAAAACGTAAAAAAATTCCAATCAATCCAGCTATTATCATATCAAACAAACCAGATGCCAAAGGCCTGAAGATCGCACAAAAGATGGGTATCAAAACAGAAGTAATTGAGAGTAAAAATTTCAAAGGAAGCAGATTGGAATATGACAAAAAAATGATGTCAATTCTAGAAAAGTATGGAGTTACACCAAAAAATGGATTGGTGTGTTTAGCTGGATTTATGAGAATCATTAGTCCAGAGTTTGTTAAAAAATACAAAAACAGAATAATCAATATTCACCCAGCTTTGCTTCCAGCTTTTCCTGGACTAGATGCTCAAAAGCAGGCAATTGACAACGGAGTAAAATTTTCAGGATGCACAGTGCATTTTGTTGATTCTGGGGTAGATACAGGGCCTATAATTTTGCAATCAGTAATCAAAATAAGAAATAACGATACAGAAAAGACATTATCAAAAAGAATTTTGGCAAAAGAGCATCAAGCATATCCTGAAGCTGTTAGATTATTTGCCGAAAATAAGATAAAAGTTATCGGAAGAAAAACAATAATAACCTAAGAATCAAATCCACTAAAAAAATACAATACAATTAATTCTTTTGAGTTTCCATGGAAAAAATGAGGAATATTTTTCTCTACAAGATACATTTTATTTTCAGAAATCTCATAGTCTTTGTTTTTTATTTTCAAAAAACCATTACCTTTGATTATAAAATATACTTCATCATTATCATGTGGTTCTTGGGTATCTTCTTCATCAGGTTTCAATACCAATACGCCGGCAGATAGATTCTCATTATTGATAAAAGTATGAAAATAGTTATCACTTTTTTTTATTTTTTCAATGTATTTGTTTACATCAAAAACTAGATTCATTTCATTGTGAGACTACGGTGTAAAATTTTGGCTCAGGCAATTTTTCCATATATGATGCAGCCATAGAATGAAGCTTTTCATGCTCAGAACTTTGATGCATTTTACTGAATTTTTCAAGATTTTCAAATTCTACCAGTATCCTATGCTTCCCATCTTTAGTTTCCAAAAGGCGTCTATTTACAAATCCATCAAATTTTGATACGATTTTATTGGATTCTGCAAACCAATTTTTAAAACCCACAACAGAATCAGGTTTTATTTGAACATCAGATATCACTATAAACATAATATCATTCTAATGTAGGTCCATAATTTCCTTTCTAAGAATTTCAATTTTAGTTTAAACTATTTCAAGGATTAAATATCTACAAGCCAGGATTAATCTTGATGACAGGCATAAAAATTGACGGTAAAGAAATTGCCCAAACTGTTAAAGACAGAGTGGTAAAAGCTGTCGGAGAGCTAAAAAGTCAAGGAATCAATCCTTGTTTGGCAACAGTTCTAGTAGGTGATAATCAAGCATCTGCGACTTATGTCAAAAATAAGCACAAAGCATGTGAGGAAGTAGGGATCATTACTAAAGATTTCAAGTTTGCATCAGAAATTAGTCAATTAGAATTAAATAAAAAAATTGATGAGTTAAATAATGATAAAACAGTTCATGGTATTTTGGTACAATTACCATTACCTAATCAATTAGACGAGTTTTTCACAACATCAAAAATTTCCCCACTAAAAGATGTAGATGGACTCACACCATACAATGCAGGATTATTAGCAATGAAAAAGGCAGCACTTGTAGCATGTACACCGTTGGGAGTAATGGAAATGTTTGATTATTACAATATAGAATTAGATGGAAAAAATGTCGTTCTAATTAATCGAAGCAGTTTAGTAGGAAAACCACTATATCATTTACTTTTGGCAAGAGATGCAACAGTAATTACATGTCACTCTAAAACAAAAAACATCAATGAGTTATGTCAACTAGCTGACATTATAATTACAGCTGTTGGTGATAGAAAAAAATTTACATTAACACCAGACATGATAAAAAAGGAAGCAATAATAATTGATGTTGCAATATCTAGATACAATGAAAAACTAGTAGGAGACACAGATTATGAACAAATTATTCAAAAAGCAGCATATGCAACGCCTGTTCCAGGAGGCGTTGGACCTATGACTGTTGCAATGTTATTGAAAAACACAATAACAGCTGCATCATTAAGTAGTCAAATTGAAAAATAGTTCAGAAAAAACATCATTGCGAAAATTTCTTCTTGATAAAAGAGATAGTACATCTTTTGATTTAATGAAAATTACAAGCAAAGCAATACAAAAAAGATTAAAAAAAATTGATTCATTTAAAAATGCAAAAAAAATTGGAATGTATTATCCCATAGGTAGTGAAATTATGACACAAGACATTATCCAAGAAGCACTAAGTGAAGGAAAACAAGTGTTTTTACCTAAAGTGATTGAAAAAAATATAGAATTTAGAAAAATTCAAACCATCAGTAATCTAGAAAACGGTACTTTTGACATAATGGAGCCTCGCAATGAATGTCCTGTCGATAATAATCTAGATGTGATATTGGTCCCAACTGTAGGAATATCACCAAAAGGAGTAAGATTGGGATACGGTCACGGATTTTATGATAGATTTTTAGCTGAAAATAAGATCGAAACAATTTCAATAACACTGGAAAAACAAATTGTGAAAAACATTCCAGCTTCAGAACACGATATAATAATTAATTGGATTGTAACTGAAGATAGGATAATTGACACATCAAAGATAAGTTAATCCTTTTTTGCCAATATCATTTCTACAAAATTTATTTGGCCAAGAGATTTTTTCTACTGCAGTATATGCATTTGAAATTGCTAGCGCCAAAGTGTCACCAAGTGCAGTAACTCCCAAGACCCTACCACCATTTGATATGATTTTTCCATTTAGGTTTTTTGTTCCAGCATGAAAAACAATAGAATTCTTTGGGATTAAATCAAATCCAGTTATCTCTTCACCTGTAGGGTATGATTCAGGATAACCTTTAGCTGCCAAAACAATACAGACAGAAGATTGATTTTTCCATTTAGGTTTAGGCATAGTAGATAATGTGCCATCTACACTTGCAACAAAATAATCATACAAATCAAAATCCATCCTCATCATAATTGGTTGGCATTCAGGGTCACCCATTCGTGCGTTAAATTCTAAAACATAGGGTTCATTGTCCTTAATCATCACTCCAGCATATAGGAATCCTTTGAAAACAATACCTTCACTTTTCATTGATTGAATTGTTTTATTGATAATTTTATTTTGGATCTTTTGTGCAAGTGAATCATCTATAACAGAAGTTGGTGAATATGCACCCATTCCACCAGTGTTGGGGCCCTTATCATCATCAAAGATTCTTTTGTGATCTTGGCTAGATGCCATAGGTATTGCAGTTACTCCATCACATATTGCAATGTAAGAAGCTTCAATTCCATCAATTCTTTCCTCTACAATAATTCTATTACCGGCATTACCAAATGTTTTTTTTACTAATATCAAATTAATAGCAGTAATTGCTTCACTAGGACTATTACAGACAATTACTCCTTTTCCAGAAGCAAGCCCATCTGCTTTGACTACAACATTATAATTAAGAGACTTGACATATTCTTCTGCTTTTTTTTGGTCATCAAAGATTTCAAATCTTGCGGTTTGGATTCCATTTCGTTTCATGAAATTTTTTGCCCAAATTTTACTTGATTCTAATTGTGCAGCATTTTGAGACGGACCAAAAATTTTCAAATTCATTTGATTAAATTTATCAACAATTCCTGCAGCTAGTGGAACCTCTGGACCAACTACAGTAAAACAATTATTTTTTTTCGCAAATTCTGCAAGTGAATCAATATCATCAACGTTGATTGGAACATTGTTTTTAGTTCCACCGTTTCCAGGTGCAGTAAAGACCATATCAACTTTAGGACTTTGGGATAATTTCCAAGATAATGCATGTTCTCGTCCACCTGAACCAATGACTAAAACATTAACCAATAAAAATAATCTTTTTCTCAATTATATAATCCAAGTTATCAAAATGTGAAAAACATATTTTCACACAAATACATGTTTTAGTTATTTGAACCATTTTCTCCATTAAACAATGTGGGACTGCATTAGTGTCAAAATTTAACAAAAATCAAGTATCCATAAATCAATTTAGCTTTATAATGCCACACATTTATCAGAATTCAAGATGGAACTTTCATCGAAATTTGATGCAAAATCAATTGAATTTGAAATTAAATCATATATCAAATCAATTGACATCGAAAAACTGATTTTTGAATCAGACAAGCCTGAAAAAATCATGTTTATCGAAGGACCTCCAACCATGAACGGGATTCCTCATGCGGGACATCTCAGAGGACGTGTGATCAAAGATCTTTGGTATAGATTCAATACATTGCAAGGGAAAAAAATTGTATTTAACGGTGGTTGGGATACGCAAGGACTTCCAGTAGAATTACAAGCAGAAAAAGAGCTTGGGGTAACTGGAGGTAAATCAGAAGTCATTGAAAAAGTGGGAATAAAAAAACTAGTTGAAGAGTGTAAAAGAATTGTAAAAAAATTCAACACTAAATGGGTTGAAGTGGATGAATTGCTTGGAATATCATTTAATCATAATAAAGCATATTGGACTTATCGAGATGAATTTATTGAAAGAGAATGGCAAATACTAAAAAAAGCACATGAAAATGGAATATTAGAAGAAGACTTTACAGTAATTGCCTATTGCCCTAGCTGCCAAACATCACTTAGTCATGCAGAAGTCAATCAAGGTTATGAAGAAGTAAAAGATCCATCACTATACTACAAAGTTAAACTCAAAGACGAAGATGCATATCTAATTGTTTGGACAACAATGCCATTCACACTAGTTACAGATGCAATGGTAGGATTAAATCCGGATGAAGATTATGTGTATGTCAAAGTAGAAAACGAAAAATGGATAATCGGAAAAACACGACTGGAAGAATTTTTCAGAGAAATAAACATCGAAAGATTTGAAATTGTAAATTCTGTAAAAGGTTCAGAATTTGAAGGAAAAAAATACATTCATCCACTTTTGAATTTAATTCCAGGATTAAATGAATGTGCAAAAGAAGATAATTTTCATGTGGTAGTGTCAGAAGAATTTGTAGATGCCACAACAGGTAGCGGATTAGTTCATTTGTCTCCTGCAAATGGTGA
>CAZDPM010000017.1:0-19186 GCA_964507355.1 uncultured Nitrosopumilaceae archaeon
TTGTAGATGCCACAACAGGTAGCGGATTAGTTCATTTGTCTCCTGCAAATGGTGAAGAAGATATCAAAATTGCAAATAAAAGAAAAATCAAAGTATTCAGTCCGATAAATGATCAGGTAAAGTTTACCAATTTGGCTGGAAAGTATGAAGGAATGTTTGTTAGAGATGCAGATAGAATAATTGTGGAAGATCTTAGGGAACGAAACGCATTGGTAAAAATTGGAAAAATTAAGCACAAATATCCATTATGTTGGAGATCCCATCACCCAATTGTATGGCTTGCACGAAAAGGATGGTTTTACAAACTAGATAGATTGGGGGACAAGGCAATCAATGCGGCAGAAAGTGTAGAATATTTTTTTGAACAACCAAAAAACAGATTTTTAGGAATTATCAAAGAGAAGCATCCATGGTGTATATCTCGAGAAAGAATTTGGGGATGTCCATTACCAGTTTGGATATGCAATGATTGTGGAAAACAAAATTGGTTTTTTACAAGAAAAGAAATTGTGTATTCATCTGCAAAACTACCAGACGGTCCAGATTTTGAATTGCATCGTCCATGGATAGACAGCATCATAATAAAATGCAAACATTGTAACAGTGTAAATACAAAAAGAGAAGAATATGTGCTAGATACATGGCATAATAGCGGTTCTGCTCCATATTCATCACTAACAGATGAAGAATATTCAAAAAGCATACCAGCTCCATTTTTCACAGAGGGGATTGATCAAACAAGAGGGTGGGCATACACATTATTGATAGAAAATGTGATTCTAAATAACGGGCCAATTTCTCCATTCAAGTCATTTTTGTTCCAAGGCCATGTACTTGATGAAAAAGGAGGTAAGATGAGTAAAAGTTTAGGAAACGTGCTTGATGGTGAAGAATTACTAAAAAAATATCCAATAGACCTAATTAGGTTTTATTTTATTTGGAAGGCAAGCCCGATAGAACCACTTAGCTTTAGTACGGATGAATTAATGTCAAGGCCGTATCAAGTAATTAATACACTATTTAATTTACATCTGTATTTTAAACAAAATAGTGAATACGATAATTTTGATAAAACAAAGACCATCTCATGGACAAAAAAAAACGGACTATTAACTTCGCCAGATATTTGGCTTGTATCAAAATTACAAAAATTAATTAAAAAAATAACAGAACGTAATGAATCCTGCAAATTCCATGAAGCTGCAAAATCCATAGATGATTTTATCATAAATTATCTAAGTCAAATCTACATCCCAATCACTAGAGGCGAATTATGGGATGAGGATGAGTCAAAAAAGAACAGAAGACTTGCAATATATGCCGTCCTAAGCGATGTTCTCAGAACATTAGATGTTTTGATTCATCCATTTTGCCCATTTACCAGCGAGTATCTCTATCAAACGGTATTTGATGGAAAAAAGAGCATACTACTTGACAAATGGCCGCAATACCAAAAAACTCTAGTCAATGAAGAAATTGAAGAATCATTTGATATCATGAAAGACATTGTTTCAATTTCATCATCAGCTAGAATGAAAGGAAAATTAAAGCGAAGATGGCCTTTGACTGAAGCATTGATTTGTGTAAGTAAAGGCCAAAAGCAAAAATTAGAATCACTTTCTAATTTACTAAGGTCACAGCTCAACGTAGAAAAATTTACAATTTTTGAAACAGAAAAAGAATCAGGGTTAGAACAAGTTTTAGAATTAAAACATCTAAACTTGCCTCTAGTATCAATAATAGAATTAGAAAGAAAACGAATAGGTCCAAAAGCAAAACAGCACATGGGAAAACTTGTAAAGATGTTTACAGAAACTAATAAAGATGAGATCATCATTTCGCTGCAAAAACAAGAACGTTATAATTTCAAAATTGATGGTGAAACAATTTCATTAGACAAAGATGACTTTATAATTGACTTTGATGCAAGCCAGGAATTTGCAGTTTCAAAAAGAGACAACTATGTTGTATTCATATCTACTTCAAGAAATAAAGAAATGATGGCAAGAGGACTGGTAAAAGATATTGCAAGAAGATTACAAACACTAAGAAAAGAAAGAGGGTACAATCCAACAGACATTCTAAATGTTGCATCAATACTTGATTTAGATGACGAATCATTAGAGATGATTAAAGAAAAATCAGAAGATTTGGCATTTTTAGTCAGAGTAAAAAAAGTGGATTTTGTAGATTCATGTAATATATACAAAGATGATGACATTGATGGTCAGAAAATAAGGATTTCAATAGAATAAGGCGGAATATAATTAGCTAGTCTTTTATCTAAAATTATTCTTTACAAAAATCAATATTTTTATTAGAACAAATAATCTGACAAGCAGATATGTCTGATTCAAAAAGCCCAACAGTTGTTGGAATCAATGTTCTAAAACAAAATGGTTTGGACGTAGAGGAATTAAAGAAACTATTGATTCAAAATGCATCAGTAGAATTTACTGCCTACTACTACTTTACCAATTTGAGGGCACATTGTACAGGCTTGGAGGGAGAAGGACTCAAAGGAATTATCGAAGATGCAAGATTAGAGGATCTTAGCCACTTTGAAGCATGCCTTGAGAGAATTTACCAGTTAGGAGGCTCACTTCCAAATGACGCTACACAGTTCATCAAAATGTCAGGGTGTGAGTTCTTACAGCTTCCAGCAAATCCAACAGATCACAAGGCAATACTAGAAAAATGTCTCAAAGCCGAACAGGGTGCAATTGTAAATTGGGATAAAGTCTGTAAAATGACTTTCGGAAAAGATCCTACAACATACGACATTGCAAAAGATATTTTGGCAGAAGAGATCGAACATGAGTCTTGGTTCCTAGAATTAATCTACGGAAGACCATCAGGACACATGAGAAGAAAATATTCTGGAGAAAGACCACATACCAGAAAACATTCCAGAGCACTTGATATGGCATAATAGCCAGATCATACTCTTTTCTTTTAATTAAAAATGAACCAACTGGTTAGCTTTTAGCTAATCAGGTATGATAAATAGAAAAAACATGTAGTAAGTACATGGTAAAACAGATTAGTCTTGATGCATGGCAAATTCAGCATTTAACTGATCTGTTAAAAAAGGGCTCAGATATTGTTACAAAAACTAACAAACCAATTGTACTGTACAGACAGACATTAGAAGAAGAGGAGAACTCGTATGAAGAAATAATATGCACTATTACCAAAGGTTATGTCCTTGAGCAACTAGTCACATCAGGCGGAGTAATAGTTCCAAGTTTTCATCAACAATTTGTTTTTACAATTGAAGAATTTCCTCAGGAATTACTAAGAAAAAGCCGTGATCGATTTTTACAGGTAATTGATTTTCTTGAAGAGCAACTAAATTAGCCTCATAGTTAATAAAGATCGTAAAATTGTTAGCTTTTGTATGCGTTTGCTAGAATTTCAGGCAAAAGAGTTATTCAGAAATTATGGGATTAATCTCCTTCCAAGTAAAGCATCTACAACAATAGAGGAAGGCAGAAAGCATGCAAAAGAATTAGGATATCCATTTGTAATTAAAATTCAAGTTCCTGTAGGAGGAAGGGGAAAAGCTGGAGGTATTCAAAAATGCCAAAATGACGACGAATTTGAGTTAAAGTACCCACAAGTCTTAGCCTTAACAATCAAGGGAGAAAAGGCAAGAGCAATTTTACTTGAAAAGATGGCAGATATCAAAAAAGAATTGTATTTATCACTATTTTTGAATCGTTCAAAAAGATGCTACACAATTATTGCATCACCTGAAGGGGGAGTTGAGATTGAATCAGTTAAAAATCAAATTATAAAAGAAGTCGGCCTAGGCATAGTTTCAGATAAAATAGCGAGAGAAGTGGCAAAAGAGATGAAACTAGAAGGAAAATCTGCAGATGATTTTGTAGAAATATTACAGAAGCTAGCAAAACTTACAATCGAAAAAGAAGCAGAGCTTGCAGAAATAAATCCACTAGCAATTATGCAAGATGGTTCTTTGATGGCACTTGATGGAAAATTCGTAACAGATGATAACAGTAACTTTAGACATGATGAATTACAAAAATATCAAGAAAAATCAGAGATCGAAGAGAGAGCAGAAAAAAGTGGATTTTCCCTAGTAGAATTAGACGGAGATATTGCAGTTGTTGGAAATGGTGCAGGGTTGGTAATGTCTACTCTTGATATGTTATCAGATAATGGAGGCAAGCCAGCATGTTTCTTAGATGTTGGCGGTGGTGCAACAACTGAATCAGTTTATGAAGCACTAACTTTGATTAGTAAAATGAACAGAGTTAAAGGAATTTTGGTTAACCTGTATGGTGGAATTGTAAAAACAACTGTAGTTGCAGAAGCATTTCTAAAAGCATATGATGATAAATTGATCAATTTACCAGTATTTGCAAGACTGAAAGGCACAGAGTCTGAAAAAGCAAAAGAGATGTTAAAAGACTCTAGAACCAAAATTTTTGATTCAGTAGAAGAGGCAATTAATGCAGCAGTTATGGGGATTAAAAAATGACAGATATTTTCAAATTACTAAAAGGAACTCCTGAAGATTCAGATTACAAGAAAAAGGGAGTAATAGTTCAAGGAATCACAGGAGCGTATGGTTCATTGCATGCAAAAAACATGATATCTTATGGTACAAACATTGTTGCAGGAGTAACTCCAGGAAAGGGAGGTCAGAAATTTGAAGATAAAGTTCCAATTTACAATACAGTAAAAGAGGCAGTTGATGCAAGTGGAGCAAAAATTTCAATTATCTTTGTTCCAGCAAAATTCTTTTTGGGAGCAGCAAAAGAAGCACTCGAAGCTGGAATCAAACTACTAGTAGCAATCCCAGAACATGTTCCAGTAAGAGACACAATGGAGGTGTTAGATTTAGCAAGCAAAAAAGGAGCAGTAATTATTGGACCAAACACCCCAGGAATAATGATTCCAGAATTGATAAAAATTGGGATCATGCCACCAACACCATTTAAGGCAGGAAAGATTGCAGTGCTATCAAAAAGTGGAACATTACTTTATGAAATTTCTGATGCACTAACAAATGCAGGATTTGGACAGTCAATAACAATAGGAATCGGAGGAGACCCAATTAACGGGACCCGTATAATTGATGCATTTGATATGATAAAAGACATTCCAGATTTGGAAGGATTAGTAGTTGTAGGAGAAATAGGTGGAGATTCTGAAGAAATTTTAGCTCAGCGTATCATAGATATTGGATTCAAAAAGCCAACGGTTGCATATATTGCTGGAAGAGCAGCTCCTAAAGAAAAGAGAATGGGTCACGCAGGAGCCATAGTAATGGGGACATATGGATCTGCAGAATCAAAGATATCTATGTTTAACAAAGCAAACATCCCAGTAGCAAAAAGACCATCTCAGGTGCCAGTATTACTAGCAGGAAAAATGCAACAATCCGATTAGAATAAAAGAGAGAGGTTAAGGAGAAAATTAAATGCCCATTACAGATCCTGAGAAAAAACGCATTGCGCAAGCTGCACGTTTGGTAATGAAGATATGCTTCAATTGTGGGTGTAGAAATGACATCAATGCCAGCAGATGCAGAAAATGTAGAAACCCATATTTGAGACTAAAGAACAGAAATCTCGGCGTCAAAAAGTAGAATTAGAAATTCATCAATCTTTGCCTATATTCAACAATTGCTGATCTTATCTTGTTTTGATATTCGGAGATAAATGGCCTTAGGGTATTTTCATCTTCTAATTCTTCAAGAGATAATTGCAAGTCGTCAGGTAATTGTTCATTCATTTGATAGAGCACTTTTGCAGCTTCAGTGAATTGTCCTAAATTGGAGGCATACTCAAATGCCAATTGCATTCGCTCAATTATAGCGTCAAATTCATGTAAAGACATGTTGTGTTTTAGGAATTTTACTAGAAAAGGTCAAGGTTATCATGATATCCAAAACCTAAAGGCAAAAAAGACACGTGTATTGTAAATTTGTTGGACCGGTTGTCTAGTGGTTAGGATGACGCACTCACACTGCGTATGGAGAAATCCCGCAAAGGTCGAGGGTTCAAATCCCTCCCGGTCCATTACTATCATGTAAATCATTTCTTAATCAAATGATCCAAGAAAGAAAATCAAGAAAACTAGAGATGAAATTAGGCTTAAAATTTGGTGGTAAATTTTTTAAACCGCATTACAAATCAAAATGTAGAATTGAAACAAAAACAAAGCGTCATATTTTTTGCATCAATTGTTTTAACATTTATCGTATTGCTATATCCTTCAAATGCATCAGCATCAACTGATTCGTTAGAACTTATCACAGTTAGTCCAATTAATGATGAAATTAGTCTGAAAAAAACAGTTGCTACAATGTACATCCCTGAAGACAAATCACTTTCATGGGGAGCAGTAAAAGGGGAAGCATCAGACTATGTTGAGAGGTATCCTGTAATAATTCAATTTTTCAAAGGAGATGAGCCAGTACACGTAGCTCAAGTTAAAGTAAATGGAGATGGCTCTTATGAATACAAATTCAAAATAAGAAATACGGATCAAAACACAGGTGAGATAACAGATATTTTTGAAGGAGAGTATACAGTAAAGATCTTTAAAGTTATTCACAATAAATCACTAGTATTAAAAAAATTATAAAAAAATCATTGAATTCATATACAGTTCAAATGGTTTTAATAATTAGAATATGAGCAAAAATTTTTGGCATGATATAGAATCAGGTTCAGACATTCCAGAGATAGTCAATGTGATAATAGAAATTCCAAAAGGATCCATGAACAAATACGAATATGATAAAAAACACAACATGATAAAACTAGATAGAGTGTTATTTTCACCATTTCATTATCCAGGAGATTATGGTTTGATTCCTCAAACACTTTCAGAAGACGGGGATCCACTTGATGCACTTGTACTTGTAACAAATCCCACATATCCAGGAATTTTAATTGAAGCAAGACCAATTGGATTATTGCAAATGAAGGATGACGGAAACCCAGATGATAAAATTATTTGTGTTTCAACAAATGATCCAAGATATCTGCATACTGTAGACATTACAGATGTTGAAGACCATTATCGCTCAGAGATTGGGCATTTTTTCCAGGTCTACAAAGATTTGGAAGGAAAAAAAGTAGAGATACTAGGATGGAAAGGAGCAATAGAAGCAAAAGAAATCATCATAGAATCAATCAAAAGGTACAAAGAGACTTTAAAAAAATATTAAAAACACAGATTTGCGTATATGTTTAAACAAATACGCCCATAGATTCTAGTCTTAAAGACTAATCATCATCTAAAATTATCCAAGATAATCCCATTATAGACTCCCAAGCAGGTGGGGCATCAATATTATTTGTCATGCAATACAATTACAAAATGTACTTAAAACATTCACGTATGAATTATACATACAAATCGTCAGCATACCCTAAATACTAATTTTGAAAATCATATACTAATTGGAACTCTCACCAAGGTACCTGTTCGGTTTTGGTCTTAAGTTCCAGTTAAGATTTTAATATTTTTCTCAGAATGCTTCGATTTTAAGTTAGGCACAATGCATTTTTTAATAGTTACAAAATCAGAGTGTCATATGTCAGAGTATAAACTAGATAAATGGGATCTGTCAGAACTAACAAAGGATCCAAAGAGCCCTCAATTTCAAAAACAGATTAAAGAATTAGAGGAAATGGCAAAGAAATTTGAAAAAATTAAATTAAAACTAGACCCTAAAATGTCATCAGAGAAGTTTATCAACATAATACATGAAGTTGAAGAGATTTCTGAAAAAATGAGCCGAATTGGAGGATTTGCATCCTTACAATACTCTGCAGACACACAATCTGATGAAGCAACATCACTTATCACAAGAATGTCAAAATTAGGTTCAGAAATTTCTAATAAAATTTTGTTTTTTGATTTATGGTGGAAAACTCAAGTGGATGATAAAAATGCAAATAGATTGATTAAAGATTCAGGTGAACTTTCAGAGTATCTTAGTCATAAAAGACTATTTGCAAAATATGCACTTTCAGAACCAGAAGAAAAAATTATCAACACTTTGGATGTTACAGGGATTTCTGCCATAATAAAGCTGTATGACAAGATGACTAGCGCATATGAATATAAAATGAAAGTTGGCGGTAAAACAAAAACAATGACTCGCGAGGAGATTACAAATTACATTAGAAGCACAAATGCAAAAATTAGAGAGACAGCATACAAGACAATTCTAACAAAATATACAGAAAATAAGGGAGTAAACGGTGAGGTATATCAAAACATAGTTTTGAATTGGAAAGATGAGGGGATTGAAATTCGAGGGTACAAGTCTCCAATTTCTATGAGAAACATTGGAAACAACATAGATGATAAAACTATAGAGTCACTTCTCAAAGTATGTAGAAAAAATTCTCATGTATTTCAAAAATTCTTTTTACAAAAAGCAAAATTACTAAAAATGAAAAAATTACGCAGGTATGACCTGTATGCTCCAGTAGCATCCAACATTAAAGAGAAAAATTATCAATATGATAAATCAGTAAAGATTGTTTTTGAATCTCTAGGAAAATTTAGTCCAAAATTAGAAGGCTTTGCAAGAAAAGTATTTGATGAAAAACATGTCGACTCATCCGTTAGACCTGGAAAAAGAGATGGCGCATTTTGCAGTACACTGACTCCAAAGATCACACCGTATGTTCTAATAAATTATACTGGAAAAACAAGAGATGTTTTTACATTAGCTCATGAGTTAGGTCATGCAGTACACAGTCAAGCGGCACAAAATAGGTCAATTCTTGTACAAGACGCACCATTGCCACTAGCTGAAACAGCATCCACTTTTGCAGAATTATTACTATATGATAATTTATCAAACACAGTAACAAACGATGAGAAAAAAATCATGCTAGCAGAAAAAATTGATGATTTGTATGCTACAATTATGCGTCAGGCATTTTTCACTATTTTTGAAGTATCGGCTCATGAACAAATTGGGAAAGGAACTGTAGTTGATGAAATTTCAAAGACATATCTTGAAAATCTAAAAGAGCAGTTTGGAAATTCAGTAATTATTTCAGATGACTTTGCAATAGAATGGAGTTGTATACCTCATTTTTACCACACCCCGTTTTACTGCTATGCATATTCATTTGGAAATTTGCTTGCCTTGGCATTATTTCAAAGATATAAAAAAGAAGGAACAAGTTTTGTTCCGTCATATATCGACATTCTTACTGCAGGTGGTTCCAAAAAACCAGAGAAATTATTGGTAGAACACGGCTTTGATATCAGATCAGAGAAATTTTGGCAAGATGGATTTGATTATGTACAAAACCAAGTAAAAACACTTTCAGCATTAAACTAGTTTTTTAATAAATGGGGCTGGCAGCCCAACGCATGGACTGCCAGCTTGTTCCCCGAACGGTTTGAATTCGATGTCAATTTGAAGTTCAGAATTATCTGATTTAAATGTTTGAAACTATCCCCAATCTATTTTTCTTGATTTTAGTTTTCTAATAGAGCCAGCCAAAATGCCAATAGTAGTTCCAATATGGTAAAGAAAATACAAAAAGACCTCAAAGGAACTTGGAGTCAGATCAGTGAATCGACTAAGACCAGTTAACAATAAAATCAATAAACTAAAAAATAAAACAAAAATTTTAGTGGCACCGTGAATGGGAGCAAATTTCAACAATACAAATGTCATAACAGTCACAGATATTGCAAGTACTGCTAAAAATCCAACATTCAATCCAAATACAAGAAAAATAAGAGATGTTATTTCACCAGAATCATTTGCCTGAAAGATACTAGAAACATCAATTTTTTCAGTTGACGCAAATCTAGGAACACTCAAGATTGCATTCACAAGAAATAAGAAAAACAAAGAGATCGAAGCTGTCTTCACATGGTTTTGCAGACGTGGGAATCGTAAAAGTATGGCTCGACCCAGAATAATTCCTTGGAAAATTCCAATTCCAAACGCGCTTACTATTGAAGCTACTGAAAATACAGGATTTTGAAAGAATTCAACCAAGTAGGGAGCTAATACCACAATTGAAAAATAATATTTATTGTAATATTAGGTACAAGATAGAGAGTTTTAGTAAAATTAGCAAAATAATTTCATTAGAAATAAAAATTGGATGAGTAAAAAGAGAGTAAATTTAATAATTTCATTATAAAAAAACCAATCTATGCAAAAGATCTTGATTTTGTTTGGATTAATGGGCATAATAATTGGCATGACAAGTTATGCATATTCACAAGAAACTAGTCTTGCCACATTTCAAGAGACAGCGCAAGTGATTATTGATAAAAGTATATCTCAAAATGTAACAGCATCAATTGTCTTACAAAGCACAAGTATTCAAGAAATAAAGATTCCAGTAGAATTGGAGCAAAAAATTAGAGAAAATGGTAGAATAACATCCATAGTCGTAACAAACCAGAATCGTTGTATTTTAGGCGTCTTTGATGAATCATGTATTATCATAAACGTTGTAAGAGATCCAGAAAACAAGGGTATTTTTGAAATTCAAAACTCTACAAAAAGAATTGCGGGATTGTTTATCAATGATCTAAATGAGACATTTGACACAGATGCAAAATTTCATTCAATATTTATTCAAAGTGGTGATGAGATGAGCAAAGCTCTAGAGACATCAGGATCTATTTCAGGAAGGGGTACGGTATCTGCAGTATATACAATGCCTATGGAAGACACTAGCTCGATGTATGAAAAGATCTCAGCATTACTTTTACCAAGAGAGATTAGAGATAAAGGTGGATTTTACGACGTAGCAAAGAATCTAGCAAAAGAAGATAATGCAAAAATGACATTTTCAATCATACCAATAGAAAATAAATCATTACTACAATTGAAGTTATCAGTAGATTATCCAAATACAGCCGCATCTGTAAATCAAATTAGCCCATTAGAATTTTTAAAAACAAATGAATTGAAAAGGTCAGATTACTTTTCATCAGGATTTTATCCATTAAATTCAATATTACAAGTGGTCATACTATCTCCCGAATCAACTAACATATCAGAGGTTAGAGGAAATATAATACCGACCCAATTAGTGGAAAATGAAAAGATTCCAACAGAAATTAAAAATGAAGGATGGGTTTTTGATCCTGAGCAGGGAAAGACAATTCAGGGAAAATTTATTTTTGGAGAGAGAAAATCAATTGATAAAAATGAATTAATGTTTTCATTAGGCGATACTAAGTTATCTGCATCCACAATTGAAGCACCTTTTGATGAATCATTAGTAATTGTAATAATAATTTCGGTTATTGCAATTGGTGCAGCAATATATTATCTTAAAGGATATAGAAAATAATTATACTAGTAAAACAGCAGCTGCAAAGACAGTAGTCCATTTTCCATCTTTATCACCTTTTGTTGATTGTGTAACATTTTGTGTTTTGTAAATTTGACCAGATATAGTCCACTGTTGTCTTTTTTCGTCCCAGCTTTTATCAATATCAAATGGAATTCCTAACGAGGATGCAAGCATTTGCGCTGCAATATCTTCAGCATAATCACCCGTATCTTGTTCATTTTGACCAAACGATTCGTATTCAGAAAGATAGCCATAACGATTAGTATCTTTTGGTCGGGCTATACCGACTGATGCAGAACATAATCTATGAGCCTCATTTGTTTGATTTTTAGAATAAATTGTAAACAAGATTTGCCCGGGTTTAATTTGTTTGAGACCTTCATTTTTAGAGATTAGTTTTGCATTTGGGGGAAATATACTTGAAATTAAAACAAGGTTAGTGCCAGCAATTCCAGCATCTCTTAAAGCATATTCAAAACTTGTCAATCTGTCTTCATGAACGCCTTTACCTTTTGTAAGAAATAATTTCTTAGGAACTAAATCTAGCAATCTTTTTTGATGAAACGGTTTTATTATTTATACTTTGATTGAAAAAATCCAAAACATATTTTCAAAAAATATGTACAGTAATGTCGCTAGCACAGATACCTCAAAGTATTTTTCCAGATACATCATTCTGTAAATATACAATATTTCTGAAAAAACCATGGTTTTATCCCAATATCATACCTAAAGAATTAAGATATGCATACATGATAGAACATATTCAAAGTAAAATAGGTATTAAAAATAAACCAAAACTCTGTTGAGTTAGATTTTTTACATAATGTAAGAATAAACTGAATTATGTTAGAAGATTTTTTTCAATCAGATGCTTTTGTGATTGGATATTACATTCTAACGGTAGGCGCCTCACTGCTTCTCATCAAAGAGACGAAAAAAAGAATAACTGATCTAAAAATTGGAATTGGTTCAATAAAATATGCCCCAATTCCATTTGGAATTTTATTTGCATACATTGTTTTTGCTCATGATTTTGTTGAGACTATACCGATTCTAAATTGGAGTTGGTTAGGATATAACATTGCATTTGGTCCATTTGCAGATCAAGGGTTTTGGGGAATAATTCCATTTATCCCACTGTTAGTGTACATGTTTATTCACATTAATTATGTGGAAGAATTGTATTTTAGAAAATCAAAGAAGATGGTAGTAGTATGGGCATTAATTCACATTGCGATGGGAATTAAAGTGCATATGGCATTATTACTTTTACCAATTGGATTTTTATTCAAATATATTTATGACAAAAAAGGAATTAATCATTCGTTTGCAATGCATTTTGCAACAAATATTCTAGTGGTCATTGCGCTTTTTCTTTCTTTTATTATCTGACGGAGGGGTCTGATTAAGAAAAATCCAACCAAAAAATCCGCCAAGGGATATATTGATGACACCCATAAATGTGATCAATAAAGATGCTTGTGGTGGTGCAACGTATAGACCCACAACAATGCCCACAATACCGGTTGCAAAAAACATCATCATCAAGACTTTGAGTCGTAAAGGATTGACGTATTTCATGGATAAATTATTCACAATTAGACACTATTATAATCTGATGTAATAGATCCATCAAATAATTTCAGAGATTTTTTACATCTCAAAATAAACTTGTGATACGTAGATCTTTGAAGATATTCGGTAACACTTTAAAGATCCAAAATTTTTATTGGATTTTGTGCCAATATAGCTCAGCCTGGTTAGAGCATCAGATTTGTAATCTGAGGGTCGTGGGTTCGGATCCCATTATTGGCTTTTTAATTTTAATAAAAATAACTTCAAAAGAGTAAAAGAAAAAACGACGTTAAGCGTATTTCAGCCTAATATCTTCCTCTATTTTCAGATCTTGGTTTTCTATGTTTTGGTAAACATTCTTTGCAGAATACATCTCTACCTTCTATTGGTTGAAAAGGTACTTGGGATTCTTTTCCGCAATCAGAACATGTACATGGGTACATTTTTCGGTCATCTACTGACATTGCTTGGGATAATTATTAGGGAATATAAGAACTGTTAGAAATAAAAAAGTGGTAAAAAGACAATACGAATAAGTACGTATCAATTGTAGTGAACCTAAATGGATTTAGATGCAGAATCAAATTACAGTGGAAAAAAAATCGTTAAAAAGTCAGTGTTTAATATTTTGGTGATTTTAATAATAGGAGTTAGTTTGATAGCTGCGTTTTTTGTGGGTTCTTTTGTTAGTTTAAAATCAGAACAAGTAACAAAATCTGAATTAAATAATGCAATTGCTAGTCTTGAATCAAAGATTTCAAAAAATCAGATGGCAGCACAACCAAATACATCTCCAATCAAGATATCAGCAGATGACGACCCAACAAAAGGAATTAAGAATGCTCCGATTACCATAATAGAATTTTCAGATTTTCAGTGTCCATTTTGTGCAAGATTTCAAACCGAAACACTTCCATTAATTTTAGAACAATATGTTGATACAGGTAAAGTAAAATTTGTGTTTAGAGACTTTCCAATACAAAACAGCCATCCTAATGCAATGCCAGCTGCAGTAGCATCAGAATGCGCAGATGAGCAAAACCAGTTTTGGCAATATCACGATATGTTATTTGAAAACCAAGGAACATGGAATAAGATGGATTTTACATCCGCAATTACAATCTTTAAAGAATTTGCAGCAGAGTTAGAGTTGAATCAAGAACAATTCAACACATGTCTTGATTCAGGCAAATATGTCAATGAGATCAATAACGATCTAAAGGATGGAAGAGATTACGAGATAACTGGAACTCCTGGATTTTTTATCGGAAATGAAAATATAGGATTTGTAAAAGTAAATGGAGCCCAACCTTTTGAAGTATTTCGTGGAATAATAGAGTCTCAGCTAAACTCTTGAGAAATCAGAACAAGCGTTTATTAGACCTAAAAACCACTTTAATTTATCGTAATAATGACGAGTGGGCAATGAGCTTTTTCGTCATTGCTTAAGAGAAGAAAACAAAATGACAAAATTTCAAGATTTAGGATTAAGAGAAGAATTACTAAAAGGGATTCGCGAAATGGGGTTTGATGAAGCATTTCCTATTCAAGAAGCTGTTATTCCAGTATTGCTTACAGGTAGAGATGTTGTAGGGCAAGCTCATACTGGCTCAGGTAAAACAGCAGCATTTGCATTAGCTATGCTTCAAGAGATACAACCAAAAAAAGGCATTCAAGGTCTGATCATGGCTCCAACAAGAGAACTTGCAATACAAATTTCAGGAGAGATAAAAAAATTTGGCAAATACACAGGAATTAGGGTAGCAACTGTATACGGAGGTCAGGGAATGGGGTTGCAATTAGATGCCTTAGATAGAGGGGTTGAGATAGTAGTTGCAACTCCCGGGAGACTTATTGATCACCTTAAACGTGGCTCAATAGAACTTGGAGATATAACTCACATTGTACTAGATGAAGCAGATACAATGTTAGATATGGGATTTGTTGATGATATTCAATTTATTTTAGATCTTGCTCCAGAAGAGAGAGTAATGTCATTATTTTCAGCAACAATGCCAACTGAGATTCTAAGATTGTCTGAAGATTATCTAAATAATCCAAAACAATTCTTACTTGATGCAGACGATCTTAGTGGAGAAGGAATTGATCAAGCATATTTAGTAATTAAAGATAGAGATAAAATGAAGTACCTAATTGATTTTATCAAACCACTTAAGGGTCAAATCATAGTTTTTTGTTCTACAAAATATAGAACTAGAGATGTTGCAAAATATCTGCATCAAGAAAAATTTGATGCAGTTGCAATCGAGGGGGATATGTCACAGAGTAGAAGAGAACAATCAATGTCAAAATTTAGAAGTGGTAAAGTAGACATCCTTGTTGCAACAGATGTGGCATCAAGAGGAATAGACGTACCAAGAGTAGAACTTGTAGTAAATTATGATGTTCCAAATCAAGAAATGGCGTATTTCCACAGAATAGGAAGAACAGCAAGAGCTGGAGCAAAAGGAAGGGCAATTACACTAGTATCATATTCATCCGTAGGAGATTGGAATTTAATCAAACGTCAAATCAAAGTACCACTGACAGATTTGAATAAAGAAATGGGAATAGAAATTTCAATTCCTGATCCTCTAAAAAGACAATCTCCATCTAGAAGATTTGGCGGTTCACAATCAAGATCAGGGTATTCCAGAGGTAGAAGTGGAGGATATGGAAGATCTGCGGGCTCTGGTGGGTATAGAGGATCCAGTAGAGGAGATGCAAGAGACGACAGAAGTGGTGGAAGAAGAAAATACGGAGACCGTAATAGTGGAAATAACTATGGCGGACGTAGTAGATGGTAATAGATGTAAAACTTAAAGACAAGTAATTGTACTTATATTCTAAGAAAATGCATATTGGATTTATTTTATTAAATTGTGATCTTGGCGCCGAAGAATATATTGTCGAGGAATTAAAACATATGTCAAAAATCAAAAGCGCATATCTCACTTATGGAGCATATGATGTGATTACTGAAATAAATACTGAAGACCAAAAAGATTTTGAAAAAGCAGTAGCAGATATCAGAAAATTATCTAGAGTAGTTAGCACAATGACACTAAATGTCATAAATTCCTGATAGACATTTCACGTCTAGTTGTTCTTAACTCAATAGTTAAAAAACATGCAAGACTTTTTCAATTAGAGACACAATAAAAAATAGACAACATACAATGAAACAAAGAAATGGATTAATTATATGGATTATACTTGTAGTAATATTTTGGACTGCAAATTACTATTTTCCACATAGATATATTGAAAGTGGATTTTACACATTTGTATCTTTAGCTATAATTCATATAATTTTTAAAATAATTCTAGAGCGTCAATTATCTAAAAAAATTAAAGAAAAAAAGATGAAATATAATTTTAAAAAAATTATTTCTATTGGATATATTGCAATTTTCATAGTTGCACTTGCAGTTATTTGGAGTGAAGGAACTCAAGAATTAACAGTGGTGTTAGGGTTAGCTTCCGCAGGAGTTGCGTTTGCTCTTCAAGATTTGTTGAAAAATCTTGCAGGAGGTATATTGATCTACATAACTAGAGTATATTCAGTGGGAGATAGAATTGAAATAAATTCAAAAACAGGCGATGTTATAGATATTGGAATTCTATACACAACATTACTTGAAACAAGAGAGTGGATTACAGCAGATCTACCTACAGGCAGACTATCAACAATTCCTAATGGCAATATTTTATCTACTACAATAAACAACTATACCAAAGACCATGAGTTCATTTGGGATGAGATTTCATTTCCACTGGATTACAAATCAGATACAGATTATGCACATAAGAAATTCATGGAGATAGTATCTAACGAAACAAAAGATGCAAGCGTTAAAGCTTCAGAAAGCATCAAAAATTTAGGAGATAAATATTATCTAGATAACAATACAACAGACCCAATAATTCATTTTGTGTTGACCAGTAATGATGTGTCAGTGAAAATAAGATATCCAGTTGCAGTAAGACAAAGAGGAGTAATAAAACATAATATTAGCAGTAAGATTTTACAAGAAATAAATAATTCAGATGGTAAAATAAAAGTAGCAACTTCACTATTAGACATAGTTGGATTTCCAGACATAAATGTAAAAAAAGAATCTAAACTTTAATTTACAAAATTTTAAACAATTTTATTATTTTAAATTATTAATTTTTTCTTGTAAGCTAGGACTTATCTTGTTGTTTTTACAGACTTCTTTAATAATTTCAATTAAAACTGAGTTATTTTCACTTAAAACTTTATTTTGATTTTTTAATTCATCATAATTAGTTTTGATTGTTTGAAAACATTCATCAAATAATTGTTTTGATTGTATTTTATTTTGTAAAACCATTTGTCTAGTTTCTAAAACCATTTTATCGTGATGAACCTCTTTTAGTTGATTATAGTCATTATTTTTTATTTTACGTTGAATTTCTTCAATTTCATTCCTAGATTCCTGAATTTCTTGATCAGATTCCCTGGTTATTTTTTCCAATAGTTTTATTATCAATCTCTTCTTAATTAGTTCTTTTTTATTTGTAGACTTTTAGAATATAAGGTAAATAATTCAAGGCGAACATATGCCACATTTTCAAATAAATGCTCTATATACAGATAATTAGAATTTTCCAAAGAGATGTTAAAGTTCAGGAAATTTTAAACAATTCTTTGGCATTTTTATACATGAAATTATCTCTAAATTCTTGTTTGATTTTTAATTTTGCAACAAAGTTAAGATATGAATCCATAGAGCTGATTGGCCAGTCAGTTCCATAAAGCAGATATCGTGGTTCACCAGCATAATTAATTAGTTCAGCAACTTTTTCTTTGATCATTTTTTCAAAAAAGTGATCAAAACTACCAATAACTAAACCGGAAATATCAGCATACATATTTTTATTTTTATAAATTACTTCTTGTGCATCTTGAATCCATGGATTTCCTAAATGACACATTACTATTTTTAGTTCAGGGTTATCCACTGCAACTTCATCAAGATTTAGTGGACGTGCATAACGAAGTTTTCCTTTTGGGCTGTATGTGTCTCCAGTGTGAAACATTGCAGGAACACCAAACTCTATACAAATATCATATACTTTTTGATATCTTTCATCATACGGATAATAATGCTCATAACCAGAATAGATTTTGAGTCCTTTGACTAATCCTTCTTTAATCCATGTTCTGAAATTTTTTAAATCTTCATCAGTGTGATTGTCAATTGAGAACCCTGCAACGACTCCAAGATTATCATATTTTTTTATTGCATCGAGGATCTGTTTTGCTGAAGGTCTCTCTGAATTTGTTTTGTATGAGGATAAAATAACAGCATAATCTACATTATTACTTGTCATTTCTTTTCGTAATTCAAGAATTCGATCATCCAAAGAAGGGATATGCTGCATTAGCTCATATTGATTAACGTGAACGTGGCAATCAATAATCATTTCTTGATATATTCCGGATTTATCCACTCAATAAAAGTTGCATTGTTTAATGAACGTGGATCTTTCATATAATCAGGAATAATTTTGATAAATTTGAAACCATTTTTAACTTGAAATTCCAATACAGGTTCTTTAATTTCATGTTTTAAGACTTTTTGAACATATTCTAGTGGAGATAGTTCTTTTGCAAATTCACAATAGTTGAATAATCTTGCACCTGCAATTATTCTTCGTAAATTGAGATTTATCGCAAGTTTTTTTCGTGCATCATATATCTTGGTTGCAACACCAAGTCTTCGATTATCAGGATGTGTCGATATGTCGGCACCATATAAGGAATCACCTTTTGGATTATGTGATGAAAAGATACTATCACCACAAGCCTCTTTCCAGGTGTGTTCTTTATATTCAGGATCAAATTTTACAATTAAACTACTACAAGAGCCAACGATTTTACCATCATAATCTGCTACAAACTGACCTTCAGGAAATACCTTAAGATGGGCTTCTAATTGTTCAGGCTTCCAGTAAACACCCTCAGCTGCCATGTAAGGAAATGCAACCTTTTGCAATTCAACTACTTTTGGTATATCCTCTTTTGTTAAATTTCGAATAATTACATTACTGTGACGAGTTTGTTCTGACATATGTCAATCAAAATTTCTTATACTAATTAATGAATCGGAATTATATTGCATGTTCTGAATCATAATTTTTTTCTTTATGGAAAAATCTAATTTTAATTAGATAAAATACGCTAAGGAAAATTTCTACAATCATTGCTACAACCATAAATGCTGCAATCTGAGTCA
>CAZDPM010000018.1:0-18857 GCA_964507355.1 uncultured Nitrosopumilaceae archaeon
CAGACATGTTGTATTTTTTGGAGTTATGATTATAATTGTTTGTGGTTTGAGCCTACTTTGGTAAATCATATAACCCAAAAAGGTTTGAAATAATCATGAAAGCATTAGTGTATGAAAATTATACCGCAGATGATGATTTTTCTAAAATTTTAAAAATCAAAGATATTCCAGAACCAACCCCAAAACAAAATGAAGTTGTTTTCAAAGTAAAATATGCTTCTTTGAATTATGATGATATTTGGGGGATGAGGGGAAAACCTCTAGCTGTGCCATTACCTCACATTTCAGGTACAGATGCAGCAGGAGAAGTAATTGCAATAGGTGATGGTGTGAAAAATATCAAAATTGGTGATCGAGTGGTCTCTCATGGAAATATGTCATGCCGAGTTTGTAAATTATGTACTAGTGGAAGAGAATATGATTGCAAACAGAGAAAAATTTGGGGATTTGAAACTGGTCCACTTTGGGGAGGATATTGTGAAGTTACACATTTGCCAGAAGTTAATGTTGTAAAAATACCTGATAATGTAACATACGAATCTGCAGCAGCTGCTTCTATGACTTTACTTACATCCTGGCATATGTTAGTTGGTAGAGCAAATATTCAACCAGGCCAATTAGTTTTGATAATGGGTGGTAGTTCTGGTGTTGGAAATTATGGAATTCAAATAGCTAAGTTATTTGGCTGTACTGTTATTGCTACAGCTAGTCCAGATAAGTTAAATCAATTATTGGAATTAGGAGCTGATTACGCAGTTGATCATAGAAAAGAAGATTGGCATAAGGAAGTTCGTGAGATTGCTAAAAAAATAACTAAACCATTTGGTGATATTTCTGGGGTAGATGTAATTTTTGAGCATATTGGCGGTTCGCATTGGAATAAAGAATTAACATTGTTGAAGTACGGTGCAACGATTGTTACAACTGGAGCAACAACGGGTTATAATGCTAAAACCGATTTGAGACATATTTTTTTCAAAGGCATTAACATTTTGGGCTCAACTCAGGGAACTAGGTCTGAATTAGAACAGGCTCTATACTGGATGTCTCGGGGAAAAATCAAGTCTGTGATAGATTCTGTTTATACATTTGAGCAAGCAGTAGAGGCTCATACTAAAATGTTAACTGGCAAAGGCCTCTTTGGGAAGATCTTAATGAAACCATAATATAAAATCAATAATGACTGGTAATCCAAAAATTGATTCACTTCTTGATGAAGCAAATAGATTATTTTTAAAAGGAAAATTGCAAGAAGCGATTGCTTACTATGATAAAATTTTACACGATGATCCAAATCATATTACTTCTCTTAACAATAAGGGATATTCACTAAATAAACTAAAAAATTATGATGAAGCAATTCAATGCTATGATGCAGCATTAAAATTAGATTCTACCGATCTGTCCGTTTTGGTAAACAAAATCTCGTCTATGAGAAAAAAAGGCATATTCACTGAAGCACTAAGTTATTGTAATGTCATTTTGGAAAATCATTCAAATTATAACATTGTTCTATACCATAAAGAAAGAATTTTGTTTTCAATGAATAATTTTGAAGAGTCCATTATTTGTTGTGATATAATTCTAAAGGATTATCCTAAAAATGGTGATGTTCTTTTTGACAAATCTTGTAATCTTGCGATGCTCTCTAGGATAAATGATGCACTTGTTACACTTGAAAACGCAATTTCACAAGGAATTCAATATAAAATTAAAGCAAAAAAATCTAAATCTTTTGAAAAATTAATTGATAATCCAAAATTTCAAAAACTAATATCTTAATTTTAAAGCCAATGAGGAATCTCTAGATATCCTTCAATACTTTCATGTCTTAATATTTTTAAAAGTGCGGTTGCCTGTGGTGTTGAAAGAACAGGCTTGTCAAATTGATTATCTGTAGAAATTCTAGGACATGCTACTTGAATAAACGCATCAATTCCTTTTAGATTTTTTAATCTCTCATTTGTGATATCAGTTAATGCAAATAATTGAACAGTTTTTCCTTCTCTTTCTAATTCTTTTTTAAATTTTAAAGCAAATACTTTGGATAGCTGTCCTTCTTTAAGTCCTATGATTATTCCAAATGATTGAGCATCAGCTGCTTTGTAAATTGCAAGTGTTGCTTTCTTTTTTAGTTTTTGAGCAAATTCTGTAACTTCTCGTACTTCGTTAAAGTATGGATCTAAAACATAAGTTGGCATATTAGTTGATAAAGCAATTCCAGATGCATGAAAATTGCTTTGTCCTAAGAATACATACGCATCAACTTTGTCTTTAAGTTCTGTAGCTGGATAAAATTCACAACCAAATACTTGACCATCATTTAACTGCCCTTTTCCTTTACCGATTTTCACATGTACTCCACCCTTAGTCAAAATATCATTTACTTTATCCATTTGATGTAGGTGCTGACTATCGGTAACTAACGATATTTGTTTTCCTTTAAGAATATCAACACATTTTTTGGCAACACTATCAAATTTAATATCATCATATGCATTAATTAGAATTAGATTTTTTTCAAATGTTTCAGTGTTTATTGTATGTCCTATGTTAAACTGAATTTCAGCTCCTAGCACTTTGGAGCCATTTGAATTTAGATCACATGTTCCCCATGTTGTATCAGCTAATACATACGCAGGAATACCAAATCGTTTAGTAATATTCATGGCAGTTTCTTGTACTTGGGGCAGTATTCCGTCAGGACCATTTAGCGATACTGATGATGGATTTTTAGTTTCAATTTCTTTGAAGATACGTTCTTCATCTATTATTATCAATTCCAGCTAAAAATATGGAGTTATTAATTTAAACCAACTGTACCTTCCAACAACTAAAAATGTCTGAAATCTTATTATTTGTTTATGGCTGATACACATACACTCAATATTGGTTTTGATGATACGGACTCTCCAAAAGGAATGTGTACCACATTTCTTGCTTACAAAATTGTTGATTTGCTAAAAAAACAGGATACAGAGTTTCTTGATTTCCCAAAATTAATTCGATTTAATCCAAACATACCTTGGAAAACACGAGGAAATGGAGCTGTTTCTATGAAAATAAGAACAAAAAATCCATTAAGAATCAAAAATCAGATTAAAAGACTTGTTGAAAGATACTCTGATATCAAAAATGGTGCAAATCCCGGTTTAGTTTTCTATGAGAATAAAGAAATTCCAGACCACTTTTCTAAATTTAGTAAATTAGCTCTATGGCAATTGATAACCAGAAATTATGCAAAAAAATTTGCTACAAAAAATAACATTGAATTTTTTTATCAAGGAAATGGTCAAGGTCTTGTAGGTGCAATTGGCGCAATTGGTTATGACTTTAACGATCATACATTGGAGCTATTAAGCTATAGAAAAAATTCTAAATTTGGAAAAGAAAGAAAACTTTCTGCTGAAAGTGTAAAAACAATGCAAGAAAAAACTTTACCATTTACATTTAATAGCTTTGATCACAAAAAAGAACGTGTACTAATCACTCCACATGGTCCTGACCCTGTTTTTTATGGTGTACGTGGCGAAAATGTAAGTTCCTTATTACGTGCAACTAAAATTTTGAAAACAAATGAAAAATTAGCTGGTCATATGATATTCAAATCTAATCAAGGTACAGGTGACCATTTAAAAAATGAACTTAATTCAACAAATATGAAACCATATGCTTCAGGAAAAATCACTGGCATCATATATGATGAACCGAAAATTGTAAAAGGGGGCCACGTTTTTTTTACTATTGTTTCAGATGATTTAGAATTATACTGTGCTGTGTACAAACCTACTGGAATTACATCAGTGGCATCAAGTTTGATCAAAGGAGACAAAGTTTGTGTTGGAGGCGGTATTAGAAAAGCATCAAAACTTCATCCAAGGATTTTAAATCTTGAATTTATTGATATTATTGAACTTAAAAAAAATATGATAAAATCTAATCCTATTTGTAAAAAATGTAATAAAAAGATGAAATCTAAAGGAAATAATCAGGGATATCAGTGCATAAAATGTGGCAAAAAATCAGAGAAGAAAATCATATTAGAAATTACTAGAAACATCAAAAAACAGATGTATATTCCAAATGTTTCAGCCCATAGACATCTTAGTAGACCATTACAAAGAGTTGGAAGAATTAACAAAAAATCTAGGTTTGATGAGTCAGATTCCTGGTTTTGTGTATATGAAAATTAAGTAGCGGGGAGTAGATTTGAACTACTGAACTGCGGGTTATGAGCCCGCCGGGATGACCTAGCCCTAAAGAGTCTGGCTTCCCCACCCCGCTGAACATGAATGAGCACGAGCCGTATATACGCTTTATCAAATTCTTGAAAGTAATTAATAGGATTTCAATTGAATGATTTTTTATGGACAAAAAACTACGAATTGCAGGAATTATTGCTGCATTAGCATTTTCAATAATTTATTTAACATTCGCTCCTAGTTCTTTACCAATCCCTGAACCACTTTCATCAGTACCTGAAAATAATTCTGTAGAAATTTTGGCAGAAAATCTTGATGAACCACGTTCAATTGCAATATCTGACGATAGAATTTTTGTTACAGAAAAAGATGGACTAATTAGAATTATTCAGAATAATATTTTACTGGATGAACCACTTGCAGCATTACGTCCAGCAAAAGTATTTGATGGTGGATTACTGGGAATTACACTCCATCCTGATTTTTCAAATAATCATCTAATCTATGTTTTTTTAACATATGAAGAAAATGGAGAACTATGGAATAAAATACTCCAAATTACTGAATCCGAAAACAAACTAGTTGATGCAAAAACTATCTTTGATAAAATACCTGGCTCTGTATTTACAAATGGTGGTTTTTTAAAATTCGGTCCTGACAAAAAATTGTATGTAGGTACTGGAACTGTATCTGATTCTTCACATCTGCCTCAAAATCTAGATTCTTTGTCCGGAAAAATTTTACGATTAAATGATGATGGCACAATCCCTGAAGATAATCCATTTTCAAATTCAGCTGTATACTCGTTAGGTCATAGAAACCCTCAGGGAATGACATGGGATAATATGGGTCAGATGTATCTGGCTGAACTTGGGCCAGAAAAAAACGATGAAATTAATATCATCAAATCTGGAAAAAATTATGGTTGGCCTGAGCAACAGTGTTCAGGTAATGCTAAATTTGAAAATGCAATAATGTGTTATGATCCAAGCATTGAACCTGGTGGCATATTGTATTATTCTGGTGATAAGATAAATCTGGAGGCTGATTTTGTCATGGCTTCCCTGCGGGCAACCAATCTATATCAACTAGATTTTTCTGAAGGTCTTCCATCCCAAAAAACCATACTAAGTGGGGTTGGACGTATACGTGATGTCGTGCAAAGCCATGATGGTAGTCTTTATGTAATTACTTCAAATACTGATGGTAAAGGTTTTCCAGATAGTATGGATGATAAATTATTGAGGATAAAAAAATGAGTGATTCATCAATTTCAAAATTTTTTGAAAAGACACGAAAAGAAAGATTAGATATAGTTGGCAATTTTGCAGATTTGACTGCTGAAGAGTTAGAAATTTTACAAAACAATGATGGCGGTATCTCTTTTGAAAAAGCTGATAAAATGATAGAAAATGCAATTGGTACTTTTTCATTGCCGTTAGGAGTGGCAACTAGTTTTAAAATTAACGGAAAAGACTATCTTGTTCCAATGGTTATTGAAGAACCGTCAGTTATTGCTGCAGCTTCAAAGGGTGCAAAAATTGCAAGAATAATGGGAGGGTTCAAGGCAACAGCTGATGAGTCTTACAGTATTGGCCAAATTCAAGTATTAGATGTTGATATTAACGGTGCAATTAAAAAAATACAAGCGATTTCAAAAGAAATAATCACTCTTGCAAACTCAAAGAGCAATACATTATCTAAAATGAATAAAGGTGCAAAGGAAGTATCTTGTAAAATAATTGATACTGATTTTGGGAAGATGTTGATTGTTGAGCTGTTAATTGATGTTGGTGACGCAATGGGTGCAAATGTTACAAATACAATGTGCGAAGCTGTTTCACCGCTGTTAGAAAAAATAACTGGAGGTAGAACATTACTTCGTATTTTATCAAATTATTCTACACGTAGAATTGCAACGGCTACAGCAGTTTTTGATAAAAATGAAATTGGTGAAGATGCCGTTGATGATATTGTTTTAGCATATCAGTTTGCAAACAATGATGTTTACAGAGCTGTTACTCATAATAAAGGAATAATGAATGGTATCATAGCCGTTGCCAATGCAACAGGCCAAGATAGCAGAGCAATTGAGGCAGCTGCAAATGCATACGCTGCAAGATCCGGCCAATACCGTTCTCTTAGTAAATGGACTAAGGATAAAAATGGAAATCTTGTTGGCTCGTTAGAACTGCCTTTATCTGTTGGAATTGTTGGTGGTATCGCAAATGTTCATCCGATTGCTAAAATTTGCATGAAAATTCTCAAAGTTACATCAGCACAGGAGCTTGCATGTATAATGACTGCAACTGGGCTTGCCCAGAATTATAGTGCAATTAGAGCATTATCTACAGATGGAATCCAAAAAGGACATATGAGATTGCATGCAAGAAATTTAGCTGCTGCTGCTGGTGCAAAACCTGATCAAATTGATAAAATTGTTCAAAAAATGATTGAACAAAAGCAAATATCCCTTGATAAAGCCAAAGAAATACTGGTTAATTTGGGCTAAACTATAACTCCTTTAATGTTTTTAAAAATTTTTCATCTTTCCAAATTATCTGCTCTGGATAACAGTTTAACATTTTACCATTTGTAATATTATAAAATTCCCAATTTTTACACTCTTTGTCATATTCATATGGATGTGTATTTTCAAATTCCCAATCAAAACCATTTGTGATATCATCATTTGGATAATTATGGCCTCTGATTAACGAAATTGTATTGTCAACAAAATTTGTTGATATCTCAGCATACAACGCATTAGGATAAAGATAAATCACATTTGGATGAGATGTTATTGCTTCGAACATATTTTTTGTTACGTATTCATTATGTAACAATATGATCTTGTCGTATTTTGTTAATATGGTTGGATTTTTATCTAATTCTATATCTGTGATTGAATCATATCCTAATAATTCTAAAATTTTAACAGCGTTTGCACTAGATTGTTCTCTCAACTCATCCACTGATGTAATTTTTGTGGTTAAGCATGTATTGCAATTACCACGGTAAAAGTCATAAAATCCATTTTTTGCATATGCACTTGCAGTATATACTGGTATGATGACAAGTGGTTTATTTTTTTCATCATAAACTCCTATTTCAGAATATGTATCTGAGAAATTTGGTTTTAATTTGAAAGTACCTTTCATAGGTATTTGGTTTCCATTTATTTCAACAATGTCTTTTGGATCTACAAAAACATCAAACAAAATTCCATCCACCCATTTTATCAAATCTGAATTTATTGAATCTGAGTTATCTTGTATTGATGTGTCCTGTATTTGCATGTACGGAGTAAATCCAAAATAAAATACTAATATAATAATTGATAATACTATTGAACCTAAAATGAAAGGTTTGACAAACTTCATAGATATAATTTTAATAATAAATGAAGTTATTATATACTAAGTTTAGAGACATATAGGAAATGTCCCAAATTCGTTTTGCTATACCAAAAGGCAGCCTTGAAGAAGCAACATTCAAACTTCTTGAAAGATCTTGGACTAAAGTAAATAGAAAAGATAGGACTTATCGAGTATACCTTGATGATCCAAATATTGTAGTAAAAATGCTTAGACCACAAGAAATACCCACACTTGTATCTGAAGGACTATATGATGTCGGTATCACTGGAAAAGATTGGGTAGGTGAAACTAGTGCTGATGTTGAAGCAATTTTGGATTTAGAATATGGAAAAATTCGACTGGTTGTTGCATTTCCAGATAAATACAAATACAAAAATCTAGATGAAATGATTGCAGATTATGCTAAAAAGAAAAAAACACTCCGAATATCTTCTGAATATCTTACTACTGCATCAAAATTTCTAAAACAATGTAAATCTTATAAAAAATACTATGGCTCAAAAGATCCACTAATTGTTACTCCTTGGCTTCGACTTGGCACAAACAAAAATGTACAAATTCATTTATCTTTTGGTGCCACAGAAGCAAAACCCCCTGAAGATGTAGATGCAATAATGGATGTTACTGAGACTGGAACCACACTAAAACAAAATAAATTAAAAATTGTTGATGAAGTTCTAACATCTACAGCCAACTTGATTGTTAACAAAAAATCTATAAGAGATCCACAAAAACGTGAAAAAATATTTGACATTGTAACTCTTATGCGTGGTGCAGTACATGGAAGAAAATATTTACACATTTATCTTAACGTGGAAGAACAGAATCTTAAAAAACTCTTACAGCAAATACCTTCTCTTAAAAAACCAACAATTAGTCCACTTAGTGAGGAAGGCTGGTATGGAATTAACACAGTGATTCTAAAAGAAGATTTTCACAAATTAATTCCAAAACTACGAAAAACTGCCCAAGGACTAGTTGTTCATGAACCACGACAAATTCTAGAGCTTGAGGAGATAAAGCGTGATGAAGAAAATTGATGAAAATAATTCGAGTAACTAATATTGAAAAATTTTCAGCTCAAATCTTGCCAAAACAACCTCAAAAAAATAAATTTGCAGTAGAATCCATTTTAAAAAATATACAAAAAAATGGAGATGCAGCAATAAGAAAATATGAAAAACAATTTAGTGGTGCTACAATCACTTCATTACGTTTATCACAAAATGAAATAAAAGATGCTTTTTCTAATGTATCTCAAAATAAAATAGATGCAATACGAATAGCTAAACTGAGATTAGAAAAAACTGAATCTATTGTAAAATCAATCCTAAAAAACAAAACTATCAATACAGATGGAATTAAAATTTCCAAGAAATTTATACCGCTACAAAGTGTGGGATGCTATATTCCAGGTGGTTTAGCAAAATATCCTAGTTCTGTTGTAATGTCTGTGGTTCCTGCAAAAATTGCTGGGGTCAAAAGAATAGTAGTTGTATCCCCTCCAAACTCTGATGGAAAAATTGATCCATTTACTGTCGTAACTGCAGAGATTTGCGGTGCAAGTGAAATTTATCGAGTTGGTGGCGCTCAAGCAATTGCTGCACTATCATTTGGCACAAAATCAATCTCTAAAGTAGATAAAATAGTTGGACCTGGCGGTGCATTTGTAACACTTGCAAAGTCTATGATTGGCGAAAAAACATCTATTGATATGCTCGCAGGTCCTACTGAATTAGGAATTATTGCAGATGAAACTGCAAATCCAAAATATATCTCACTAGATCTCATATCTCAATCAGAACACAGTAATGACACATTTTGTTATTTGATAACAAATTCAGAAAAACTTGCAAAATCTGTAGATAAAATTATCAGCGAATTGATCAATAAAATTAAGCGAAGTGATTTTGTGAAAACTAGTCTTAAAGTAAATGGCTTTATTGCGATATGTAAAAATAATTCTGATATGATTAAACTTGCAAATGAATTAGCTCCTGAACACTTGCAAATTATGACAAAAAATCCTAATGTTTTAGCATCTAAAATCACTTCGGCTGGATTAGTATTGTTAGGACATGACACCCCTTCATCTGCTAGTGACTATCTTTTAGGCTCAAATCATATCTTACCTACAAATAAGTTTGGCAAAACAAGAGGTTCGTTATCTGTTTTAGATTTCATCAAAATTAATACTCAGGTCTCTACATCAAAGTCAGTTTTATCCAAAATTTCAAAACATATGGAAATATTTACCGAAGCTGAAGGACTTCCAAATCATTATGAAGCAATACAAGGACGAATAAAATGAAACAAGACTGGCTTGGAAAAAAGATTAAAGAATTAGATTTAATTGGTGGATACCAAAAACCTGAGATACATCCTGATGCACTTAAGCTTGATTCTAATGAAAATTATGTAATCCCTAAACAATTTCAACAAGATCTTATTACTAACGCCAAAAAAAATTGTGATATTCGAGAATACCCTTTAGGAGGTGTAGAGCGCTTGATAAATCAACTGTCAAAATTTCTCAAAGTACCATCTTCTATGATTGGTGTTGGAAATGGTTCTGATCAAATACTTGATTTAATACTTTCAAATTTTGCATCAAAACAAACTAGAGTTCTTACATCAAATCCAACGTTTGGATTTTTTGAAGAAAGATGTAATCTTTACTCTATTCCAGTTACCGCAATTCCTTTTTCAAATAATATGACGCTAGATATTAAAGAATTTCTCAAATTATCCAAAAATGCAGATATTTTATATCTTGATTCTCCAAATAATCCAACAGGATTTCAATTTCAGAAAAACGATTTACAAAAATTAGTAAAATCTTTTGACGGATTAATAATAATTGATGAAGCTTATGGAGAATTTAGTAATTTTTCCTTATCTGATATGGTCAAATCACAACAAAATTTGATTGTTGTACAAACACTATCCAAATCCTTTGGTTTAGCTGGTTTAAGGTTGGGATATTTTATTGCAAACAAGAAATTCACCAATGTCTTTAACCGTGTCTTGCAATACCCATATCCAGTAAGTACACTAACAATTGAATCTGCAATTATGGCATTAGAACAATCTAATCAAATGAAAGATGCAGTGCAAATAATCAAAGAAGAAAGAAAAAGAATAATTGAAAATCTTAAAAAATATGATACCTTTGAAGTCTTTGATTCCGAGGCTAATTTTGTGCTATTTGATGCTCATGGTTCTCACAAAAGAGTCTATAATGCACTTGTAGAACAAGGAATATCAATTAGAACATTAGGAAAAATTGGAAAACATGATGGTTGTCTTAGAGTTACAGTTGGAACTAAGGAAATGAATTCTAAATTTTTACTTGCAATTCGTGATCTGTTAGGATGATATTAACAAAAAAACAATCAGGAATTTACATGGATGACTCTATCTTAGAAGATCTAATTTCTGCAGATGGAATAATATTTGATTGTGATGGAGTCTTGATTGATATTACAAAATCATATGATCTTGCAATAGACAAAACTGTACAATATGTTTTAGAGAATTTTTTTCAAATTACTAATAATATTGAAATAGATTCCAAAATTATTGATGGATTCAAAGCTAGTGGAGGATTTAATGATGAAGTTGATTTGACATATGCCTCAATTCTTTCTTTAGTTGCTGCTAAAAAATTAAATAAAGATCAATACAAATTTATTTTTGATGTAATATCAAATGCAGATTCTTCAGGAATATCATCTATACAAAAATATATTGAAACATTTGTAGATATTAGTGATATTAAAAATAAATTATCTTATCCTGGTACACATAAAGATAACCCATTATACAAAATATTTGATCAAATCTTTTATGGTCCTGAACTGTATTTGAAACTTTTTAAACAACCATCTCAATTTTTAGAATCTGGGCTGATTAAAAACGATATTGTTATACTTAACAAATCTTTAATTGAAAAATTAGTAAAAAAATTTCCATCAAAACCATCAATTGTATCTGGAAGGGGAAAAGAATCAGTTAAACATTCACTTAAGCAACTATTAGATGATTTTGATCTAGAAAATTCTCTATTTTTAGAAGATGAACCAAGAGAACTTGCAAAACCTAATCCTGAATCTTTAATTCGCTCAACTAATGGAATGAATTGTAAATGCTGTATTTACGTTGGAGATTCTATTGAGGATTTTATCATGGCTAAAAAGGTATCAGCCCAAGGCTGTAAAGTTATTTTTTGTGGAATTATCGGAACTAGCAAAAACCCTGAAGAAAAATTGAAATTATTTCAGAACAGTGGTGTTATGTTAGTATTAGAGTCTATTGATTTACTTCCGAAGGTATTAAATTTAGAATAATTCAAAGTACATCTCCTGTGAAAAATATGAAATCTCGAAAAAGTTCCGTAAATCGTAGCACAAAAGAAACCACGGTATCTGTATCAGTTAATTTGGATGGAACCGGAAAAACTACTATTTACACTGGGATAAGTTTTCTTGATCATCTAATTACGGCCTTTGGAAAACATGGAATGATCGATTTAAAAGTTAATGCAAAATCAAATGATAAAATTGAACACCACTTGATTGAAGATACTGCAATTACCATAGGTTTAGCTATTGACAAAGCCTTGGGTACAAGAAGTGGAATAACTCGATTTAGTTATGCATCAGTACCAATGGACGAATCTCTAGCTGAGGCTTCAATTGATCTAGTAAAAAGACCGTTTTGGAAACTTGTATTATCAATTAAACGAAATACCATTGAAGGTATTTCTAAAGAAGATTTAGAACACTTTTTCCAATCACTTCTACAAAATCTAAACATTTGTGTTCACCTTACTGTAAAGTATGGCGATAATGATCATCACAAAGTAGAAGCTGCAATCAAATCATTAGCAGTTGCATTTAGAGAAGCATCTTCGTATGATAAAAAACAAAAAGGAATTCCAAGTACCAAAGGTTCAATGTAAATGGTTAACCTTGCAATATTTGATTATGGAGTTGGAAATATTTTCAGCTTAAAAAATTCACTTGAAAAAGCAGGAGCTACAGTAGATGTAATTACAAATTTTGACATGCCAAATATTTACTCTGGATTACTACTTCCAGGAGTGGGAAATTTTGATCCTGCAGTCAAAAGTATATCAAAATCAAAAACTAACTTTCATGAGTATGTCAAAGATAATACTCCTGTTTTAGGAATCTGTCTTGGTATGGAAATGTTTTTTGAGAAAAGTGAAGAAGGAACCGAAAAAGGATTAGGCGTAATTGGAGGAGATGTAATTATACTGCCCCAATCAATGAAAGTTCCACACATGGGATGGAATAATTTAGAAATTAAAAAATCTGGTAAAATACTTGAAGGAGTAAAAAATGAATCATGGGTTTATTTTGTACATTCGTATAGAGTAAAACCCATAAATTATGATGCAATAACTGCAGAGTCTGATTATGGAATTAAGGTACCTGCAGTAATTGAACAGGATAACTTTTTTGGCACACAATTTCACCCAGAAAAATCTGGTAAAGTTGGAAAAATCATAATTCAAAATTTTTTAAATGTGTGCAAAAAATGAAAGTTATTCCTGCAATTGATCTAATGAATGGCCAAGTAGTACGACTCTACAAGGGTAATCCTAAACAGAAAACTGTATACAGTGATAATCCTGTTGAAATAGCAAAAAAATGGGAAGCAAACGGAGCTGATATGCTTCATTTAGTAGATCTTGATGCAACTCTTGGTATTGGCTCAAATTTGTCAGTTATTAAAAAAATTCTTGACCAGACTTCAATTCCAATTCAAGTCGCTGGTGGATTGCGAGATGAATCTACTATCACTAACGTCTTAAAAATTTGCAACAGAGTTGTTTTAGGTACATTGGCATTTAAAGATAAACTAGTATTACAAAAATTATTGTCCAATTTAGGTTCTAAAAAAATTGTAATTTCTGTTGATCATATTGATGGTGAAATAGTGACACATGGATGGCAAAAACAAACAGGCATTAAATTAATTGATTCCATGCAAGAATTTCTCGCAATGGGATTCTCTGAATTTTTATTAACAAACGTTAGTCGTGATGGAACTCTTCAAGGACCTGATTTGGAATTTTTATCTCAAGCATGTCAATTAAACAATGCTCATGTGATTGCAAGTGGTGGAATTTCAAATATAAAAGATGTTCAAGATGTAAAAAAAGAAAATGCATTTGGTGTAATTTTAGGCAAGGCACTTTATGAGAATAAAATTTCAATTCAGGAGGCAAAACAAATAGCATGACTCTAACAAAGAGAATTATTCCATGTCTTGATGTAAAAAATGGACGTGTAGTAAAAGGTCTTCATTTTGAATCAATTAAAGATGCAGGTGATCCTGTAGAATTGGCTGAAAAATATAGCAATGAGGGTGCAGATGAATTAGTCTTTTTGGATATTACTGCATCTGATGAACAAAGAAAAACAATCAAGGATTTAGTTAGGAAAGTAGCATCTGTTATTGATATTCCTTTTACAGTTGGAGGCGGTGTAAAATCATTAGAAGATGCAAGAAATATTTTACTTAATGGAGCTGATAAAGTCGGTATCAATACGGGTGCAATAAAAAATCCTCAAGTTATTACTGAATTAATGCAACTCTTTGGACGGCAATGTGTCGTAGTAGCAATCGATGCTAAAAGAAATTTTGATCTTCAAAAAGATAAGAATATTTTTTCTGAAAATGGAAAAAAATTCTGGTTTGAGATCTTCATTTATGGTGGAAAAGAAGCAACTGGAATTGATGTTATTGAATGGGCAAAAAAAGCAGACAAATTAGGTGCAGGAGAAATACTTCTAACTAGTATTGATAAGGATGGCACCAAAGATGGATATGATATTGTTCTTACTAGGGAAGTTGTAAATTCTGTATCAATTCCGGTAATTGCTTCTGGTGGATGTGGTAAACCTGATGATATGGTCAATGTTTTTAAGGAATCAAACGCTGATGCCGCATTGGCTGCTTCAATATTTCACTATCAAACTCATGGCGTAAATGGCGTTAAAAAATATCTTAAAGATAAACAAATTCCTGTAAGATTATAAACAATACTTTGTGATTTTAAATGATGAAAAAATATATTGATGAAATTGATTTTACAAAAAGTAATGGTCTAGTTCCAGTTATTGTTCAGGATGTAAATACAAAAGATGTGTTGACTCTTGCTTACTCTAACAAAGAATCACTTGAGCTAACCAAAAAAACTGGTAATTCTTGGTTTTGGAGTCGTTCTAGAAATAAACTCTGGATGAAAGGTGAAGAATCTGGTAATACACAAAAAGTAAAAGAAATTCTTGTAGATTGTGATTCTGATGCAGTTATTTATCTTGTAGAACCATCAGGACCAGCGTGTCATACTGGTGAAAAAGTTTGCTTTCACAACAATCTGGACAAATAACTTAACATACAGGTTCTACGTTTGTACCTGGAACAACATCATCAGTAATCTCAAAATAAAGATTTGGATATTCGGTTCCTCTAAAAACTACTGCCCACTTTCCTGTTATGTCATCTATTGAGCATATCTCTTTAGTTTTTGAAATTTGTGGTTCTACATAATAGTTGAATGCATCTTTTTTCATTCCGTCAAATGGTATTGTTATGTATACAGAATAATGAGTATCATTTAATGGCCTCATAAATGCAATCTGTCCTTTTTCATTTACATTTATTCCTCCCATTACTAGGAAAATCTTTTCACCTATAGCATACTTACTTCGGTCAATTTGAAATGGTCCAGAAGTTAACCATTCTCTTGGTTTAGGAGAATATTCATTTTCTAAATTAATTTTTTCAATATCATCTATTTTTTTTTCAACCTCTGGAGTTTCAGTTTCTGGACTTACTTCTTTATCCAACGTATCTTCAATTTCCGCTATCTCTGATTTTGGACTAGATGTCAAAATTACAGCTAAAATAATTATCACAACACTTGCTCCAACTATTCCTCCTATGATCGGCCCTTTTTTCATGATTTTTCCTTTCTAAAAATATCTAAAAACCTTCCTCATAATTGTTAGCTTGCATAGATTTTTTCTAAATCTTCAAACTTTTGCATGTTTTTTATGACATTAGATATATTTTCATTATATTTTTTACTCAGTAAAGTTAAGTATTACTTAACTTGATATTAGGATTTTTTATGTATTGTTTTAAAGGAGGAACTGATCTTGGCTAGAACATCACTACAATGTAGGGAATGCAAAAAAGACTATGATACTGCTTTCAAGTATATCTGCGATGACTGTTTTGGACCGCTCGATGTCAAATATAACTTTCCTACAGTCACCAAAAATACCTTTACAAATCGTCAGCATAACTATTGGAGATATTTTGAATTATTGCCAATAGAAAATAAAGCTAATATTATTAGTATTGGAGCCGGAATGACACCTCTTATCAAAGCTGATAATCTTGGAAAAAAATTGGGATTAAACAATCTTTATATCAAAAATGATTCTGTTAATCCAACATTTTCATTTAAAGATAGACCCGCAGGAGTTGCAATATCTAAAGCAAAAGAGTTTGGATTATCTGCTGTTGGCTGTGCATCTACAGGTAATTTAGCATCTGCAACTGCAGCACATGCAGCAAAAGCTGGCTTACCTTGTCATGTATTTGCCCCAAGTAATATTGAGATGGCAAAAATTGCACAGGCATTGTCTTATGGCGCAAATTACATTGCAGTAGATGGTACATATGATGATGCTAATAGAATAGCTGCACAGATTGGTGACAGTAAAGGAATAGGTATTGTAAATATTAACATGCGTTCTCATTATGTGGAGGGTTCTAAAACACTTGCATACGAAGTGGCAGAACAGCTTAACTGGCAAGTTCCTGATCAACTCATAGTTCCTGTAGGAAGTGGTGCAATGCTAAATGCAATTTGTAAAGGATTTGAAGAATTACAGACAGTTTCATTATTAAATGATGTATCAAATATGCACATGATAGCAGCACAACCGCATGGATGCGCTCCTGTTGTTGATGCATTTAAGAAAAATAGTAAAGAAGTGATTCCAGTAGAGAATCCTGATACCATTGCAAAGAGTTTAGCAATTGGTGATCCTGGAGATGGTAGATATGTTTTAAAACGATTAGCACAGTACAATGGATTTGCTGAAGAATGTAACAACAAAGAAATTTTAGATGCAATATTACTTTTGGCAAGAACTGAGGGGATATTTACAGAACCCGCAGGCGGCGTATCTGTAGCTGTACTTCAAAAGATGATTGAACAGGGAAAAATTGATAAAAATGATTCTGTAGTGTGCTATGTTACTGGAAATGGATTAAAAGCAACAGAGGCGATAATGGAAGTTTTACAAAAACCAAAAGTAATGAAGGCAAACATTACAGAAATATCGGCGGTAGTAAACTAGAATGGCAAATATCACATTTACAATCCCATCTGTGTTAAATCAAGGTGGCGGAGAGAAGAAAACTGATATCTCAGCTGACTCTCTTACTGACGCGTTTGTAAAAATATCTCAACTTATGGGAGATGACTTTAAGAGGCGAGTTTTAGAAAGCGATGGAACTCCTCGGTCATTAATTAATATTTACATTAATGGAAAAAATGCAAAGTTCTCTGACGGAATGAATACTGTTCTAAATAATGGAGATGAAGTGTATATTTTACCTGCAGTGGCTGGAGGTTCTAATGAGCTGTCCGCAAAAGAACTAGATAGATTTTCAAGACAAGTGATGCTAGAAGAAATTGGTTACACTGGACAACTAAAACTAAAAAATTCCAAAGTATGTGTTGTTGGTGTAGGTGGATTAGGAAATCCAATCACGTCAAGACTAGCTGCAATGGGTGTTGGTACTTTGAGAATTGTTGATAGAGATGTAATAGAGCTATCCAATCTACATCGTCAAACAATGTTTGATGAATCTGATGTTGGTCAGATAAAAGTAGAAGTTGCAGCAAAAAAATTACAGAAATTAAATCCTGATTGTAAGATAGAAGCGTTGGCAGTTTCTGTAAATGATTACACTGCACTAGAAGTTATAGAAGGCTGTGATGTTGTAATCGATGCACTAGATAGTGTTAATGCAAGATATGCTCTAAATAATGCATGTGTAAAATTTGGAATTCCATTTGTTACTGGTGCAGCAGTTGGAGTGTCAGGACAAGCTTTTACAATTTTACCAAAAGAATCTGCATGTTACTATTGCATGTTTCCTGGGCTAAATGAAGACACAATGCCGACTTGTAGCATTGAAGGGGTTCATCCATCAATACTTTCTATTGTTGGAGGAATCGAAGTGTCAGAAGCTGTTAAAATTATTATCGGAAAAAAACCTAGTCTGTCGCAAAGAATTCTTCATATTGATTTAGAAAATCTTGATTTTACCAGCACCAGAACATTTAGAGCTGAAGAATGCCCAATCTGTGGAACAGGAAAAATCACATCTGTACCAAAACAAGAATTGATCTTAGAAGAATTATGTGGAAGAAATCGTGGAAAGAGAACATATTCTATTACTCCTACTGAGACATTTGATATTGATGCAATTATAATTTCAAACATTGCAAAAAAACAAGGATTCTCAGTAGAAAATCTAGGCGACTTGGGGATGTCATTACGGACAAATGATCTTTCTGTAAATTTTATGAAAAAAGGCTCGGCAGTAATCGTTGGCTCAAAAGACGAAGACGATGCTATCTTATTATACAAAAGCCTACTTGGTAGGCAAATAAATGCCAAAAACTAGCCTATAAAAATTTCATAAATTATATCAAAAAGATACAAAATACATCGATCATTTTATAGAAAAAACTCAAAAGTATAATTTTTATATTCAAAACCCATAAAAATTTTATAAATTTAAGTATTATAATAAAAAAATCTCAAAAAAATCTCTAATTGTGGACAATTCGTCCATTAGCCTTATATACAAATTTTAAAGAGAAAAACCAATAACATGAATAACGAAATAGGACGAAAAATAACTAGTCTTACATTAATGACAATTATGTTAGCAGGCGGTATGTCTATTGCTGCACCTTCAATGGTACCAGTAGCACATGCAGCTAACGCTAACCTATTTGTTTCCGCAGAAAACTCGCAGTTCAATAACTACATGTCAGGTCCTCAAGTAATTGAGGTCGTGGTAATAGATCCTAGTATTAATGATACTGATCAGGGTAAGGGTGAACCAAACGTTACTATCAACGGCAAAAAACTTAGAATGGTTCAAGGCGTAGATGGTAACTGGTATGGTTACTTTGCAGATA
>CAZDPM010000019.1:0-18316 GCA_964507355.1 uncultured Nitrosopumilaceae archaeon
TTCACATTGTTCAAACAGTTCATTAAGATTGTTTTCAAGTTTGATGTTCAAAAGATCATTTTAATACAAAATAATCAGAATAAACTCATGATAGTAATTCCTAGTGAAATTAAAGACTTTATTGATATGCAAGGAGTTTTTGCAGTAGGAACTGTAGGAGTAAATAAAATACCAAATATATCGCCAAGAATTTTTTTTAGGGTAGATAAAGATGCAATATATTGGCTTGATTTTTTTAAACATAAATCTTACAAAAACATACAAGCAAACCCATGGGTAACCATCGCTGTTTTTAATAAAGATGATTTGAAAGGATTTCAATTTAGAGGAATTGTAAGTTTTATAACAAATAAGTCAACAAGATCAGAAATTAGAGGATCAATTATCAAAAAGGTATTAGAAAAAAATTCGTCTGAGAAAATTAAAAAATTAAGCAAAAAAATCGAAGTTCAAGTCATACGGTTTGAACCAAAAGTGTGTTACTCATTAAATCCTGATGAATTTAGTGATATGTGTATAGGTTCTGATGTTGATTCTACTCAATTGTTTCAAAAGTAATCCATTAATAATCAAATTTTTTTGAGATGTTATGGGTTTTCATGTATTTGACACGTATGTCAAATCTAAAGATGGGCATGTAATGCATTTTGATGTAATAACTGACAAAAATAATACAGAAAATGCAATCACGTTTGCAAAAGAGTGGCTAAATGGTATTGGAGAGACAGAGGCCATAGTTACTACAAAAGAATGCAGATTTTGTCATACTCAATCAGTATCAGAAGAAGTAGAAATTGACATAATGACTAATGGTTATTTTATTGCAAAAATTGAAGGATGTCCTAACTAAAATTTGAATAACCATGTATGCAATTTGGCTTACTTTTTCTAAAAGCGACAGAGAATATCTAAAAGATATAATCAATGAAATTTCAGAAAAATACCAAGCTCCAAAATTTGAACCGCATATTACAATTTACGGATTGATAGATTTAGATATTAATCAAATCGATAAAATTACTGAAAAAATAACATTAAACCAAAATTCATTTTTGGTTAAAAAATCAGATATTTTACAATCTGAAGAACTATGGAAAACAGTATTTATTGAAGTAAAAATTAATCAACAAATGCAATCAATACATAAAAATCTTAAAAAATATTTTGAAATAATTTTAAAGTATAAGTTTAATCCACACATAAGTCTAATTTATAAAATCCTGCCTCTTGAAGAAAGAATGAAAATAATAAATGGATTAGAGATTAAAAATGAATTTCAGATAAGCGATCTAGCAATACAAAAATTTTTTCCAGATATAGAAAAATGGAAAATTGTAAAAGAATATAATTTAAAAAATTACTAACAGAAAAATTGAAAATGCATCAAAACATAAAATTTTAGGAGTATTTTATTGCATTATTTTATAATAATGCTGCACCAAAGACACCAGCAGAATCACCCAATTTGTTTTTTATAATTGGCGTATCAACTAAATCTGAAAAAACTTTTTGATATACTGAGTATTTTCCCTCAGTATATAAAAAATCAATATTAGATAAACCTCCTCCCAAGACTATCACATCTGGATCTAAAATATCAATCACATTTGCCAATCCAAATCCAAAATTTTCCAAAAACTCATCTTTCCATTGTTTTATTTCATAATCTTCAATATTTAATAAAATTTCATGCATGCTTTCTGATTTTCCAGTTAATTCTTTCCATCGTTTTTCTAATGCAGGACCGCTAATGTATGTCTCAACACATCCTTTTTTTCCACAGTAACAATTATTTCCATTTTGATGTAACGTATGATGTCCCCATTCTCCTGCAATGTTTGTTCTACCTTGGTGAATTTTTCCATTGATTACTATTCCTCCCCCTACACCAGTACCTATTATGACTCCAAAAACAACATCAGATTCTTTTGCAGCACCTAAAGTTGATTCAGCAATTACAAAACAATTTGCATCATTTTCCATAGATATTTTTTTACCTAATTTTTTTTCTAAATCTTCTTTGAGTGGTTTTCCAATAAGACATTGAGTGTTACTATTTTTTATCAGCCCAGTTTTTTTTGAAATTGCACCAGGTGTACAAATTCCTATAGAATAATCTTTAATATTTTCTAAAAGATTAGCACTTAGTGAATCAATTGTATTTAATATTTGGAGATAATCATTTTTTGGAGTTGGAACTCTTTTTCTTTGAATTACCTCAAAATATTCATCAAGTAGAATTGCTTCGGTTTTGGTTCCACCTAGATCTATTCCTAGCTTGTACAACAATAATTTAATACAAAAAGGATTGCTTAAGTTTTAGCTAAATCTGTTTAATGATTTTATCGTGCGCCAGAAACAGAGATTACATCATCTATTCTAAGGATCATGCATGCAGCCTCTGTTGCAGATTTAATAATTTGTTCTTTTACTGCAAGTGGCTCTACAACATCAATTGCTAACATGTCTGCAATTTTTGTATTTCTTGCATCAATTCCAGTCCATTTACGACCTTGATTGTGTTTTGCCCTAAGTGTAGCCATTGTATCAATAGGATCCATTCCAGCATTTTCTGCTATTGTAAGAGGAATAATTTCTAGGGCTTCAGCATATTTTTTAATTGCAAGTTGTTCCCTACCATCAAAACTATCTGCCCACTCTTTTAATTTAGAGGCTGCGTATGCTTCTGGCGCTCCGCCACCTGCAACAATTTCTGGTTTTTCAATTACATCTTTTACTACCATTAAAGAGTCATGTATTGAACGATCAACTTCATCAATGACTCTTTGTGAACCACCTCGAATAAGTAATGTTACAGATTGTGGATTTTTACATCCTTCAATGAATACCCATTTGTCAGATTCAACTTTCTTTTGATGAGCGATGTCAGCAGTACCAAGATCTTTTTCTGTAAGATCGTCAAGATTAGATATAACACGTCCTCCAGTTGCTTTACCAAGTTTTATCATATCGCTTTCTTTAACACGTCTAACTGCCATGATCCCATATTTTGCTAAATAGTGTTGTGCGATATCATCAATTCCTTTTTGACAAATTAGTACATTAACGCCAACATTGTGAAGTTTGTCAACCATTGTTTTGAGCATTCTATTTTCTTCTTCCAAAAACATTTGCATTTGTGTTGGATCTGTGATTCTAATTTCTGAACTCATCTCAGTCTTTTCAATTTCTAAGGCGGAATTCAACAATGCAATCTTTGCTTTCTCAACTTTTGTTGGCATTCCACTATGAACAACTTCTTTATCTAAAACAATGCCTTGGATAATTTGAGTATCAGTAATAGAACCACCGGCTTTCTTTTCAACTTTAATATTTTCAAGATCAACTGAATAAGTTTCTGCCTTTTTTGTTGCAACGCCTAAGATTGCATCAACTACAACTTTTGAAAGTATATCACTATCTTCTGAGATTAATTTTGATTGCATACTAGTGGTGGCAATTTTCAGAAGTGTTTCTCGATCATCAGGTTTAATTTTTTTTGCCATTTCAGAGTAAATTTCTAGTGTTTTTTCAGCTGCTGCTTGATAACCCTCAATAATTACTGAAGGATGAACATCTTTTTTGAGAAGATCTTCTGCTCTAGCTAAAAGAGCACCACCAAAAACTACAGATGATGTAGTTCCATCACCCACTTCATTATCAACTGTTTTTGAAATTTCTACCATCATTTTGGCAGCTGGGTGTTGAACATCAATTTCTTTTAAGATGGTTGCGCCATCATTCGTAATAGTAACATCGCCTAAGGAATCAACTAACATCTTATCCAATCCTCGTGGACCCAAGCTACTTCTAACTAATTCAGCAACAAGTTTAGCAGCAGCAATATTGTTGTGTTGAGCATCCTTACCTTTTTGTTGTAACGCACTCTCTTTTAGAACTAAAACTGGGCCATTGGGAGTTTGTTGAATTGATGCCATTTAGATAAACTACAATCCTCGTGATCCCCCTTTTTAACATTACTTAGATGATGGGATTAATGTAAGATCGTTTCTTGACATCAACAATTCCTCCAGAAAGTATACGAATCGAAGGAAGGGCGAGAAAGGACAAGAAAAGTGGGATCAAGTGAGGTCGTGAAAATTTGCATCCAGAGTCTATTATTGAATTATTTATTTTCTGAAAATTAGTTAAAACTTTTTCAAATGAATCAATAGAAATAATTCCTGCCAACTGTAATGGTAATGATGCAGTAACTTTACCAGACTTTACTACGACTAGACCTCCTTGATTTTTAATAAGAATATTTGCAGCTATGGACATATCAGAATCATTAGAACCAATTACAATCATGTCATTTTCATGAAAACTCCAAGTAGATGCAAATGCACCTATATCCGCTCCAAAATTTTCAAGAAATCCTATAGCATGTTTGTTAGTTCCGTGAATTCTGTCAAAACAAGCTACTTTCCATATATCTTTATCCAAAGATGTTAAAACATTCCCATTTTCAGTAAATAGTTCTATTGAACCTAGTTTGGTTATAATTTCAGTTTGCATAAAAATAGTATTTGCAACAACGCTTTTCTTTTTTGATTGAATAGTAAAGTCTTTGGGAGAGAGTTTTTTTAATTTGATAGTTTTTTTAATCCATGGTGGAATTATTTTTTTCTTTACTGAAGTAACAATAGTACCATTTGCAACAACTAATTTTCCACCTACAAAAACTTTGTTAGGTTTTACATACTTTAAATCATCAAAAATTAAAATATCTGCAAGTTTTCCTGGAGCAATACCACCTAGATCTTTGTTCATGTTGTAATAATCAAAGCAATTTTTCGAAGCCATAGAAATAGCATCTATGGGATTTAGACCAAGTTTGATAGATTCTCTAACACAGTGATCAATATGACCATACTCTACCAAGTCTGCAGGATCAAGTCCATCAGAGCAAAACATCAATCTATCAAGATTAATTCCATGAGACAGTACACGTGGGATAATTTCTTTTAAATCACGCCTAATTGATCCTTCTCGGATCATAATCCACATTCCAAGACGTAATCTTTCTAAAACTTGATCAAAATTGATAGGTTCATGACATGATAAAATTCCAGATGCAACATATGCGTTGAGTTTTTTTTCACTAGCTCCCGCAGTATGTCCATTAATTATACAGTTACCTTCTAACATAGCAAACAATGATTTCATTGTTTTAGGATCTCGTAATGTAACTTTGGTCCATGAAAAAACTTCACCCAGTCCTAAGACATGAGGATGTTTGATTGCTAATTTTTCTTGTGATAACGATAAAGTTTTGCTATGACTAAATTTTCCATCTACCGGTAATCCACCTGGAACAACTTGAAATATTCTAATTGGTAAATCTTCACCAAGTTTTAAAAATTCTTGGAATCCTTTGTATCCAGACACACTAACAATGTCAATAGGATCTGAGAAAAGAGACGTTACACCACATAGTAAAGATTTTTTTGCAAGTTCTGATGGTAACACAAATTGATCAATGTGTAAATGCGGATCAGCAAAGCCAGGCCCAACATATTTTTCCTCAATATCAATTATAGTTGTTTTTGAACCAATTGCATGTCCAGCATCAGGACCAACATATGCAATTCGATCATTAACTATTGCGATCTGAATTTTTGGAATGATCTCTTTAGTGTAAACAGATACCAATGAACAGTTCTTTAGAACAAGATCTGCTTTTTTATCACCCATTGCTACTGAATTTAATGAAGAAATCGAATTCGCTAGGCTCGAAGTCACAAATTTTCTTGGATTATGCACTTATTATAGATTCAATGCTTAAATTACCGTTGAGGCGGTTTTTTTCATATGAACATACCCAAGGTTATGCGAAAGTATTGTGCAAAATGCAAAACACATACTGAGCAAAAAGTCTCCATATACAAGGCTGGAAAAAGAAGAGGTTCAGCAAGAGGAGAACGTAGACATGCTGAGCGTAAACGAGGGTATGGTGGACAAAAATTCCCAAAACTTGCAAAACCTGCAAAAACTACAAAGAAAGTCACTCCTATTATGACATGTACAGTTTGCAAAAAGAAATATAATAAAATAGGTATCAGGATTAGAAAATTTGAGTTGGTGGCAGCATGAAAAAAGATCATATTGAAATTCCAAAGCCATCAAGTAAATTTCAGAAAGTTAATTGTAATGAATGCGGTGAATTACAAGTAGTGTATTCTCATGCATCACAAGTTGTAGTATGCAATTCTTGTGGTAACAATATCGCTGAACCAACTGGATCTAAAGCAAAGATAAATGGTAAAATCTCAGGTAGTGCCGAGTAAATCATAATCTTGTTTTGTATTTAGATTAAAAGCAATTCTTTTGTCATCAATTATTATAAATTTCTCGGATGTATTGTCCAGAGTTGAAATTTTTTTTGCATTTACTAATGAAATTCCACTATAGCAGCATTGTTGATTTTCAAACTCAAACCAATAATTAGAAGAAAGATGCAATGAATCAAGATATTTTTTTGTAACAATAATTGTAGTCCAAATGTTTTCTAGATCACATTGATTTATAATTTTTTTAATAATATCTCCATCTAAAAATGGTAAATCAGCTGATGTAATTAAAACAAAATCATTTAATGATTTAAGAACTAAATTAAGATCTTCTACATATCCAATACCCGGAGTATTAAAAAGTTTGATTCTATTTTCTGCTAAAAATTTCTTGGTTTGTGGTGAATTAGAACTAGTGATTGCTAATATTTTTGAAAAACAATCAGAATCTGTTAAAGCATCAACGACGTGAAGGACTACAGGTTTTTTATATTTTAAAAGTAGTTTTTCTCCTGTTAAACTCATTCTACTACCTTTGCCACCTGCCATTACAATACCAATCATATTGAAACAAAGATCAATAGAGATGCTAATCGCGTCAATTCATTAGTAGCTCCAAATACATCTCCAGTAATTCCTCCAAAACTACGAGTACTCAAAATAACTAAGAACATGGTCAATGTCATACCTATTCCAAATACGAGTAAACCGGTAGAACCGCCAAGCAAAATCATAGGGATTAAAGTGATTATGGTTGCCACTAGTAATTTATTTTTATTTTTCATCATCTCAACAAAAGGGGAATTAGAGCCTAAAGATGCAGATTTTCCAATACATGCCATCAAAACCATTGAGAATTTTGCTAGTATTTCACTAAGTAAAATTGCTAAAAATAATTCATAACCACTAGATAATGAGATTACAATTAGCAGTCCGACAATATGTAAGACTATGGTCACCATTCCTGCAGAACCGGTAGAGAGATCTTTCATTGCTGCAAGTTTTTTTTCTTTTGTACCTTTTACCATTAAACCATCAGCAAAATCTGCTAGCCCATCAGTGTGATGTATACCTGTAAGTATTGCAAATGAAGTAACAACTAGCAAGCTTACTATCAATGGATCTAAAAATAATGAAAGTCCAAATCCAATTGAACCTATAATTAATCCAATTACAATTCCTACAACTGGAAAAATATACATGTATTTTGCAATTGTTTCAAGATTTGAATTACCAATTGGAATAATAGTTAGAAATGAAAAAACAGATCCAATTTCTTTAAGCATGAATCCACCAACCTAAATATGATAAAAGTAAAAGAATTGGAACTACAACCATTCCACAAAACAATATCGATGAAACTTTCATTATTAAAATTGCTGATCTAACATGATCTTTAGTAAACGAGATAGTTCCATCACCTAATGAATAGTGATTAATTTTTTCAAATTTTGCTCCTAAAGCTCCTGCGATAGCTGCCATAGGATATCCAGCATTTGGGCTTTCAGTTTTCTTTCCATCACGAATCATTATTTCAAAAGATTTTTTCCAATTATTTCCAAGAATCATGGCACTAAGTACCATGATAAATCCAGTGAGTCTAGATGGAATATAATTCAAAATTTTATCACAGTTTGCTCCAAACCATCCAACATTTTTGAAAATATCTGTCTTGTATCCAATCATAGAATCAGCTGTGTTAACTATTCGATAAACAAACGCACCAGGTAAACCAAAAAATGTAAAATAGAAAAGAGGTCCAGTTATACCATCTACAGTATTTTCACTGATACTTTCTAGTACGCCTGAATATACATGATTTTTGTCAAGATTCTTAGTATTTCGTTTTACTATCATAGATAAATTTTCCCTAGCAGAAGAAATATTGTCTTGTTCTAGTGCAGTAACTACTGCTATGGCATGTTTTTCCATTCCTTTTATTGCAATGGTTGACTTTAGTAATACACTGCCTGCAATTACTGAAATTATAATGTACATGTAATCTAGAGAAATTAAGTTAATTCCAATATCCAAAAAAACAATTAGAGGTATAACTACTCCAAGAGAGATTAAAATAATAAAAACGCCACCTAGTTTTTCTAAATTTTTTGAGGTGTTTTTTGTGTGTGGAGTTAATTTTGCAATTAAAGAACCAATCCAAGCAGTAGGATGAAATTTATTTCTCGGGTCTCCTAAAGTGAAATCTAAGATGAGTGCAAAAAATACAACCAATATTGATTCAATTATCAATTAATCATACTCTCTATTTCAATAATATTCAAATTTGAATTTACTAATTTGCTAAGCTTATCAATCTCGTTTTCTATTTTTACAAGATTTTTCTTATTCCAAGTTATATTCTTGGCATTGTCACTCAATGAATCTTCTTCAGGTAAATCTATTTTAATCATCGGTATTGTTCCTAACACTGGACGTTTTGTTATTTCTTTAATTTTCTTAAAACCTGGTTTGAGTATATTGATATCGCCTCGGAATTTATTAATAACAAAACCTTTGACTAACTTTTGATATTTTTTATCTAAAAGAGACATAGTTCCAACAATGCTAGCAAATGAACCTCCTCTATCAATATCTGTAATTAATAATACTGAAGAATTAGATAATTCTGCCATTTTCATATTTGCTATATCAAATTTTTGTAAATTAATTTCAGATGGTGAACCAGCTCCTTCTAAAATAATTAGATCATGATTTTTTTGAAGATTTTTAAATGATTTGGTGGCAATGGATAATCCTTTAGTTGTCACAAATTTTTTATAATATTCAGAAACATGTATTTTTTTAAACATTTTTCCATTAAGGTATACATTACTATAGTAATTCCCAAGAGGTTTTAGAAGAATTGGGTTTAGATCAGGAGTAATTTCACATCGCGCAGCTATTGCTTGGATAGCTTGAGCCCGTGATATTTCAAAATTTTTTGTTTTGTAGGCATAATTAGACATATTTTGAGACTTGAAAGGTGCTACAGAAAATCCCTTGTCTGCAAAAATTCTACATAAAGCAGTAACAAGCGTTGTTTTTCCTGAACCAGATGATGTACCTTGTATCATTAATGATTTCATAGTCGCTCCAAAGCATTGATTAATTTTTGATTTTCTTTTCTTGTCTTTACAGCAATTCTGATGAAATTATTATCTAATCCACGAATAGTTCTACAATCACGAATTAGAATTTTTTTTTCAAGTAGTTTTTTTTGTAATATGTTTGATTTTATTTTTGTCCTTATTAAAATAAAATTTGTAGAAGTATCAATACATTGAAAATTTTTTAATTTAGAAATACAATTTATTAGATAAGATGATTCTTTTTTGATTAATTTTTTTGCTTTATCTAAATAAAATTTATCTAAAAGAGCGACAGATGCTGCTTGTTGAGCTAATCCTGAAACATTCCAAGGAATTTTGATTTTATTTAAAATTAAAGCCATTTGTTTTGAACCAATTCCATAACCAATTCGTAATCCAGCTAGGGCAAATGATTTTGTTAGAGATCTTAAAATAAACAAATTATCATATTTTTTGACAAGATAAAGAATTGATTCATTATGATCGGGTACCAATTCAATAAAACATTCATCTACAAACACCAAAGTTTTCTGTTTATTAGCTAGCATAATTATTTTTTGTAAGGTTTTTTTTGAGATTAAATTTCCTGTAGGATTATTGGGATTACAGATAAAGAGACATCCATTATTTGGAATTTTTGAAATAAAATCATCAATATTTTTTTCTAAATTCATTGTATCAAAAAATGAAATTTTTGCTCCACAAAGTTTTGCTGCTGATTCATATTCACCAAATGTTGGTATAGGTATCAAAACAGGAGTTTTATTTGATATAAAAGAACGACAAAAGTCATAGATAATTTCTGTGGCTCCATTCCCTACCACAATTTGAGAATACGAGATTTTGGTGTAATGTTCAAGTTTCTTTCTAAGTTCAGTAGAATTGGAGTCAGGATAGATTTGTACTGTATCTAGCTGATTTTTTAGGGTTTTACGGACAATTGAAGGAATACCAATAGGACTAATGTTTGAGCTAAAATCTAAAATATCAGAATTTGGATTATTTATCGAAAATGGGCCTCCATGATGAATTCGTTTATGTTCAGATATATGGGGATTAATCCTCATAATTTGAAATATTCCGTGCTAATATAGTATCTTTTGGTTAAATTCAGAAAACGATTATTAATTGAATAAATAGTTTCTAGATTGTGGATAAGAAAAGAGTAGCAATTGTTGGAGTTACAGGTTCTGTAGGACAAGAATTTGTGTTATCATTAAATAATCATCCTTGGTTTGAAGTTACACAGATTGCAGCATCAGAGCGATCTGCTGGAAAAAAATATCTTGAAGCAATTAGAGATCCAAACAGTGGGATAATTTCATGGGAAGTAGATGGGCAAATTCCTGAATACATTAAAGAAATGACTGTGAAAAATATTAACGAGTTAGATTTAACTCAATTAGATTTAGTATTTTCAGCAGTTGAATCAAAGGCAGCCAGAGATATTGAAACTAAAATAGCTGCGGAATTACCAGTGATTTCAACTAGTTCTGCTTATCGTTATGAAGAGGATGTACCAATTCTAATTCCTGGAATTAATGATGAACAATCAGAATTATTAGAAATACAAAAAAAGAATAGAAATTGGAAGGGTTGGGTTGCACCTCTCCCAAATTGTACCACTACAGGTTTAGCAATTACTTTAAAACCACTTTATGAAAAATATGGTGCTAAAAAAGTGATGATGACTTCAATGCAAGCAATATCTGGTGCAGGTCGTGCCCCTGGTGTATCTGCAATGAACATCACAGATAACATCATACCATTCATTGCAAAAGAAGAAGAAAAAGTAAGAATTGAAACTAGAAAAATCCTAGGTAAATTGATAAATGGAAAAATTCAAGATGCCAACATTAAAGTAAGTTGTACATGTACTAGAGTTCCAGTAATTGACGGTCATACAGAATCAGTGTTTGTAGAAACTGAAAAGGAAATTGACTCACAAAGTGCCAAACAAGTTTATGATGATGCGAATAATGAAAGTACTGTAGTTGGACTTCCTTCATCTCCTGAAAAGTATTATGCATTTCATGAAGATCCAACACGACCTCAACCAAGAATGGAACGTAGTGTGGGAGATGGTATGACGACGACAATTGGAAGAGTTGAAAAAGAAGAATTATTTGATCATGGATTAAAGTATGTGTTATTCTCACATAATAAAAAAATGGGTTCCGCAAAAGGAGCTGTTTTGTTAGCAGAGATGCTTTACAAAAAAGGTAAAATTTAGAGTATTTTTTGAAATTTTTACAATAATAACTTTATAAGAACCAGAAATCTAGATTGTTTCGAGAGTTTTAAATGGTAAAAGTTGATGATTTAGATTTACAAATTTTATCTGAGTTGTCTAACGATGCATCAATTTCAATTCCAAGATTATCAAAAAAAATTAATATAAATTCATCAGTAGTATACTCCAGAATTAAACGTCTAATAAAACGAAAATTAATTGAACGATTCACAATTGTCGTAAATGATATAGAACTTGGATATAATGTAAAGGCATTAACAGGAATAAACATGGATACAAAAAAACGAGACCACATAATTGAAGAGTTATTCAAAATAGAAGGGGTCAGAGAAGTTGCAGAAGTTACAGGAAGATTTGATATTTTGGTGACTATGTATGCAAAATCATTGGATCAGATGCATAAGATGGTATCAGAAAAAATTGGACGTATAGAAGGAATACAGTCATCAGAATCATTTATAGAAATGAAGTCTCGTTCAAAAGCAATGCCATATAAGTCATCAAAGGATATCGACTAACATTGCAAAAGCAAAAATCTGAATCTCGTATTGCAGTATATTATGAATTAACTAAACCGAAAATTTGGTATTTACTAGTTTTCACTGCATTTGGAGCAACTTTAACTGCATCTAATATTTATGGTATCGAAGTTTCTCTAACTACGTGGGCATTGATGTTATTCTCTGTTGCTTCTGGATCTGCTGCTGCAAATACACTAACTAACTATCATGATAGAGACATAGATGCAATTATGGAGAGAACAAAAAATAGACCACTTCCTTCCAAAAGAATTCATCCTGCCGAGAAAGCAAGAAATTTTGGACTTGTGTTAGCTGGAATCTCTCTTGTTTTAGCATTTGGAATTTCCATTACAACAACTTTAGAACAGGGAATTTGGGCAACAGCCTTTATTGCATTTGGTTTGTTAAACAATATTCTTGTTTATTCATACATACTAAAACGAAATTCTAGAACAAACATAATTTTAGGTGGTTTATGTGGTGGTTCTCCTCCAATGATTGGTTGGGTAGCAGTCACTATGACAGATTTATGGACTATGGGTTTAGCAATGGCTGGTCTCGTGTTTATTTGGATTCCAATGCACATTTGGGCTTTAACTTTACATTTCAAAGAAGACTACAATAAAGTTAATGTTCCAATGTTAACAGCTGTGCAATCTGAAAAGACATCAGCAAGAGCAATAGCGGGTTCAACATTTGTCATGGTGTTATTCTCAATTGCACCATTTTTTTTAACAACCGAAAATGGAGGACCAATGGTTGGTTCAGTTTATCTTTGGACTGCTATAGCATCAGGTGCTTTAATGATAATGTTATCAGCATGGGTAATTGCAAAACCAATGGAAAAAGCATCATGGACGTTGTTTAAGTTTTCTAGTCCATATTTGGCAGTTTTGTTTATCGCACTAATGATAGATTCTGCATTATAAAATACTGTTATTGATATCTAAACTATTTAGCTCTTTTGTAATTTCAGAATGAGATTCAATAAGAGATTCAATTTCATTTTGTATCTGGGAAGAATTCCATTTAGATTTAATCAACAAAGTTAATTTTGTAACAATATTACATTGAACATTATTTTGTCGATCAATTAACTCAAGGAACCGTTTTCCTTTTTCATCTTCAGACATAATTTTTTGATATTTTACAATGATAAAAAGTTAACATGAATATTTAGATGTAAAATAAAATAAAGTCATTGTTTAAAAAGTAGCTAACATTTTTACTATGTTGGTAATTATATAATTTTAATAGTGGTAGTGAAATGTAGCATAACAGAGTGTAAGGATACGGCCAATCAGGTAGTCAAAATAGGATTAAAAGAAACTAGAAATTTATGTAAATATCATTATAATTTATTTAAGAATCGGGAAGCAAAATACTCTCCAAACTTTTGTAGGGGATCAGAATTTAAAGAAAAAATAAAAAAGGAGTAGTGTGTATATTGTAGAATCATTGAAAACTTTAACATCTACTATTTTTAATCTATTTCATGGCCGCAAGTAAAAAAATCAAGTTAAAAAATAAACCTATAAAAAAAATATCTCATAAACCAGTAAAACAAATAACATCAAATAAACCAGAATTTGAAAAAGCTTGGAAAGAATATAATTCAGCATTAAGTGTATGGAAAGAGTCACTTGCACAGTGGCAAAAAGCTACAAACGATACATTAATGACATATCATGATGCTTGTCAAAGAGCATTAGAATCAGACACTGAATTATTAAAAAAAGTCAGCTCTAGTTGGGAAAATACTTGGCAAGAAATAGGTCCCGAATACATTAAGCAACAGACAAAAATGATTGAAGGTATATTTAAAGAAACTAACATCGAGTCAATTAAAAAATTCAATGAACAGTGGGAGAAATTTCTAAAAACATCAGGTGATGATTCAATTAAAGCATATCAGGAAGCAATAAAACAATTCAATCAAGCTTGGCAAAATACCCACACATAATTTTAATATTTTCTGATTTAAGATTAATAAATTTGTTTTGAGTTATTTCATTAATGTAATTTCATTTGAAAAAGAAATTATGTCTAATACATCATTTAGATTAAATGGTTTTATCAGAAATGCAAGTATGCCTAACATAGTGCATTCATTAAAAATTTCTGGATCATCATTACCTGTAAGTACAATAGAGTAATGATCTTGAAATCAAATTTTTTAAAACGCTTAATCCATCAAGATTAGGCATTACTAGATCTAAGAAAATAAACTTAGGTTGATTAGAATAATATTTTTCAATTGTTTCAAAACCATCACTAGCTTCAGCTACAACATCATAATTATGAGCTAAAAGAAAATATTTAAGGAGTGAACGAGATTCCTCAGAATCATCAACTATCATGACTCTAGTCATACATTATAGATGGTATTGATGAATTTAGAGGTATGATTGTATGAGATAATAACTTACACTTAATCTAGCCACAAAAAATAGGATTATAATTGGTCTGATTGAATTACTTTTCAAATGGAGATTTCAATAGAACCATGGAAGAAATTGATAATTCATGAGGTTATAGAATACAAATTCGATGACTGGGTAAAACAAATAGCTTTTAGCACCAGATCATCAGGAGGGGCAATACCAACTATGCAATGGACAAATGGAATTGTTTTTTCTCCTGCTAATTTTCCAACAACAAATGTTACTGTTGAAGAGCAATTAAAGGGAATACTTCATTGGTCATCAGTATCTTTTGCAATTAAAGAAAAATTTGAAAAACAAATAGTAATTGAAAATGCAACAATAAATCTAGTAGATGTTAGTGTAAATGAAATTTTTAAAGAACTTGCACTAAATCTTAAAAAACAGTCAAAATTTGCAATTAATTCTGGCAAACCATAATGGATGTAAAAAGAGAAATTGAAGAGTCTGAATCCATTCTAAAAAAGATCAAACAGTTTGAACTAGATCCTTATTATGTAAATTATTTTTTTAATTCACATCTTTGTTCTGTAAATAAAGTATATGGTGGAATTTTTGAAGAGGCAAATAGAGATTTTGGACTATTCATAAGTGGAAAATATACTAAAGAATCATTTTTAGAAAAAGTAAATGAAAAAATGATCAAAAAGCAAGATACACCAATGATCCTAATCAGGAAATTATATGTAATATGAAAGATGGAAAAACAGGATCAAAAGAGGATTCTTCAGATAGAAATTAAGAGGCAGTTACCAATATTTTTAGAAATAATTAATTACAAAAGTAAATGCAGGAATCAAATATTAATAGAAATCAATCTACTGTTTCAACATTTTTAGATATAAATGGAAGTGAGGATATAGAGATTTTACATGCGTCTGGTATTTGAGGCTAGAGAGAAAATTAAAGAACTTACTACATGGACAGAATTATTTAAAAATATGGGATGATGTTACAGTTTTTTTAAATAAAGAAAGATTTACTCTTAATTCACAATATTATTTGAATTTAGGCCACATGGTATTCCATGTATCTGCAAATTTTTTCATCATTTCACCAAAAGCTTTCATGCTTTCCATTCCAGTTGAATTTAGAGTTTGTTGCCAATTGTCTGCAACTTGTTTGAATGTTGATGCATTAGCTTCAGTTAGTGATTTTTGCCAAGCTTCTCCAAATTCTTTAAAAGATTTTATTCCAGCTTCATTAAGTGATTTTTGCCAATTTTCACCAAATGCCTTCATAGTATCTACACTAGATTCTTTGGCTGCTTTTTCCCAAACCTCATTAAATTTGGCTTGCATTTCATTTGTTGCTTTTTGTATTTGTTCAAATACGGTTTTCCAATTTTCAAGAGATTTTGAATATTCTTGCCAAAGAGAATCCCAATGATTTGATTTTTCTTCAGAGGTCATAATCTATAATGGTCTTTGAGACACTTAAACTGTTCCATAAAAATTACATATTAGACTTTTTACGATGTTTTAATCTCTCTTCCATTCTAATTTTCCCTTCAGCAAATTTTTGCCGATCTTCATCGGTTTTAAGTAATAGTTTTGGAGCATGAGTCGGTTTTCCATTTTTATCTAATGCAACAAAAGTTACAAAAGCAGTACCAGTAATAGTTTTTATTCCAGTTACAATATCTTCAGCTTCTGCCCGTACTTCAATTTCCATCGATGAGTTATGAACATAGTTTATTCTTGCATTTAATTTTAGAACATTTCCAACAAAAACTGGCTTTATGAAATTTACACTATCCATACTTACAGTTACTGCATTTGATTGAGCATGTCTTTGAGCTACAATTCCTGCAACCATGTCAATATGTTTTAGAATTTCACCCCCAAACACGTTTCCGGCAGGATTGGCATCGGAAGGAAACATTCTAACAATTACGTGCGCACTTGATTCTTCTGGACTTTTTTCTTTTTTGGGTAAATTTTCAGGGCTATTTTGCAATACGGCAATTTAGATGTAATCTAATTTAATTTAATCAGTTAAGAATCACTATTTGAAATAATTGTCGAGTTTAATTTTACCAATTTTTGGAATTTTTGCTAATTCAAATCCCTCTTGACGTTTTGAAAGTGATTTAGTTGCATCTATACCCATTTTTGCAGTCTTTAGATTTTTTTGATCACTAGAAGGATCTAAACTAGATCCTCGTACATTTTTTATTATTACTAGATCTTTGTCAGCTTGAAATCTTGTTGCCATTGCATATTCTACAGATTCAGCATTATTAGGATCAATGTCTTCATCTACAACTGTTACTTGTTTTAATGAACGATGAGATTCAAATGTTTTTTTAATTATTTTTTTAGGTTCAGAATCTTTTTTCTTTTTTATTTGGACTACTGCATGTAACCAGTTACATCCTCCATTTGTCATAGATACTTGTTTAGTTTGAGGAAATGATTTTTTTAATTCTCCATTTAATTTTGATTCAATTGGCATTCCCATTAGTAATCGATGTTCAGAGAAACCTGAAAGAACATCATGAAAAATAGGATTATTTCTATAGTATAAAGATTCTAACTCGAAAATGGGTTGAGATCTATGGTGGTCATAAGTTTGAAGCATTTCTACCATCCATTCTGGATGAGTATTATCTTGTAGAATTTTTCCCTCCATTACAATTTCAGTTCCTGAAGGAACGTGTAATCCAGTGTAAGGAAGTTTAGATAAAGTGAGTTTTTCTCCTAAAAGTGAATTTGCAATATCAATTTCATCTTTACCCCATTCAGCTTGATATGCACCTGCAATAGATATTGCAGGATGTACACCAATAGTTATTGCAATTTTAAGATCTTCATGATGTTCCTTAGCATCAATAAAACATCGGTGTAGATGTCTTCCTTCTACCATTCTAATCGAAAAATGGGTTTTATCAATTGGCATCAGTCTGTGAAATGATGAATTTTGCTCGCCTGTTTCAGGATTCTTAACATATGCAATAGATGAGGTAATAAAAGGCCCAGATTCTTTTTCAAAATGGGTAACAATAGGCATAATGGATATATTTTTTGATTTATTCTCCATAAATTTTCCCGATGAAATGACTTTTGGTTTTTTTGCTTTTTTAATGGCAGAAATCATATTTTCATGAATTTTTTCCTCTGTACTACCAATGGCTTGAGCAAATCTTTTCCTAGTTCCAACAAGATTGGCAACTAAATTAAAGTCACTTTCTGCAATATTTTCAAATAAAATTGCAACAGAACTATCAACTTGAGCAGTAATTCCTGCAATTTCATATTTTGTTGAGACTTTTTTTTTAATAATTTTTAGATCATCTGTTTTTTTTATCAATGAAAGATAATTACGTAAATCAGTCATTTCTGAATCATCTCCATAATTTCTGTCATTATATCTTTTGCAGTATTAGGATCTAATTCTTTTAGAATAAATGCTGAAACAATTACAATTCCTTTTATCCTAGTACTAATTCTTTCTGCAGTTAATTTCAGAAATAAAGATTCAGAGCGAGATGGGATGACAGTTGTAGTGATAGGCGTTGGACCAGTAGCTAATGAAACAACCATTGAGCCTATTTTGTCAGAACCTTCCGATACAGAAATAAAATAGCCATTTTCAAACTTTATTATTTTTAAAAAAAAGCTACGGCTCTCCAAATCAATGGTTTTTTGTGAAAACCCGTTTGGAGAGTTCAATGTGCTATGAACAAATCTTATGCTTTTATTGCTATTGATTC
>CAZDPM010000020.1:0-16409 GCA_964507355.1 uncultured Nitrosopumilaceae archaeon
GGAACTTTGTTACTCAAGTTTTAGATTTTCAAAAAAGTGTCAATGAGATAGAAACGATTCATTTGTTTTAGCATTGGTTTGAAAGAAATCGTGTTTATTTTAAATTTGAGCATGCCACAAATGCAATGATATTTTGTTATAACAAAAATAATCATACAAACCATGAATCAAATCACAATACAAAAACAGCAACACTCGCTGGCAACAAATCAGGTACCAAGAGAGCCTGTAAAAGAAGTGTCAAAGATCTTGCAAAACAATCAATACCGTGCAGAGGATCTGATGGGATTATCCTGGATGCTCTTTGAGGAGGACTATTGAAAATGGCTCAAAATTCATTACTACTTGACACTAAAATTGCATACTATCACACACTCTGCAAAATTGTCCAGTACGAGAAAACTAACCTAAAAAGACTAACAACAATGGCAAACAGGATTCTTACAAATGAGGTGCATGCATAATGAATAATGCGCGATCAACTAGCGATCTAAAACATTCAAAACCTACATGGATTCGTCAACAAAAACCATCTGAAAAGGAATTGTTGGAATCACTGTGTGCTGAAATTCAGTCATTGGGATACAATGCCAAGTTATTTGAAACGCAATCCCAGTCCCTTCTAAGATACTATCATACTCTGTCACGACAGATGATCGCCTGGGCATAGATTCTTTATTGATATTTAGTTTTTTCATATTTTCATGATGTAATAGTTTACATTATAATCAAGTGTTTGATTTTTTTGAACTTTATGATGTCAGTCATCAACAGAAATCTTACTGTCTTAAAATAAGATTGCATCTTATTGATTTTATGAATTCTTGGTCAATTATTTTGCTAATTCCTCTAGAAAGTATTAGATGATGCAATTAATGCAACCTTTCCTCGTATATTATTAGTTGCTTGATTGATCTTGAAATGTCTAGTTTCAGCAAATGATAATTCCATCAAAATAAAGTAATATCGTTTACAACAACATGACTTAAATTTTAGATTTTTCAGTCATGTTGATATTAGAAATTCGGGTTAGCTTTTTTGATGCAAACATCATCCCAAGCATTCCTGCTATTGCTCCCGGAATAACAGTCATCATCCAACTTTGAAATACTGTATCTGATGAAGTAGGCAATACGTCATATGGAAAAACGTCATTAAACAAGTAAATATCCAAAAAAGTCATCGACAGCATTGGAAAGCAGAACACGAAAAACATAGACCCTAAAATTGCTCCTGATATTTTCTCACCGTGTCTTTGAATAATCTTTGATTTTGCATTTTTACTTAGTACATAGTCTGCAAGTACAGCGCTAATCATGGGTGCTGCAAACCATGGCAGGTAAATCAAAAGATTTTCTGATGTAATTATGTTTGATGTTACATTCATTATGATAAACACAAGTGCAGATACACTTGCAACCCCAAACCTATTGAATATCTTTGATATTGACCAAAATACTAATGAAAATGTGAAAGGCAATGCAACAAAACTTAACACTATTGCAACGTATGGATCAGGATTAAAGTTGTGAGTGTCTCCCTCTGAGATTGGCAGGACAAACAAAAAGATGATCCACATTACGCTAAACCAAAAAACCCCAAATGCTACTGGCAAAATAAATTTCACAAAACTATTTTTTTCAACAATATGAGAATGTATTCTTGCAAAACCAATGACGGCACCTATTGAGACAATCATTATTCCCAAAGCAAGTATCAGATGTGTTGGACTAAGCAGGCCATCTATCCCAAATAATTCGTGCCAATAAAAATCCCCTGGACCTGCAATTATCTGTAACAGTGAACCTGCAATGACAAGTTTTGAGCCAAACGCAAAGGACTCTCTTTTCTGTTTTTTTATCCTGAGCATAACTAAACTCACCATTGCGCTAACTAGGCTAATTCCCACTCCTAAATACAAAATTCCATGTGAAGGAGTAAAAAACGTCTCAGGGATTCTCAGTAAATGAGATGTAATGTCCCAGCTTGCACCCCACATAGATAATGTGACACCAACCAGTGCAATGAAAAATGATACTAGAGGAATTTTTGTTTCTGAAACCTCTATCTTTTCTGATCTCAATAATTTGATTGTGTTTTTAGTGGATAAAACTATTCGTAGTTTCTATTTGTAATGTATGGAATCTAAATATTTACAATAAATTTTGTATCAAACTGATTTGTTTTGATGATAAAACATGTTGGCCGTCTTTGCTCTCATAGAGTCTTTTTCTCTTTTGATTTTGGAACTATTATTCTAAATATTCTTCAAATCTATTCATCTGTTCTTTTCCAAAAAAGACATTGATGTATTTTATGTATTCATTACCACGTTCATAATTTGATAAATTTTCCAAAGCTTCTGCTACTATAGTACTTGATGTCTCTGCATACTTTTGCATTATTTTGTTTTTATCTTCATCATATTCTGCAAATATCTCATCTGCCCATCTTTCTTTACTACCATATTTTTCTGCATATTTTTTACCTAATCTTAATCTCTCTTCTTTATTATGAATTTCTAAAATGTACAGTGCATGTACCTTAACTATAAATTCATCCCCTGTCAATACATATCTGCGTAAATATGCAAATTCCAACAAATCATATACAAATTCACCTGATCTAAATTTTCTACAACATTCCAATCCTAAATTCTCAATTTGTGAAAATATAACTTGAGCTTGCATAGTTGTGCATTGCTGCATGTTGATAGTTTCACTTAGTATATTTTCTTTTTTTAGATCATGGTTTCTATGTTTAACTATTAAAAACAAAATAATATCTTTTATCAAATCTTCGTTAATCTCTGATGTGACTTTGACTGGATTTATCCGCAACAACATGTTGTTTATTTTTCCATCAATCTCAAGCAGCATCTTTTCGTATCGTATATCATCAATTTTCTTTTCAGTAATGTTTTCTATTATTCTGGTTCTTTGGGCTTCCAGTCTTCCCATCTGCCTTAAGATAAGATCCTCGCTGTCCTGCTTTAGCTCATCTTTGATGTTAGAGTACCAGTATTTGATATCTGCATTAATCGTGTTGCGATTAATCTTCATCAACTCTGCAATCTTTACAGCAGAGTATCCAAACTCAAAGTGCAACCTAAAGACTTCGTTTTGCCGCTTTTCACGCTCGTCTTTGGAGTATGGTCCACCGTTTTTCTGTTCCAATGCCATTATACAATTACTTCATGCAAAGATTTACCGTATTTGCATACAAAACAGCTGACTTGAGATCAACACAAAATCAACTATTCAAAAACTGCCTAATTCTGCATAGTTAGAGTAATATCTAAATCATTTAACACCTAATCACCTTGGAACTACCGCGTGGAATGAAAGACTTTGAGGAAAAGGAAAACGCAAGCATTGAGCATATTCGTGAGCATTTTAAAAAATTATCAAATCTTTATGGATTTTCATTTATGGATCCTTCTCCAATTGAATTACTGTCTGTTTTAGAAACAAAGTCAGGGCCTGCAATTAGAGATGAAATTTATTATTTTAAAGACAAAGGAGATAGAGAAGTGGCACTACGATTTGATTTTACTGTAGGTCTGACAAGATACGCTTCTTTGCAAAAATCTATGAGACTACCTGCAAAAATATCTGCATTTGGTGGAGTGTTTAGATATGATGAACCTCAAAAGGGACGATATCGTTATTTTCATCAATGGGATGTAGAGATTTATGGCAAACCTGGATTAGAGTCTGATGCTGAAATTATTGAATTGACATCTAGATTGTTTGATTCATTACTACTCAAAGATATTACAATAGATATCAATCACAGAAATCTAGTTGAATCATTTATCAATCAAACATTTGATTCCAAAGACACGGTTCTAGTATCCGATATGCTTAGGGCAATTGATAAAATACAAAAAAAATCAAAGCAAGAAATTCTAAATGAATTCAAAGATAGATACGATGTTGATAAACTAGAAAAAGTTCTTGAATTTTCACAAATCAAAGGAGCTATTTTAGAAGTAGAATCCAAATTTGACACATCAAAATTACAGTCATGGGATGAACTAAAAAAATTGTTTGACTCCCTAGAAAACAGAGGCGTTGCAAACATACGCATCAATTTTGGTATAGTGAGGGGATTGGATTACTATTCCGGAATGGTCTTTGAGGTATTTGACAAAAATTCAAAATTGGGTGCTTTGGCTGGTGGAGGTAGATATGATTCTTTGACAAAAGCGTTTGGAAGAGAAGACATTGGAGCTGCAGGTGTTGCAGGAGGAGTAGAGAGAATCATACTTACAATGCAAGACCAAGAAATTACCCCAAAAACAAAACAAACACGCATTTCAGTTTTGTACATTAATGAAGACATGCAAAAGGTTGCAATGAGTATCGCATCACTACTACGACTAAACAATATCTCAACTGAGATTGATCTGTCTGGAAAAAATTTAAAAAAGCAAATTGAGCAAGCATCTGAATCAAAATACTGTATTATTGTAGCTCCAAAAGAGTTAGAACAAAGTAAAGTTGTTTTACGAAACATGCAAGATGGTACAGAGTCTCAAATTGAAATTGAAAAGCTTACTGATGATCCCAAATCGATTCTTAATTTAGAAAAGCCCTAGTTAACATCATGATTTCCGGACCACTAGTCATGGATCCAACCACTACTGTGTGATTATTTACTACAATTCCTGACATAACATATGGAATACCACTGTTGATGGTAGTTGGCTCTATTTTTACACCCATCACATTTGCAAATGTCTTCATATCTTCTTCATCGGCCTCTGGGTGTATTGCAGCTCCTGAATTGTTTGCAACCATTACTGCTCCTGTTTGATTAAAACCCGCAATTCTTTTTTGCAACACTTCTACTCCTAACACTTCTTCAATTGTCTTACAGTCTTCTTTTGATAACCAGGGTGATACAATAGCTCCTTTATCATTTGCACAAATCACATTTCCTAGTGCAGAATATTTTGAATCTAACACACCAATTTCCATCTTAGTTTCTTTTTTTAGAAATTCATATTCATCTATGTATGCTGTTTTTGGAAGTAAAATTCCATTGTTGTTCATTACCATTAGTGCACCCAAAAGACGAGTATTTGCAATAGAAGAATAAATAATTTCAGTTTTTAGATACCCTGCAAGTTTTTCAGCTTTAGTTTGGGCAAAGCCCATAGGAAGCAAAAGAAAATCATCATTTGTGTTAATGTACACCCCGATGTTTGGCCCTCTGTATACATCATTCTTGATAATATCCATTTGTTGTAATTATTCTTCAAACGATATGAACGTAAGGAAATTTAAAATAAAATTGAGCATAGTTCTTTTATTATAGCCAAGTTTAGTCTCAACTAATTTTGTCTAGCTTTAAATAATATCTCAATGAAACTTGATCTATGCCAATAGCAGAAAATTTCCCAGAAGGATTGAAACCAATTGGAAAAATTAGTCATTCAGACGGCCAAAACTTTCACTGGGTTTGGGGTCCTGGTAAAACAAAAAATACTGATGGATCACAAGCTGAAGCATTTGCAGATGCAGATGTTGTAGCAGCATATACAGCTCGTACCGAGAAACAAGTTCCACTAGGTGTTAGCGGTACAATGGTTGCAGTTGATTGGGATTCTTGTGTTGCAGATGGTGCATGTATTGAAGCATGTCCAGTACAGGTTTTTCAATGGTACAGAACAGAAAAAGACATTCCAAATACTGAAGCAATAACTGCGACTTTTGCAGGAACTGGAAGTTCTGTTAAAGAAGAACGCAAAGATCTTACTGATAAAGCCGATCCAATCCGAGAGCATGATTGTATATGGTGTATGGCATGCGTTTCTGTTTGTCCTCCTCAAGCTATCAAAGTTGATCAATCAAACTTGGAAGCTCATGAAAAAGCAGCAGGAACTTATGTGAAAATGGAAGCAGGCTCTGCCAATCCACACGCACACGATTAAATTTTTTTATTTCATTTTCTTTATTATAATTTCATATTTTTACTTAAAATATTGCAGAAAATTAACTATTATAATTTAGTCTCGACTAATTTTGTCTAGCTTTAAATAATATTCTGATCACTATTTTGTATGGCCGATTTAGTAATACCTGAAGACTTTTGTCACGAAGGAAAACCAGTTGGAAAAACTAGTCATGGAGATGGCGAGAACTTTCACTGGATTTGGGGCGAAGGAAATTCAGATGGCGCAGCATTTTCAAATGAAGATGTAAAAGCTGCTTATGAAGCACGTGGAGAGGAACAAGTTCCTCTTGGTATTCATGGGACAACAGTTGCAGTCGATTGGGATTCTTGTATTGCAGCTGGATCATGCATGAGTGTATGTCCAGTTCAAACATTTCAGTGGTATAGAACCGAACAAGATATTCCAGCTAAAGATGTAGTTGGTAAAGTCTTTGAAGGTACTGGAAAAACTGAACAAGATGAACGACTTGATTACACTGACAAATCACAACCAATTCGAGAACATGATTGTACAGTTTGTATGGCTTGTCAGGAAATATGTCCTACAGGTGCTATTCGAATTGAACAAGCAAACTTGGAGTGGCATGAGAAAGCAGCTGGTACATTTGTTAAAATGACCGGTGGCGGAAACCCACACGCACACGATTAAAGAAATTAATTTCTTTTTTCTTATTTTTCTCTGATTTTATTTTCAATACTCAACAAATTTTAATCACTGTTATTCATCACTTCTTGCAGAGGTCGCCTAGCTCGGTAGGGCGCGGGCCTTGAGAGCCTGTGTGCGCAAGCACCCGGGGGTTCAAATCCCTCTCTCTGCGTTTTTATTTTTCTAATTTACCTAGCTCAGCTAACAAAGCTGTTAACTGAATCTCTGGATTTGCACCAACTAAAATTCTATAATCATATTTTGCAATCACTTTTAAAATATCTGACATTTTTTCATGTTTTGTTTTGAATACTGCAGAATTTAGGTATTTTAGAAAATCTGATTCTGACATTCCATATACTTTAGTTAATTCAATCATCTTCTCTCTGGCCTCTACTATCTTTCCAGATAATGCCATTGTTAGAACACTATCCACATCACTTGTTTTTGTTAATCCAGCTGATGATTTTACACTGTCTTCCGAAATCTCTCCTATGCTTGCAGTTGCCTGCATTAGGTTAATTGCATGTCTTAGATCTCCTTCTGAATAATCGTAAATTGCTTTGAGGCCTTTTTTATCGGTTTTTACTTTCTCTTTTTTAGCTATACTTTCTAAATGATTAATCATAACCTCTTCAGGAATAGATGTAAACTTGAAAGTAGCACATCTGCTTTGAATAGGATCAATGATTTTTGAGATATTGTTTGCAATTAGGATAAATCTACAATATTTTGCAGTGTCTTCTATTATTCGTCTAAGTGCAGTTTGTGCATCTGACGTCATTTCATCTGCCTCATCTAGAATAATTATCTTAAATGGAACATCTACCATTCCTGCAAATCTTGAAAATTTCTTTACTTTTTCTCTAACCATTCCTATTCCTCTCTCATCTGAGGCATTTAGCTCAAGCGTGTAGTCTTTAGCGTATTCCCCAAGAATTTGTCTAGATATGCATAATGCAGTAGTTGTTTTACCAACTCCGGCAGATCCTGAAAACATTAGGTGTGGCATATCTGTAGGGTCTTTGATTAGCGCCTCTAGGCTACCGATAATTTCTGTTTGGTTTACTATCTCTGAAAGCTTTGAGGGACGATATTTTTCTACCCACATGCCTGTTGATAACATGTGATCTTCTGGTCTATTTCCCACTAATAAATCGAAATTAATAGGATCAATTGATCTAACAAAATAGTGAATAGAATTGATCGATCCATTACATCAGGATCTTGTGGATAGATAGTGATCTTACGATGGAAATAGACAAGATGGAAAAATTACATTCTATTGGATATGGTCTAAAGGATGCTAAAGTTAGCATAAATCAAGATATTAAATTCAATGTTGCAGGCGTTAAAATCAATGGTACCCAAGGCGAGATCTTGAATCTACCTCTATGGATAAGTAAAATTTTAGCACAAAACAAACTTGTCACTCTTGAAAAACCTGATATGATTACTGAACTAAAACAGGCATTATCAAAAGAAAAGATGGTCGGTGAATATCAAATGTCTACACTTGATCCTCACTTTTACATTAAATTAAAAGAATCAATGAGAGACTTGAATCGTGATGATTTTAATCATGTTGAAAGCATGATGCTGGAATTATTTAGAATGCGAAGAGGAAAACTCGTAAAGATTGCAGATTCAACAAAACTTAATTCCGAATTATACAACAAACTAACAATTGAAGAAAATATTTTCTTTAAAACAATTCATGATAATAGTATAGAATTTGAAAAACAAATCAGAGGAGATCTAAATGAGCAGAGTTCAAACTAGTACTTTTACTGACTCTGCATTATCTGATAAGGTAAAAGAATTTCTAACAAGATTCAAGGACAAGTCTGGAAGTTACAAGTATGTAGAACAAATTGATGAAATGATGCCAAAGAATGCAAAATTCATCATTGTTGATTATAATGATCTTGTAATAGAACCTGAAATTGAACATATTTTTACAACAGATCCTGATAGAGTTCTAAATGCATTTTCACGTGCAATCAAAGAAGCACTTCAGACTAGATTTCCTGACTATGCAGAAAAAATCAAAGATGAAGTTCGTGTAAGACTTGTAAATTATCCCCTTCAAAGAAGTCTAAGACAAATCAATGCTGAAACTATTGGAAACATCTCTAGTGTTTCAGGTATGGTTGTTAGGGCCTCAGAAGTAAAACCTCTTGCAAAAGAATTGGTCTTTGTATGTCCTGATGAACATCAAACAAAAGTAATTCAACTAAAAGGAATGGATGTAAAAATTCCAATAGTATGTGATAATCCAAGTTGTAAGCACAGGGATTTTGAATTAAAGCCTGAAGCTAGTAAATTCATAGACTTTCAAATTCTTAGATTACAAGAACTTCCAGAAGATCTTCCGCCCGGCCAATTACCTCATTACATTGATGTTACAATTAGGCAGGATCTTGTAGATAATGCAAGACCTGGTGATAGAATTATTCTCACAGGAATAGTGAGAGTAGAGCAAGAAGCTGTTGCAGGAATAATTAGGGGACATAGTGGATTATACCGATTAAGAATTGAAGGAAACAATATTGAATTTTTAGGAGGCCGTGGTTCTAAAACTTCACGTAAAATTGAGAGAGAAGAAGTATCGCCAGAAGATGAAAATATGATTAGAACACTTTCTCAAAGTCCTAATGTATACCAGAGACTGATTGATTCTTTTGCACCACATATCCAAGGACAATCTCTAATCAAAGAAGCTATTTTACTATTGATTGTCGGTTCAACTCAAAGACTACTTGGTGATGGAAGTAAGATTCGAGGTGACATCAATGTATTTCTTGTTGGTGATCCTGGTACTGCAAAAAGTGAGATGTTAAAATTCTGTGCAAGAATAGCTCCAAGAGGATTATACACATCAGGTAGAGGTTCAACTGCAGCAGGTCTTACAGCAGCTGTAGTACGTGATAAAACAGGAATTATGATGTTAGAAGCAGGAGCTGTTGTACTTGGTGATCAAGGTCTTGTATGTATTGATGAATTTGATAAGATGAAACCTGAAGATAGAAGTGCATTGCATGAAGTTATGGAGCAGCAATCTGCAAGCATTGCTAAGGGTGGTATTGTTGCTACCTTAAACGCAAGAACATCAATTTTGGCAGCTGCAAACCCAATGTATGGAAAATATGATCCCTTCAAAAATATAACAGAAAATGTAAATCTACCAATTCCACTATTGACTAGATTTGACTTAATTTTTGTAGTACGTGATATTCCTGGAAGGGAAAAAGACGAAAAAATTGCAAGACACATAATTGAATTACATACACCTCAAGGAACTGACAAACGTTCTGTGATCGATGTAGATATTCTAACAAAATATCTTTCCTATGCAAAAAGATCTAGTCCTGATTTAACAAAAGAAGCCGAAGAAAAAATTCTGGCATACTATCTTCAAATGAGAAATGTAGAATCTGAAGAAATGATTACAGTCACACCTAGACAACTAGAAGGAATTATTCGACTCTCAACTGCAAGAGCAAGATTACTTATGAAAGACAAAGTAGAAGAAGAAGATGCTGAGCGAGCCATATTTCTGATTCAAAGTATGCTTCAGGATGCAGGAGTTGATGTTAATACGGGTAAAGTGGATCTTGGAGTTTTACAAGGAAGACCAAGAAGTGAAGTATCAAAGATGCAGTTGTTTATGGATGTTTTAAAATCAATGGAAGGTGATAATAAAGTTGCAGTTGAAGAAAGGGCATTTGTTAAAGAATTAGAAAAGACAGAAAAATTCACAGAGGAAGAAGCACGAACCTATATTCGAAGAATGCTCCGCGAAGCATCTATTTATGAATCAAAACCCGGTCATTATAACCGAGTATGAAAATAGAAAAACTAGATCTTCTTAAACCTGCAATTAATTTTTTACAATCTGAAGGATTTTCTAAATTATATCCTCCCCAAGCTGATTGTATTGATGCAGGACTACTTGATGGAAAAAGCATACTGGTTTCTGCACCTACTGCAAGTGGAAAAACTCTAACAGCAATACTAGCTATGATTAGCTATATCTCAAAAAATAATGGTAAAGTTATCTATCTTAGTCCTTTGAGGGCACTGGCTTCTGAAAAATTTATTGAATTTAAAAAACTAGAAAAAATTGATTTAGGCAAAAAGATCAAAGTGGGTATATCAACTGGTGATTTTGAAAATATTGAAAAAAATATTGAAAAAAATAATGTATTAGTTTTAACAAATGAGAAAATGGACTCTATAATCCGTCATGGTGCCGAATGGATTGATGAGATTGGTTTAGTTATTGCAGATGAGATTCATCTTATTGGAGATGAAAGCAGAGGACCGACATTGGAGATGATCTTAACAAAACTAAAACTATTGGAATCTAAACCCCAAATTCTAGGTCTTAGTGCAACAATAACAAATTCTGATGAACTTGCAAACTGGCTTGATTGTATTCTGGTAAAGAATGACTGGCGACCTGTACCCCTATCTGAAGGAGTCTATGATGCAGGAAGAGTAATCATGAATGACGGTAAAAAATTTGAAGTTGAGCCTAGCATTCGTGGTATTCCGATTGATTTAGGCGTGCAATCAGTAAGGAATGGGGGTCAATCCTTAGTTTTTGCAGAGACTAGAACACGTTCAAAAGCACTTGCAACAAAAGCCGCCGATATTATTTCTCAATTTTTAGAAAAAAATGAATCAGAAGAATTAGAAAAGATTTCAAAAAAAATACTATCAAATAATGAACATACTGAATTAGTAAAAACACTTGCAACTCTGATAAAAAAAGGCGTTGCATTTCATCATGCTGGGTTAAATCAGAATTGCAGACAAACAATAGAAACTGAATTTCGTAAAGGTAATATCAAATTATTATCTTCTACTCCTACATTAGCTGCTGGTGTGAATCTTCCTGCAAGAAGAGTAGTAATTTCTAATATCAATAGATACAATGCAAAGGTTGGTGCAAACAGACCAATTAGTATCTTAGAGTACAAACAACTTTGCGGAAGGGCAGGAAGACCCCAATATGATGATTATGGTGAATCAATAATTGTTGGAAATGGAAATAGTGATGATCTAATGAAATATTATATTCATGGAGAGCCAGAACCAATTTCATCAAAAATTACTGATGACAAATCATTAAGAACACATGTGTTAAGTGTAATTGTAACTAGTCCTGGAATTAAAAAAGAAAATATTTTAGAGTTTTTTTTGCAAACATTAGGTGGATTACAATCCAGAAAAGCAACACTAAAGTTTGCAATTGACATCTCCTTACGATTTTTAACTAATGCATTTTTAATCATTAAAAAAGGTGAAAGATATGCTGCAACAGAATTTGGAAAAAAGACTTCAATGCTGTATATTGATCCACTTACTGCAACTTACTTTAGAGATGCAATTGAAAATGTATCCAAGGAAAGAAGACATACTTTTGGATTTTTGCATTTAATTTCAAACTGTGATGAATTTTTCCCTAAATTCTCTCTTAGAAATAAAGACTTTGAAACTGCAAGTTTGATGATAGAAAATAACTCTTCAGAGCTATTAGCGCCAATATCTGAATATGACTGCTCTAGAAGTTTACTTGCTTTGCAGGCTTGGATTACAGAATCGTCTGAATTGGCCTTATCTGATAATCTTGGAATAGAGTCTGGGGATATGCATAGAATGGTTGAAACTGCTGACTGGTTAACCTATTGTCTTAGAGAAATTTCAAAGCATGTTGAACGTGTAGATCTTCTTGATGAATTAGAGAATCTCAGACGACGAATAACTTATGGAATTAGAGAGGAATTATTAGATTTAGTCAAAGTAAAAGGAGTAGGACGAGTAAGGGCTAGAGTACTGTGTAAACATGGAATTAAGACCCTTGATGATTTAGCAAAAATCCCGGTGAACAAATTAGCTGAAATTGATAAAATTGGTTCAACCATCGCAGATAACATAAAGTCAGAGTTACGTAAAGTTAGATAATTGACTGACTTAATCGTACCTGCGATAATCTCATGTGTTGCCGCATTTTTTACAGTTTTTTTTACAACTCCATATCTGATCAAATTTTTGCAAAAAAGAAATCTTGCAGTCAAAGATGTGAACAAAAAAGAAAATGTAATGATAGTACGACCCGGAGGCCCATCAATTATTGCCGGAATAATTATATCTGAACTTATTTTGTATGGGTTTTTACAAATTAATGAGATTCTTGCAATAATGTTTACTAGTTTTATTGCATTTGTAATTGGTTATGTAGATGACAGAAAAGTAATGGGTGGATGGTTTAAGCCAATTGCTTTAATGCTTGCTTCAACACCAATAATTTTCTTTGGTGCATATGACTCAAATCTATCTTTTCCATTATTTGGTACAGTCCAAATACCTGCTCTTTATCTTGGATTAATAATTTTCATGATTCCTATTACTGGTAATACCATTAATTCTATTGATGTACTAAATGGAGTAGCTAGTGGTTTTATGGTAATTGCAAGTTTTTCATTAAGTATTGCATTATTTATTTTACAAAACTATGAAATAGCTATAGCTAGTTTACCTTTAGGTTTTATTTCATTAGCATTTTTCAAATATCATAAAATTCCAAGTAAAATATTTCCTGGAGATTCTGGTGCTTTAGCTTTAGGTGCAATGTATGGTGCAATTGCAATCGTAGGTCATGTTGAAATTATTGCCGCTGTTGCACTTTTGCCTGCAGTGATTAACTCATTTTTGTTTTTATCTAGCATGAAACGAATTGTAGAGCATAGGCAAATAAAAGGAAAGCCTGTTGAGCACACTGAAGATTTCAAATTAAAGGCAACTAGTGATAAAACTGCCCCTGTTACACTAGTACGATTAATTCTTGCAGGTGGACCATTATCTGAGAAGCAAGTTGGTCATGCTATTTTCAAACTTGCTATATTTTCAGGAATTCTTGCAATAATTACTGCATTAATGATGAGGGTAATCATTTGAAAATGGGTCTTTTTGGATTTCTATTTGTAATGTGGGTTTTGATAATTGTTGGTGGGGGAATTTTAGTGATGATTTTGGGTCCTTTTTCTATCACTGGTTATGGCAATTTTGATTTATTGTTGACATCTGTACTAAAAGCAATTATTGCAATACTTTTGATAATAGTTTGGATTCTGATTTTATCGAAATTAAAAAATTGGATATTTAAAAAAGAAATTAAATTCTAACTTTCCTTCCACTGTCTTTGTTTTTTATCATATTCTTTGCGTGTATATCTTATTGTAGCTGGAACCCCAATTACTACAGAATCTTCTGGAACATCTCTTGTTACAACTGCCCCCATTGCAACAACACTGTTCCTGCCGATAATCACTCCTGCTTTAATGACAGCTCGTGCTCCAATCACTGCGTTATCTTCAATAGTTACTCCGATCATTTTGTCACACATTGGATATGGATCATTTGTTAACACTACTGCAGGTCCAATGAATACATTTTTTCCAATTCTTGATAATGGTGGAATGTATGCTTGTCCTTCTATCTTTGTATTTTCACCAATTTTTACATTATAATCAATATGTACCAATGAACCAATTTTGACATTATCTCCAATCTCTACATCATCTCCAATATATGAAAAATGCCAAATTTTGACATTATCTCCGATCTTTGCTTTTTCTGAAATAAAGTTAGTAACCAACTATATCACAAATGCCATGGGTTTGCCTTAGTGATAATTTTCTCAGGCAAACTTTTCTTATTGTTTGTAAGAAATTCCATTTCTTGTTCCTTATTTCTTAATTCATCAGGTAACATAATTGGTATTTCTTCAATAATGGGATAAAACCTAGAGCATTTAGCGCAAAATAATGCTCCTTCTAAAATAACATTATTTTTTTCTGTAATTTCATATAGTTCTAAGGGGTGATTTTTGTCTATAGGACACGCTAAAATATCTATCATTGTCTTGTTCATTTTAAATCCAGATAGATAGGTATTCCTTTTTGGCTAGATAAAAGTGCAGCTTCAGCTATTTTTGTTACATTAACTGCTTGCTGTGATTTTACAACTAGATCATTTTTTCCTTCTATGGCCCCCAAAAAACTTTGAATTTCTAATAATAACGGCTCTTGTTTTTCATTACGTGGAATTTCAGTTTCTTCTTTTTTCTCTATTTTTATTTCCTGTGAAATAAAATCAGATGTAATTATTGCATCGGTACACACTGCTGTAAATGTCCTTACTTTTTTTGGTGTAATCCAATTTGATGAAATAATTGCTACTTTATCATTTTTATATCCTAACATGATACTTGCAAAATCTTCATGTTCGTGATTTATTCTACCTGATCTTGCAAAAACTACATGAGGCATATCATCAAACAACCAATTTGCAGTATCAATATCATGAACAGATGTATCATAAATGATTCCAACATCTTTGATGTGTAGGGGCATTCTATTTTCTCTATGAAATTCAAGCATTACTAGTTCTCCATATTTTTTTTCTTTAACAAATTTTTTCACATTATCTACAGCTGGATTAAAACGTTCAATGTAGCCACAGGTTAGAATTAAGTTATTCTTTTTTGCCATATCTGTAATTTTTTGACCATCTTCTGATTTGTATGTCATAGGCTTTTCCACAAACACATGTTTTTTGGCTTCAAGTAATTTTGTAGTAATTTCTGTATGTGTTGAAGTTGGTGTTACAATAAAAACTCCATCAAATTCTTCAAATTTAATCAAATCATCCAACGAACTATAGTGATTAACTGAATATTTTTCACCATACTCTTTACTTCTTTCAGCCTTTACATCGCAAACTGCGGAAAGAACGCCTAATTGTGATAGTATTCTGACATGATTTTTCCCCCATCCACCTGTACCTATTTGAACAATTTTCATTTAATACACCATTGTTAACCAATGGGAATAATTTTGGTTTTTGTTCATTACTATGTCTACATACGCTCTCATCATTTTTTTAGTAATATCCCCGGGTTTACCACCTCCAATTTTCTTACCATTCATTGAAATTATCGGTGTAATTTCTGCTGCTGTACCCGTAAGAAAAATTTCATCAGAAATTGTTAATTCACTTCTAGCTATGTGAGTTTCTGTTACATCTATTTCCAGATCTTTTGCAATTTTTATTATAGCATCACGTGTAATTCCATTCAAAGCCGAAGATGATAATGGTGGTGTAATCAACTGTCCTTCTCTTACAATGAAAATATTTTCACCAGGTGCTTCACTTACATTCCCATTATGATCCAATAAAATTGCTTCATCATAACCACTCCTTTTAGCTTCTTGTGTTGCTATGATTGAATTAAGATAGTTTCCTCCCATCTTTGCTTGTGGTGGATTTGACATATCTGAGAATTTTCTCCACGATACAACTCCTGCAGTGATCCCATTTTTACTAAACAAGTCTCCAAACGGGAATGTAAAAATTGCAACATGAGTTGGTGCTTTTTCTGTAACATGTAGGTTTATTCCATAATCGCCTACAAAATAAAATGGTCTAATATAACAAGATTTTTTTATTTTGTTTTTCCCACAAATTCCAATTATTGCGTCACTGATGACTTTATCTGAAAAATTAAGTGAAATATTATAAAATTGCCCTGATTTTCTAAATCTCTTAATATGCTCATCTAATCTAAAAATAAAAAGATTTTTTTCATTCCAATATGCTCGAATTCCTTCAAAAACAGATGTTCCATAATGAATTGCATGAGTTGTAATTGGTACCTTGGCTTTATCTAACGTAGTAAATTTTCCATCAAACCAAACATATTTTGAAATAGGAAGACCCACAAAAAATC
>CAZDPM010000021.1:0-16082 GCA_964507355.1 uncultured Nitrosopumilaceae archaeon
ATAACTCCATAAAGTTACAATCTAGGCAAATTTTTGCTTGAACTTTTTTCCATGGCTGTTCTACATTTACTGCTACGTTTGTGTTACTAACAATAATTTGGTTTGAACACCTCGGACATTTTTCCATGTCTATGCTATGTTTTGGTTATTCATTAGCTCATGTAACAAAATCAGCTGTATTTTCACAATTACAGCTGAACAAAAAAATCATACGTTTTAGATTTATCGGTTAAACACAGAAAATTTACTATTCAAATCTATTAGCTAATTATTATTTTAACAAACTAGAGTGTTTTTGATTATTTTTTAGATACCAATTCCTAGATTCCAGCCAATCAATTTCAGCAATCATCTCTTCTACTTTTTTGACTGTGGCTATGACTGATTTGTACTGCTCATACATCTCTGCCTCTTCCTCTTTTGATAATATCTGCGCTTCTGCCTCATCAAAGAATTTGTTTTCCTTGTTGAGATGATCAAACAAATAGACAGAATATACCTTCAAGAATCTTGCAACTGGCTCTCTTGCATCCTCACCGTTTTTCCATCTTTTCAGATGCAGAGTAATCTGTCTTGCACTCTTTCTGCCAAACTCATGCTCTACCATTAGTTTATGGATTTTTTCTTTTAGTGTGTCATAACTTGCAACGCATGGAAAGTAAGAATCCTCCTCTCTACCATAATGAATTGCATCTATGAATTCTGAGATTATGACGGTGATTTTTTCAATATCTGAAAATGGTATTTCTGTACCATTCATTAATTCTTTTGAACACTTTAACGTAATTTTTTCTAGACGTCTGATTTGATCATGGTCTGCTCTTAGCTGATTTGTTGCACTCATCACATTATTTCTTGTATATCAATATAAAAAAGAAAAGATATCCCTAGAGACTTGATACTAGGAATGCACCTACGCCCACACCAATCACTACACCTATCCCCATGCAGATTAAATCAAACTTGACTACCTTTTTGAATGGTGCGTGAACCATCTTGTCCCAGTTGCTCTGGGGTTTTTGGGTTTGAATTGATTTCATGATAACACTGTAGTGCAGATGTTCATAGACGATGGTCTCAGGTTAGGCATATCGGTAAGCTGAACAGCTGACTAGCTTTTATGCCTTGATGATATTACAATAATTAATGACTAGTACGATAAAGCCAATTTGGTATATTGTTATTGGAGTGATAATCGGCGTTGGTGCTTCAGTGTTTTACTTTATAGACATGGCAGATTCCAATATTGTAACGCAAGCAGAAAACCAACAGGTTATGACTTCCGGAATTACCATTAATGACATTTATCCAATGGCTGAAAACCCAAATCCGCAAAAACGAAACTACACTTTGATTGCGCAGGATGCAGAAATTGAAGTATCAAAAGGAGTAAAGGCAACTGTCTGGACATACAACGGAACAGTTCCGGCACCCACGTTACGATTTGATGAGGGTGATGAGGTAACTGTAAAGTTTGTAAACGAAACTCCATATGCACACACTATCCACTTTCATGGAACACACAACTCTGCAAATGACGGAGTATTTCCAATGATAAAGCCTGGAGAGGAATACACGTATTCATTCAAGGCACACGAGGCAGGATTCTTCATGTACCATTGCCATGCATTTCCGACAACAGAGCATGTGAGAATGGGAATGTTTGGTGCAATGATAATAGATCCTGTACATCATACTATGGAGCCTGCAAGGGAATACCTCTTTGTATTAAGCGAGTTTGACCCAGAAGATCCACTTGCAACAATCACAAGATTCTATCCCATTAACGGATATGCAAATCAATACATGGACAATCCGATTCAAGTAGTGGAAGACGAGCTTGCAAGATTTTATGTGATGGGAATCGGCGGTGTATTACAATCTCCATTCCATGTACACAGTACAATATTCAAGGTCTGGCCATCCGGCATTCTTTGGAATGAGCCCCATTATGCACAGACCCATCTGATTGCAAACGGAGACACTGCAATAATTGAGGCCAAGTGGTCAGAAGCAGGTAGGTATCTATTTCATGTTCACGGAATACAGGAGGAACGAGGCTCAATGGCATTTCTAGATGTATTAGAAAATGACTCTAATCTAAAGTCACTAGAACAACCTAGTAACATGAAAGGAAGCAAGTCGATGATTCCATGGCAGGAAAACTTACTGTACAAATTAGAAGATCCTCAAATCATTACATATGATGACTTGGATTCTGCTGCTGCAAAGATTTCTACAGAACATGCCATGCATGCAGACAAGGTATCAATTGTAAAGGACTCTTGGAATCCAAAGATTACAGAGTCATATTCTCCAATTGCAGTCCAGGTAAAGTCTGGCACTGCAGTAACGTGGACCAATGATGACATGGTAGTGCATACTGTAACAGAATTGGAAAATGCATTTGATTCTGGATTTATTCAGGCAGGTGCAGACTGGCAACATGCCTTTGAGAGTTCTGGCGAATACAACTATTACTGTACTTTACATCCATGGATGAAAGGCGCAGTACTGGTAAGCTAAACTCTTTTTTTTATCTATCCCCTCTGATGATCATTATTTTATCAATATCTTTTTTGTAGTTTCGGAAAAATTACCGAATTGATAGACATCATAGATTAAACTCTCGAAAAGTTTCGGAATGTTTTATCGAATTGATAGATTGTTGCTCCGAATTGATACCGAAAAGATAATTTCTGAAACCGAATTGATAGTTTGGTGCATCCGAATTGTTAAAAAATATCAGGAAAAACAGCTAGAAACTGCTCTTTCCAATATTTTTATCTGCTTTCTATTTCGTTGTCTTTTCCATTTTTGTAATGGTTGTACAACAATACTCCTCCAAATACTACACCCAGCACTATTCCTAAAATCAATAATGCCTTTCCAATGCCAGATCTTCCAGCAATGTCAACTCCTTTCACATCTTTGAGGTCTTGTACAAATGCTTCTAGTCTTTCCTTAAATTGTGCAAGATTGCTCATACTGTTTGGACGGTATGTCCTAGGTTTTTTGTCAGGCCCCCTTTCTTTGCTGCGAGGTTTTTTCTGGGTATTCTATTTCATCGTAACTTTCAGCTGTAATTTTAACATCATAATTTTCTTCATTCATCATATTGTATCACCTCCTCTGGCCATGATGCCCCAGTCATCTTCTCGATTGTTTTTTTGTGGAGTTTCAATACACTGCTTGTTTTGTTTCCAATCTTTTTCTGTATTGTTAGATTGCTTCGGGATATTCCATAATGTAGGTTTGTTAATTTCCAATTTCTCTCTCATGAGGTATCAAATTCCAAATATCCTCTCTTAATTCCAAATTATCTAGGCATGCCACAACATAAACTCAATTTCCAAATAACACTTACAATAACTTATTCAAATGTCAAAAACTAAAAAATTCGTAGGTAAAAACATTGACCTAGAAAGACTAGCAACAAGGATTGAAAACTATCTAACAGAGAACAAGTTTGAAGTTGGATTTTCAAGAAATGTCTCAGGAGAGTCCCACACATATCTAATTCAAGCCAGAAAGTCAGGCATACTGCGCACTGCATCCGGTGCAAGAAGGAGCACAGACATCACACTGTCAGGAACCTCAAACTCGTTTGATGTCGTAATTGGTACTGGGGAGTGGGGCAAAAACTTGGCAACATCAGCACCACTGTTTGTGATTCCGATAGTGGGAATTGCAGCAACAATCACTAAACTGTACACTGCAAAAAGGTTTGAAGACAACCTATGGTCATATCTAAATGATCAAATGGAGTATCTGCAAGATACATTCATCAAAGGGCAATCAAGTCATACTAGAAAATACCCTTGCGACTATGTAGAAGGATACGCTAAATGGGAAAAGTCAATTCCTGATGGAAATATGTTACTAGAACACCAAAAGGGAAAAAACTGTCTTGTGTTTGATATGGGAAATAATCGTACTATGAAAATTCCTGCACACCAAGTAGAACAGGTAGATATCATATCCAAAAAGACAAAATTCGAAAAAGCAGATAGGATGATCCAGCTAACATTTCGCGATGAAGACGACAAAATCCACAAACCTGTCTTTAACTTTAGCGATGAAATAATTCGTGGAGTTTTAGCTGGAATAGATGAGCTTGCCAGTGAGTCAAAACTTGAAAAGATGACACTCAAGACATCTTCATAACTTTTTTTCTATTTTTTTTATACGTGAATCTGAAAATAACTAGGATTATTTTAAAATTTTGTAGTACAATTCGACTAATTGATCATACTTTACAGTTTTAACAAATTCAAGTTTTATCTCATCTTCTATATCTTTGAAGAGAGGCATCCCTTTGCCTAAAAGAACTGGAATGACAGATATTATTATCTCGTTTACAGCCTTTTGATTAAGAAAAGATGCAATGATTTGTGCTCCTCCGACCAACCAAATGTTTTTTCCTGCACCTGGAAAACCATCTTTTACAAATTTTTCAACATCAGATACAAATTCAATGTTTTCATCTTTATTTTGAGCAGAACTGGTAAAAACAAATGATTTTTTGTCTTTGTATGGATATTCTCCAAAAGTTAGTACTTGGTCGTATGTGGTTTTGCCCATAATCACGGTATCTATTGAGTTGTAAAATGCGTCATATCCAGATTCAGCAGTTTCTGGTAGCCAATCAACTCCACCATTTTCCCTTGCTATGTATCCATCCAAGCTTGATGCGATGTACACTAGAACTTTTGTCACAAGAGTTGTAATTATTTCGGAGTTATAATGTTAGATTCAACTCAAGATTTACATTTTCATGAATTGGTTCAAGGATTACTCAAAGCGTTAATTGTTGCTTGTTGTCTATGCGCAAAGATTTTTTTGAGTTTATCCATAGCATACCATTCAAACATTTTTCCAATAAACCCATACTGTAGTTCAAATTCAATTTTGTCTGTTATCTTGGTCTGATTTTGATTTATCTTGTCAAAAACATGAGTGTGCTTCCAGTGTTTGAATATCATGTTGCTCATTTCATCGACATATGTGTATGGTTTGCAGGCAGTGATCTTGGTTTTCCAGGTCATTCTAGTAAATAGCCTACTTGAAAAATGAGCGGTTTGTCCCCGTGTTATCTTATTACTGCTTGATTCAATTATCTTAAAATCCAATCTTTTGGGAGTGATTATTTCTAAATGGTGTAAATCAGTATAGAAATTCCATACCTTGTCAATATGGGTATCTACAACAAAAGAATGGTGAAATGTTTTCAATTGTATTGAAATATCATGTTTGTAATATATCTCCAAAAGATAACGGTCTTGAGATAAGATCTGGTTTGTACTTCGTAAGATTTTGCACTAAATTAAAAAATATCAATTAAAAATAATAATATCCAACACAATACAGATTCGTGGCAATTTATTCAGTCAAAGCTAGGTACATGGAAGAAAAAATAGGCGAATTTTATCAAAAACTGACTGACGGAACAATTCAAAATCAAAAGCCAGATGGACAAGAGATTGTAAATTCAATGAAGCGTGCCAAGATAACCGAACAAAATACAATCCAATGGTCTGAGATGTGTTTCTGCTCTCCTCCACTAAAGCATGAACGTGAAACTGTATACAATCAGTTTCTAGAGAATATTGAAACTAAGGTCATTGATGATCATATAGAATATGAGGGAGATCTGTTTATGGATTTTTTAGCAAGAAAAGACAAATGATTTCCTGTTATTTGATGAATTGGATTTTTGTTTCTTCATTATTTGATCATATATCCTACAAAATGAATTTGCTAGACAATGGCAATTATTATTTTCCCTTTCATGTCATCATGTTCATGATACCTACATGTATGTTCAAAAACTTCATATTTTCAAATATGATAATCTTAGATTGATTTAATTCTAAATTGATATAGTTAGAATCATGGATCTAAAAGGAATGTACATGTTAAAATCCCCCCAATACACTGAAGAAAAAATACAAAAATCTCTCAAATTATTATATGCGGATAGACAAAATGAATTTCAGGTTATAGCCAAAGCATTTCTAGGAAAAGAAAAACTAGAACAAAATCCAAAATTAAAAGAATTTGTATTAAATTTCTGTTTGGATGTAGAAGACTCTTTTAAAACATGGTCAGGTCAGAAACCACCATCTACAACATCTCCTCAAAAGGCTTTGACTATCCTAAGACAGATAGGCAATGGTATGACCTCAATGAATCAATTTACACATATACTAAATATTTCATACAATCTTTCAAAAGAATTCAAAGAGATTTACAGACGCTTGAAATAACTGGATTACAAACTTGACAATTACAAACAAGACAATAAAAGAACTAATTCCATTGTCTTACAATTCTACCCCTGCAGTAAGCATAAGAAAGGAAAATGAAGTATGGATTGCAACAAGCATGTTGATTCATTATCTGGAATCTTTTACAGACTCTCTTGTAGTGACAGAAGAAAATGAGAAGCCAATTGGACTAATTGGAGGAAAAGAAATAATCGAAAATGTTTTCAAAGATCCCTCTTCAAATTTCTTTGATAATTTCACTGTTGAACAGATTACAGACAAAAATCTCATAATTTTATCTGATACCTCCACATTGGGAGAACTTCTTAATACCTGGAAAAATACCAGACGTGCATTTTCCATTATGCCAAATAACTTGGGAGGTTATTCTGCAATTTCTGGAAGAAAACTACTAGAGATAGGAGCCAACTGTGTAACTGATTTGACGATTTCTGAATTGCCCAAAAAAGAAATTATTACTTTTGATAGGGATAACACAATAAAAGAAATCATCGGTTTGATGCTAGAAAAAAACACAAGAAAGCTGCTTCTAAAAGACACAGATTATTTCATCAGTGATCGTCTGCTAATTCAGAGCATAGCGCAAGAGTATGATTTTTTTAGAAATGTAAAGTTCTTGGAACGTAGATTTGAAGAATCATTTACACTTGAAAAGATCAAGAAAGTTTCCAAAGATGTGAATTTGGCAGAAATTTCAAAAAGCATGTACGCCATGATGCATCCTTATATCATGTATGAGGATCAGGTGATTACTCCTTGGGATATTTGTATGACTCTACAGTCGGACAGAATAGAATTTCTCGGATGAGAATCTGATAATCAATACACATTTCTTCCTCACTTAATCTTTAAAAAATACATAAAAAAAGAAAATCCATTTCTAAATTTATAACATTATATATTTAATTAGCATACAGTATTACCATTTGAATTTTATTTTTACCAATGAAAGTAATATGAATAATTTAAAACACTATTGTATCTTTTAAATCACATTTAATTTGATGCTGATGAGTTTTTTTATTTCAATTATTAAAAATATGGCAAAGGAAACTCCAATTATTTTCAACCAAGAATCCATTTCAATTGGATGACTATGAAAAACTTCATTCATTGCTGGGACGTATGTGAAAGCAATCTGCAATAGAACCATGATTCCAATTCCAAGAAAAATAAACTTGTTTGAAAAAAACCCAATTCCCAAAACTGATTTGGTCAGAGACCTACAGTTAATCAGATAAAATATTTCTATCATGACAATTGTGTTTACTGCAACTGTTCTTGCCTCATCTATGGAAGCACCATCCTTTATTGTCCACTCAAACAAGCCATAAACTGAGATCAAAATGCATGCACTTACAATAATTATCTGAACTATCAAATCCTTGGTAAGAATTGGGGAGCGTGGTTTTCTGGGAGGGCGCTTCATGATGTCTGATTCCTTTGGCTCAAAGATTAACATCATTCCCAATGCTAGAGCAGTAGTCATGTTAATCCATAAAATCTGAACAGGAAGAATAGGCATCAGCATACTTGTGAAAATGGATGCCAGTATTACCAATCCTTCCCCAAAGTTTGTAGGAAGTGTCCAAGCAATGAACTTGATCAAAGTATCAAGAATTCGTCTCCCCTCTTCAACTGCTGCCTTGATTGATGCAAAGTTGTCATCAGTCAAAATCACATCAGATGCCTCCTTTGCAACCTCTGTTCCTGAAATGCCCATTGCAATTCCAATATCTGCCTGTTTTAATGCAGGTGCATCATTAACTCCATCACCGGTCATGGCAACTACATTGCCTTTGGATTGCAATGCCTTTACCAGCAGAAATTTTTGTTCAGGCAATACCCTTGCAAACACATCTGTTCTATCTGCAATTTCCACTAGACTGTCATCTGAGTACTGTTCCAACTCTTTTCCAGTAATTGCCACTATGTCCCGATGACTTTCATTCAACTGTTGATTCAGACCAATCTGTCTACCTATGCTGATTGCTGTCTTCAGATTATCTCCCGTAATCATCTTGACACGTATTCCAGCATTTTGGCATTCTCTAATCGCTTCAATTACTTCTGGTCTTGGAGGATCCAGCATGGCTTGAAAGCCTAAAAAAATTAAACCGCTGTTTACATCAGAAATTTCAATTTTATGATTTTCATTTGTTATTTTCTTTTTTGCAAATGCCAAGACTCGCAGGCCTTCGGATGCCATATTATCTGCAATTTTATCTAATTTTGAAATACTAGTCTCTGTTAGGTTTTCAGGTCCTGTGGAATCTATCCATTGATGCGATGACATTTCCAGAATCTTTTCAACAGAGCCCTTGACGTATACTATTTTATCGCCATTATCATCATGCATGGTAGCCATAAACTGGAGGTGAGACTCAAATGGAATCACATCCATTCTGTAAAGTGATTCTGCCAAAGTTTGTTTGAGGTTTGCTTTGTGAGCTGCCGTGATTAACGCAACTTCAGTAGGATCCCCTTTTGCCTCCCAATGATTTTCTTTTTGAATTAAATCTGAATCATTGCATAACAATCCTGCAATGAGACACTCTTTGAGTGTTTGATGTTCATTAAGATTGATGCTATTCTGTTCATGTTTGATTTCACCTGTTGGTTGAAATCCAGTTCCAGATACTTCAAAGGATTTTCCACCTGCATGTATTTTGCTTACCGTCATCTGATTTTCTGTAATAGTTCCTGTCTTGTCTGAACAAATTATCGTAGTACTGCCAAGAGTTTCCACTGCGGGAAGTTTTCTTATTATGGCGTTTCTTTTTGCCATGTATCCTACGCCTATGGCAAGAGTTATGGTCATGGCAGCTGGTAATCCTTCTGGGATTACAGATACTGACAGGGCAACCACTTCCATGAATAGCTCAGATGCGGGTCTTTGGACAACTAGGATTCCAAAACCAAACGTCAAAGCAGACAAGCCAAGTATGACAAAAAGAAGATTTTTGCTAAAATGCGAGATTTTTTTGGTTAGAGGAGTCTCAAGCTCCGTAGCTTTACGCATTGTTTGAGATATTTTACCCGTTTCAGTGTAATTCCCAGTCAATACAACTATCCCAATTCCATAACCATTGGTGACCAGAGTTCCACCATACGTCATGTTTTTTCGTTCTGCTAGAATCGTGGTTGATGGATAAATCCCAGTCTGTTTTTGGACGGAGATTGATTCTCCAGTTAAAACAGACTCGTCAATTTTCAGATCCTTTGTGTGCACTAGACGCATATCAGCTGGGATTTTGTCTCCAGAACGAAGTTGCACTACATCACCTGGAACAACATATCTTGATATCAGTCGGGTTTTTTCGCCATCCCTTACAACCACATTCTCACTTTTTACAATCTGTGCAAGAGCCTGAATGGCATTGCTTGCTTTGCGTTCCTGAATAAAACCAATTACTGCATTGGCTATGACCACTCCAAATATCACTCCCGTATCTACCCACTCTTGTAACATCGCAGTTATGGAACCAGCTATAATGAGAATCAAAACAAGTGGTTGTTTGAATTGTAAAAGAAATGACGCTAGAGAACTTTTTTCCTTTTTTACAGATATTGTATTTTCGCCAAATTTTTGCAGTCTACTACTTGCCTCATTTTCAGTTAGTCCATGTTCTGAATCAACATCCAGCATGGTTGTAACCTGCTCTGCTGTTAATGAGTGCCATAACGTATTTGATGTTCCCTGCAATTGATATTCTGCAAGAATTTGGATAATTAAATTATTAAATGAAAGCCAAATTTGGAAATGAGGCATAACGTTATATGATAATTTTTGATAATATGAGAATTGAAAAATTCTAGTATGCCTTCCGATGTGTTTGCTCTTTACAATGATTTTATCAGAAAATCATTAAATTTTCAAATGCAGTACTGTTCAGCTCTATTTCATTCATGGTCTAAAGCAACAAATTCTATTTCCAATTTAGAGGAGCCGACTGGCAAAAAGATTCAAGATGAAATTAGGACTGTTTTTGATACAGAGATAAAAAACAATTTGAAAAAAACAGACTTTTCAAAATCACTGTCTGATTTTATTGGTTCGTACACTGAATTTGCACCATTGGTACACCATGACAAATTGTACAGACACTTTGAAACTATGATAAACAATTATGATCACATGCTAGAACCTATCCGAGATGCGGTTAATCGAACACCATCTGAGGTAATTCCAATGAAGGGAAAATTTGAGGTTCATCACTACAAAACAGATTCGCCTCAAAAATTCAAAACACCCATTCTTGTTGTAGGTTCTTTAATCAACAGACACTACATTTTGGATCTACTTCCAGAAACAAGCATAATCAAACACTTTCAGCAATTGGGATTTGATGTCTATGCCACAGACTGGAGAATGCCTACAACTAAGGAGGAAAATATGTCACTTGCAAGCTATGCGCACGACTATCTTGAAAATGCAGTAGATAAGGTAGAGGAAATTACAGGCTCTAGAAATGTTAACCTTTTTGGATATTGCTGGGGAGGAATCTTATCTCTCATCTATTCTGCACAGAATCCTGAAAATGTTAAAAATTTAATTTTGCATGCAACTCCGTCTGATTTTGGAAAATCTCCCACAGTTTTGGAATTGTGGCTTAAGACTCTGGATATCACACAATTTGTAGATACTTTTGGAAACATACCATCATCCTTTCTAAACATTGCATTCATACTTCGCAATCCATTGGAGGCAGTCTTGAAATACCAATTTTACTTTAGCCAGCCCAGAAGCGTAAAGGAAATTACGCAGTTTTTTGCAGTGGAATCTTGGCTTTATGACAGCGTCCCAATAATTGGGAAGGCATTTGAGCAGATCATAAATGACATCTACAAAAATAACCTGCTCATCCAAAATAAAATGATGCTAGGAGGAAAACCTGTTGATCTGAAAAAAATCACAATGCCTGTATTGAACATAGTTGGAACAAATGATGATCTTGTTTCAGCAGAATCAAGCAGGACAATCACAGAAGTAATTTCAAGCACCAACAAGAAAACTCTGGAGTTTTCAACGGGGCATGTAGGATTATGCATAAGCAAGACTGCTCACAAAAAACTATGGCCAGAGGTTGGCAGATGGCTTAAAGAGCATTCAACTTAAAATTATTTAATTAGTATTCTTGAAAATTTACTGTCTAATATTGAAAAAGATCTCATGAAATAAAACATACAATATTTCAGAAGTTTAGATAACTTCGCATATCGTATATCTAATATTATCACAACATCAATTTTCAGGGTTGCTTTTAAAACTAGAATTTGAGAATCAGACTAGTGATCATTATCAAAACTGAAAATCTACAAAATGTAGAAATTTCTTTTTTGATATACTATTACCAATGACTATCAACAATAAAGACAATGAAAAAAAAGAACTAGTTCCATTCTGGCGTTCAGGATTCGATGAACTAGACAGGGTTTTTGACAACTTTAAGAGAGACTTTGAACATGTATTTACACCATCATTTACGGGAGTAAAGTCATTTCGCCAAATGTCCGAGTCATTAACAACAGCATGTGATCTGGTAGATGAAGGAGACAAATTTGTAGTTACAGCAGACATGCCCCGAATGAAAAAAGAAGAGATCAAACTAGATGTCGGTGATGACTACATAGACATCTCAGCTGAACACAAGGAATCAGATGAAGAGAAGAAGAAGAAATACATAAGAAAAGAGCACAGTGAGGTGTCAATTCACAGAAGAATGTCTCTTCCAGACAAAGTGAAATCCTCAGATGTCAAGGCCAATCTAAATAACGGAGTTCTGACAGTGGAGCTTCCAAAGGAAAAGCCTACCCCCCAACCAAAGACCACTAGGATAAATGTAGAATAAACAATCAAAAGTTCTCAATTCATCATTTTTTTATTTTTAAGAGGTAAGTATGAACCAAGTTGGTTTTTTCTATTTGGTCTACAATGTATACTGACTGATTATAGCAAAAAAATACCTAGTGATTATATGCAAGTCTTACAACCCGTATACAAAATAAACGAAGAGGATTCAAAAGACAGTCTTATTTCAATAATTTCAGACAAATATTGAACTATCCTGAAAGTCATAATGGACAAGTCAAATCTGTAATGGAAATTACTTATTGTTCTGATGAATGTCTTATGGAATTTATAAAAAAAGTAAATCAAAACGAAAGGATGACAAGGGTGCAGAATATTGGGAAGATGAATCTAATCCTTGGAAGTAATATGCAATATTTAAAAAAAATCAACTTTGATAATCATGTTATCTGTTTAAGATTTTATTGCAATAATAACGCTGTATTGAAATTTGGTTTGGTGCAACGAACGGAAACGTAGGGTGTTAATACGATGTACTTGGGTATGCTGTATCATACGTTTCCGTGATTTTATTATGTTTGCAAAAATCAAAAGAAATCACCATAATAAGATCATAAAATATTCCATGACTTATGAAATCAATACCATCTATTGAAAAGTTTTTCTGATGTTTTGTAAGAATAAAAGTTGCAGGTTTTTTCAAACCCACAATGTAGAGTCCTCGTAAAAAATCCATGATAGTCCTCGAAATTCCTCCCATGGAATATTGGATATTTTTTGGTTATCTTGATTAGACATATGTTGTAATTACAAAATGTACATAAAAGCAAAATGAATGATTTATTCACGCAAATCATCAGCGGTTTGAAATATTATCAAAAATATGAAAGGATGGGCAATTGCCCAATCCCTGTGGGATGCTAACTTGGTCGGGTTAAGCAAATGACTCCACCGTATGAATTACATTTTGTTATGATATGATTTACTTAAAACACTCGCGTAGAATTGATTCATATAATTTCTCAGTGAGATCTAAATACCATGTCACAATAACACTAATCATTATTCATAGGATCTCTCACCACGTAACTAATCGTTGTTGGTCTTAAGATCCGATTACAAATTAAAGCAGATCCAAGTAACAATGAATTTTTGAAAAACATATTGAACAAACTTGTTGTAATCCGTATTGCCGTACTGATTGTAATTGTCATACTAATTACCGAATATTGGTATCTGAAAATGGCGTTATCTTTGTAGTGCTCCGTTTCTACATTGAATCAAAAATAAATGCAATCTTGATTCTACATGTTTAAAAAAACATGACTTATTTTCAAGTTTGGTATTTAGCTAAACAGTTCCTTTTTGAGATAATTTTCAAATTCTGTATCTGTTTTTGCCTTTTTTGCTTCCAAAAACATCTGAGCATCATTTCCTACTACATATCTTGGCCTTGGGTCTTTTTCTTTAATCGCCTTTAAAATGGTAGTAGATACTTCTGATGGGGGAGTTCCAAGCTCTGCCATCATCTTTACCCCCGTGATCACCTTTTCAGTAATTTCTTTGTAGGGCGAATCTGGTTTAGGCTCTGCAATCTTCATAGATGAGAAAAAGTTTGACTTTATCACACCTGGTTCGATAATGATCACTTTGACTCCAAACTGTCCTAACTCATATCTTAACGATTCAGATAATCCCTCCAATGCAAACTTTGAGCTAATGTATGCCGGTGATCCTGGAAAACCAATTCTTCCTGCAACTGAGCTGATATTTACAATTACTCCTGATTTTTGTTTTCTCATAACTGGTGCAACTTTTTGAATTATGCTTATTATTCCAAAGAAATTAGTTTCAAATTGTGCTCTGAATTCTTTTAATGGCACATCTTCAACACTTCCAAACAATCCCCAACCCGCGTTGTTTACTAAAACATCAATCTGTTGTTTTTTTGAAAGAATTTTTTGCATAGCAGTGCTGATTGATTTTTCATCATCAACATCTAACACTATAATTTCTATCTTCAAATTTTCTTTTTTTGCAGTTTGTAATATTTTTTCTGCTTTTTTAGAATCTCTAACTGTAGCAAATGTGTAAAACCCATCTCTTGCAAGTGACAGGCAAGTTTCATATCCAATTCCTGATGTGGTACCTGTTACAATTGCTACTTTTTCCATATGATTTACACAAATTTGTTATATTTATCCCATTTTGATTTTAGACTAGTGGTTTGTCTCCTTCAGTTGGTTCTACTAGTTTAGTTTCTTCTCCGTTGTTAATTCTTTGAAGAATTTCTAATGCAGAATATTTATGTAAAAATTCATTGTTATTTCCACATCTATATGAAAATGTACAGCGTGGACAACCAGCTTCACTTTGACATGGACATTCTTTTACAATCAGCATGCTTCGCTCAAGTACCTTTTCAAATCTATCAAACAGTGCCTTACTTGCACCATTTCCTCCAATTGCACCATCGTAGATGAAAATCAATCCTGAAGTTCCAAGAGATATGCCTCCTAAATCCTGAGATACACCACCTGTTATCATGTTGCTGCCTTCGATTACAACATGTTCTGTGGCATGATATCCGCTAGCTTCTGTATATTCTTCATCTTCAGCTTTATTGATTTGGTTTATTGGTCTTGGCGCATGAAATACGATACCTTTTGTGATAAAATCATATTCTAAAGGAGAATCTAGTAAGACTTTTTGACCTTGAGTGATCTCTTGGCCCAATTCTATGTTGACATAACCATATACTTTCTTTTGAATGTGCAATTTACAAAACGCGACTTCTATTCCATATGTTTTTCTTGTCTCAAAAACTGTTTCAATTGTTGGCCATTCTTCTGTTAGTGCTTTGGTATAATATGGGTAGTCCCTAGAGATTCTTTCAAGTTTTGCAAAATTTCTTTGAGGATATCCGCATTCTTTTACTTTGTATCTAATTCCAGCAAGAAAGTAAATTGCATCTTTATGAAGTTCTTCTAATGCAATTGGAAGAACTCTGTCTCCGACTTTCTTTTCATTTAAGAAAATATCTAATGATTTTCCAATTCCTCTTATGCTGTAATCATTTAACAATGAAGAGATCTTATCAAAATTTGGTATGATTCTGTTATTGTAAACAATTAGATTTTCTTTTTCTATATGTTTTTTGATTACCTCTTCATGTTCTTTTAATTCATGTTTTGAAATTGGTCTGTCACATGCCATTGCCAATACTTGAAACTCTTCTACAAATGGATTCTTTGGATCAATGTATGTCTTTTCAACATCTTCAAAATAATCATCTGGATGATTCTTGTAATATTGTGAAATTGGATCATTGCCGAGTGCTAAAAATGCATATCCTCGCTGTCCCTTTCTTGCGGCTCTCCCAATTCTTTGAATCAATCTATTTACTGGAATTGTTGATGAAATCACACAATCCACATTTCCTACATCAATTCCAAGCTCAAGCGTAGGTGTGCATGAAATAGCCTGCAATTTATCGCACTTGAATTCCTGTTCCACAGATTTTCTATAATTTGCCATTAGACCTGCCCTGTGGACTTTGATGTTAACTTTTTGTTTTCTTGCTTGGATTGCTAAGAGTTCAGAATTAAGATGTGAATTATTGAATACCATTGTTTTATGATTTTTTTCAGTCATCTTTTTTGTCAAATCAATCATTAGCGAACGTTGAGTTCTCAGTGATGGAAATAGCATCACAAAATTGGTTTGTCCTTTTTTACCAGAACCATAAATGATCTTCATTTTTACCCCAAACAACTGTTCACAAAAATTTTTAGCGTCTTCTAATGTTGCAGATGCTGCAACAAATTGTATTTTATTGCTACAAACTCTTTTCAGTCTTTTAATTATATAATGAACATTAGATCCAAAAATTCCTGAATACACATGCGTCTCATCTATTACTAGAACTTTGATAGTTGAAAGCAAAGATGAAAATTTTGTTTGATGCCAAAGATGGTAAT
>CAZDPM010000022.1:0-15964 GCA_964507355.1 uncultured Nitrosopumilaceae archaeon
TCAGATCCTCATTTTGTATGCGTAAATGGAGGCCCATGAATCACAAAATGGTATATTACCATGCTTTCATCACAAGCGCCGCCTATTGCTTTACGTATGCAGAAACAAAAGAATCACAAATCCATATAAACCATGCCTAAGATTATATCTGATCTATGATATTTTTGAAAAAATATTTTAGCAATAAATGAAATATCCACATCAAAAACAACACATTCACAAAAAGCCACCAGTTTATTGCAGATATTGATAGTTAAAATTGCTGAAATGGTATGAAAGATTAACTTTTGACTAATTACATTTCAGATTACAAGAAAAAAACAAAAGGATCAGCAAAATTTTTTAAGAAATCTCTAAAGTTTCATGTAAATGGAGTAAGTCACAACATTCGATTTTTTGAACCATATCCATTTGTTGTAAAGTCATCATCAGGAAAGAATCTAGTTGATGTGGATAACAACAAGTATGTAGATTACTGGATGGGTCACTGGAGTTTGATTTTAGGCCACGGTCCAAAACAAGTAAAAGAAGCAGTGAAAAAACAAATTGAAAAAAGTTGGATGTATGGAACAGTAAACGAACAGACTATCAGGCTATCAGAATTAATTTCAAAAGCAGTTCCAGTAGCTGAGAAAATTCGCTACGTCACTTCTGGTACTGAAGCTACAATGTATGCAGTAAGACTAGCACGTTCTGTAACTGGGAAAAAAATTATTGCAAAAATAGATGGAGGATGGCATGGATATACATCTGACTTGCTAAAGAGTGTAAACTGGCCATTCACAGAATCAGAAAGCAGTGGCGTGATAAATGAAGAAAAAATAATATCAATACCGTTTAATGATTTAGAAAAATCATTAGAAATTCTAAAAAAAATTTCAAATGATTTAGCTGGAATAATTATTGAACCAGTGTTAGGAGGAGGGGGATGCATTCCAGCTAGCACAGATTATCTTAAAGGAATTCAGGAATTTTGTAAAAAAAATAATTCATTATTTATTTTAGATGAGATTGTTACAGGATTTAGATTCAGATTTGGATGTTTGTATCCTACAATGAATCTTGATCCAGATATTGTCACATTAGGAAAAATTGCAGGGGGTGGAATGCCAATCGGCATCATGTGCGGTAAAAAAGAGATAATGGATCATTCCAACACAAAAGATAAGAAAAAAACAGAACGAAGTTATATCGGAGGAGGTACATTTTCTGCAAATCCAATGTCAATGACTTCAGGATTTTCCACATTAACAGAATTAAAATCTGGAAAAAATATTTATTCAAAAATAAATTTGCTTGGAGATTTTACAAGAAAGGAATTGACAAAGATTTTTGATGGCAATGTAATTGTTACAGGCAAAGGGTCATTATTTATGACTCATTTTGCAAAAGACGGGATTACAGAGGTTATCAATTCCGCTCAGGCTGCAAAGTGCGATACGTCATTACTTTATAAATATCATTTTAAGATGATTGCACAAGAAGGAATATTCTTTTTGCCTGGAAAGCTTGGCGCCATATCTAATGCACACGGCAAAGAAGACATAAAGAAAATGATTAAAGCAACAGAGAATTTTCAGCAATCAAAAAAACAATAATCTAAACTTTCATTACCATGATATGTCACAATCAATCATGGGCTTGTTTGGTTCAAAAGAAGATTCCAAAGACATGATGTATAATGCAATGTCACTACTTGAAAAGAATCAGCCAAAAGGTGCAATTTCAATATTTTCTAATATATTAAAACAAGATCCTAAAAACGTCACTGCATTATACAATAAAGGACTTGCATTAAATCAAATCAAAAAATACAGCGATGCGTTGACTTGTTTTGATTTACTTTTGGAGATAAACCCCAAAGATACATCCGTTATTAACAATAAAGGGATAGCAATGGCAGAATTGGGAAACATACAAGGTGCATCAGAGTGCTATGACAAGGCAATAGAAATAGATCCAAAATACGGACCGTCGTATTTTAACAAAGGAGTTTTGCTTGATAAGCTGCAAGAACATGAAGAAGCATTGAATTGTTTTGAAAAAGCAATAAAGGTTTCACAAGGAAAGCCAAATGCTCAGTTTTACAAAGGAATCATCTTAGGTAAATTAAAGAGACATGAAGAAGCATTGAATTGTTTTGAAAGTGTGTATAGAAACAACCCAACACATATCGATGCATTTTTTCATAAAGGAATAGAACTGGCAGAAATAGGAAAACATGAAAAAGCAATTGAGATCTTTGATCAAATTTTATCAAAACACAAAGATAATGTAAATATAATATATGCAAAATCAAGAAGTAAGGCATCGCTAGGGATGTTTCCTGAATCATTAGAACTGCTAAAACAGGCAATCTCAAAAAATCCTAAAACAATCAGGGCATGGGCTAAAGAAGAAAAGGCATTTACTCAGTTGCACAATAATGACAAATTCAGAGCACTTGTAAAAATATAGAATTAATCAATATATTGAATTGATTCACACTACAAGATTTTGTTTCTTGCTGCATCGATTCGTAATATTTCAATTTTCTTGTTTGGTCCTACCAACCGAGCTTCAAATATTGGAACATAAATTTCAGAAATCATATTTAGGGTAAATTCATCATTAAGATTACGAATATCTTGCTCTAGTGGTTTTTTTAAAATAAATTTTAACTGTTCTATTGCAGCATCATATGTTATCTCAGGTTTTTTTACATTAGAAGAAGTAGATTCTAATATTTGTTGAGGATAATTCTCAATAGTTTTAGAATCAACAGTAAATTGGAATTTTATCTCAGTACCACGATAGTCAAATGTGACATCGCCTTCTTCCTCAATAAACACATGCTCTTCTAATGGAAGAGCAACTTTATTTTTCCCGCGATTTCCAACAAAAGCCTTTCTAAGAGTGGATTTTGATTCTATTGGAAATATGCCACCGCCTAAAACAACTTCTTGTACGTTTGGATCTACAGAAATAGTATGAGTTGCATTTCTAAAATAATCTGCAACATATTTCCCAGAGAGTTTCAGCATGCATTCATAGTAAAGAGTAATTGATTGAACATGAACTTCATCAGGGGCTGGTTTTTTAAATAATTTTTTAAATAATGAAGTCTTTTTTTCATCAATTATTGCAGACGCTTCTGTTTCATCAATTATTTTTTTTAGTGCAATAGTTTTAATGTCATACTTGTTTTCAGTCAAAATTCCATCAAATTTACGGCATTGTCGCTATTAAATCAATTGTAAAATTCAGTAGTTGGGAAAAATATATTACAATTAAAAAGCCATACAAAACATGGCTACAAAAAAGAAGGTAGGGCGAATTGAAAGGTTTCTTAAAAAAGCAGATAGGGCAATCGATGAAGGAATTAAAAGAGCTGATGAGGCTTTAGATGATGCAGTAGAATTTGGAGGAATGGCTGCAACTCAGGCAAAAAAGACCAGCAATGAACTTAGAAACAAAGCAATTAAAGAAAAAAATCAAATTACTACAAAAGGAATCAAAAAAATTAATGAGAGTATTGCTGCAGTTAAACAAGCCACAAGTAGAACGGATGAAGAGTTAGCAACACTAGAAAAATTAGGAGAACTAAGAAAAGCAGGTATATTAACTGAAAAGGAATTCCAAGAAAAGAAAAAGAAAATTTTATCAAGAATATAACATGGAAAAATCAAACATTTACTCAAAAGGAAATAAAAGAAAAATCAATCCAAATTGGTTTACCAATAAAGTTCACATGAAAGATATTTCGTCAAAAATTAAATCAAAAGAGCAAGACATCTATCATGTTTACTTTGAAAACGGTGCAAAAACAAAAATGCATTTGCATAACGGAAATCAAATTTTAATAATTACCAAAGGGGTAGGAAGTCTTGAAACATTTAGAAAATACGGTACAAAGAAAACTGAGTTTAAAATCAGGAGAGTGGAAAAAATAAATCTCAAAGAGGGCGATGCAGTATACATCCCATCAAACACACTTCACACGCACGGGTCAACAAGCAAAAAAATGTTTTCACATATTGCAATCAATATTTTGCCATCTAAAAATTCAATATACAAAACAGTATGGTACGAGTCAGACTTTAAGACAGTGGTCACAGAGAAAATTTGATCATCTAAGATGTCAGTTAGAAAGAGTTCTGAAATTGAAACAATTCTAGGAAATGAAGGAACAAAGATAAAACAATACTTTCACCCACACAATACACTAAATGGGATTGGATATAGTTTAGCCCATTTTACATTAGAGTCTGGAAAAGAATCCGCCTTACACAAAATTAAATCATCTGAAATTTATTATATTTTAGAAGGAGAGGCATTATTAACAATAGACGATGAAACACATCGATTAAAAAAAGATGATTCGGTCTATGTTCCACCATCATCAAAGCAATACATAAAAAACATAGGAACTGGAGATCTGTTTTTTTTATGTATAGTAGAACCAGCATGGAAACCAGAAGATGAAACCATTTTATAATAAACTTGTATCAATGGCAAATTACATGTAATTGTTTTTAAGATAAAAGAAATTCCTAGTATTAGTGAATAGGTACCAAGCCCTCAAAACATTGAATATAAAATCAGACTCTTCGATGGAAGATATAAAATTAGCATATAGAAAACTGGCTCTAGAATTTCATCCCGATAAAAATACTAGCGAAAAGGAAGGTAATGAATTCAAAAAAATTACAGAAGCTTATAACTATTTGAAAAAAAATTCTTCAGATGGTATTGATAATCTAAAAGAAGAATTTACAAATTCAAATAATAAAACTAATTTTGAAAGAAAACCTCAATGGGGAGCACCACCTGGAGGAAAAATACCAGAAGAAGACTGGAGTAGATACACTCGAGAGTTTGAAGAAGGAGATCCTACTTTTTGGAAAGAATATGAAAAGAAATTCTGGGAGGAATACAATGCAAGGATACGCTCAGATGGAAAACAGGGAGAATATGAAAAAGCAAAAGAGCCTGAAAAACAACCAAATCTCTTTGTAGATGTTGATAAAAGCTTGTGCATAGGATGTTGTAGTTGTGAAATGATTGCACCAGATGTATTTTTGATTAACAAGAATTCAAGATCAAATCCAAAATCATCAGTCATAAATCCAAAAGGTGCAGGAATAAATAAAATTATGAACGCAGCTGAGACATGCCCCACTAAAGCAATAATTGTAGAAAATGCAGATACAAAAGAGAGATTGTTTCCTTATTAAAATTATTTTAATTTATTGTAAACTTCTTCAATCTCAGAGTTAGAAAATTTTACAGAGTTAAACATGTTATGGATTGGACCTGCAGAATCGCCAGCAGTGCGTGGAACCAAATGGACATGAACGTGTGGGACTTCTTGTCCTGCATCTTTGCCATTATGAATTGCAATAAGGGTTGCACCAGTCAGCGTATCAACTTTAAAGAGTACTTTGTGTACAAGTGAAAATAAATCTAAATTTTCTTCATCACTCATGTCCTGAATTTTCATATAATGTTTTTTTGGAATCACTAGAGTATGACCTTTAGCAAGAGGAAATGCATCTAAAAACGCTACAGAGTGAACGGTTTCTTGGATAATTTGAGCAGGTATTTGATTGGATATGATTTTACAAAATATACAGTCCATGTCGCATTAACACATACTCAAAATATTAACTTCTATGTCTGAACAACTGTAGCCCAAGCAAGTCCCCTTCCAAACTTTATCATTGCTTTATCTCCTGCCTGCAATTCACATTTTTCGATTTTTTTAGGAATCATATCTTTTGTTTCAGCATAACACGTACCCTGATCATTGTTCAAAATAATCACTTCTTCAAATATGTCTTCACGAATTAAATTCCAAAATGGAAAAACCATCGTAGATAAAACTAGTGCAGCTGCTACAAAGGCACCGCCAAAAACAAAGCCCATTTTTTGGCCATATGTAAGCTCCAATTACCAAGTACCGCCTGCACCAGAATTTGGATCAAGTTTCTTTTCAGGAATATTTCCATGTGCCTTTTTTGTATGTCTTTTAAGTCGCTCTGGATCATGTAACTCTAGACCACACACATTACATTTGGTCGCATTATCTTTCTCTTTATCTCGCTTGAATAGACCCATTGACTAATCAATGTAAGAAATACATTAAAAACGATACGGTTGATTATTAGAAAATTTATTAAAATTATCGGTACAATCACATAGTAATACTGTAAAATGTTGCAAGTAAATTAACTAGTCTTGATTTTTGTAGTACAATTTGATAATCTCATCAACTACTTCATCTGTATCTACATCTTTTTCGGCACTAACAAGAAGCAAATGATCATCACCCAAATAAAGTGAAAAGCGCTTAACCGTATCATATTCAGCCAAAGTGTATTTTGTTTTGCCAAGCCATTTTGATATTTCCTTTCGAGATTGCCAGTCAAGTATAGACAGAGTAACTAATTCATTTTCTTTATGTTCTGAAAGAATACTTGTCAGTCCCTTACGTAGACCACCACCAACACGAACAGCCCATTGATCATAAACAGTGGCAAATCTAATTTTTGGATTAGAATCTAAAATTTGTGAACAAAACTTTTCGTAATCCAATAGGTTTACAATGTTTTTCCAAGTATTAGAGGTTTATTTTTAAAACAACAGCAGGCATGAAATGCCTTGAAATGTTATGTAAATTTAATTAATTTTGGTTATTTTTTCTTAAAAGAGATTTCCTGTCCGTTGCCAACAGGAATAGTGATTGATTCAACAGAGGAGATTTCATGAATATGATTTAGATATTTTTTTATGTATTTTTTAAATCGAGTTGGAAAAAGAATATTGTCTGCAGCAATTATACCATCTTTTTTTAGCATAGATAAGCAGATATCAAAATAAAAAGAGTACTCTTCTTTGTCTGCATCGATAAATACAAAATCAAAATAATTTTTAGGATCTGATTTTAGAGATTTTTTTAACTCTAATAAAACATCTTTGGCCATACCTGCTTTGATTTCAATCATTTTTGATACGCCTGCTTTACTAAAGTTCTTTTGTGCAAGACTGATTTTTTTTGGGTTTTGCTCTATTGTAATTATCTTGGAATTTTTTCCAATAATTGCATCTGCAAACCACAAAGTAGAATATCCAAAAGAAGTACCAATTTCCAGTATTTTTTTTGGTTTGTGGGTTTTGAGAAGAATGTTATAAAAAACTCCAGTGTCTTTAGTTATTGCAAGCATTCTGTTTTCACGTGGTATGTTTTTGTAATTTTTTTCCTCATATTTTGATCTTTTTTCAAGAGTACATAAAACAGAAGTAATTTTTTTATTCAATTAAAATTATTACATATAAGTTGAATTTAACATTATAAATCACCATGATAATACTCAGTGTAATATTTTTTATAGCGAACATAATTAAATGGAAATGATGGATTCAGAAAAATCAAAAATTTCAATAAATAATTTTATGACGTCTAAGATAAAATCTATTCAGCATGATATCAACATAAAAGATGCTGCCAAAATAATGTATGAGCATCACATACCATCATTATTAGTAGAAGAAAAAGATAAGGCAATAGGAATTATAACATACGCAGATATTGCTCTAGCACTTGCAATATTTGAACATAAACCAACAACACAGATTAAAGAAATAATATCATCACCTATAATTTCCGTAACATCGGATTCTTCAATTTTAAAAGCAGTTGAATTAATGTTAGAAAAAAGAATTCATAAAATCCCCATCATAGATAATGAAAAGATATTAGGAATAATATCATCTACAGATCTAATTGTATTATTATCCATGTTAAATGAGCAACAAATCTACGATGTGGTTAAAGGGCAAATAGAAAAAGTTTAACTATTTTTTATCGATATGTTTTATACAAAATTTCGTTTAACTGTGCCTTAAGTGTCCCAATCTGACCTCTCAAATCAATTATATTTGCAGTATGCATCTCTAATTGTTCATTAAAGTATAAGGGCTTGTTTGGGTCATGAGTAATTGAACGAAGCATGTTTCTTTCATTTACAATATCATTTTGTAGTTTAGATATCTGGTTTTCAAGATCGATTAATTTGGTATTATGTTCTGCATTTCCAGCAGGGGCCACCTTAATTGTTGCAAGGTCTCCAGACATTATCTTGGCTGAAGACATTTGACATGTATTTGGCGCAATTTTATCACCTAATTTGACTTGGATGGTTTCCATATCAGAAGATATTGTGACTATTGGAAGTTTCACTTGATTTTTACCAGCACATGCTTCAAAGACTGCATCATATGAGTTCTCACCAGTTAGTGTTTTTTTTGCAACTACTAAAGTAGCAGATTCACCTTCTATTATATTTCCAGTAAAGGATAATTTTTGAATATTGTATTTTTCATGAGGGGTTGCATACATTGCAAATTGTAATCTGTAAAGATCATCTTTTGCTTCATTTAGTTGCTTTCTTAGTTCAGATATCTTTGTGTTTTGACTAACATCTGGAGATGATTTATTACCAAGTAATTTTCTTGCAGCATCAAGTTCTAACTGCAATGATGAAACCTTTGCTTCTAAATCCGAGAAGGTTTTTGATATATCGCCTTGATTCAGCAGAGTAATTTTTATGGTAGTTGGATCAGAGGCTTTGATAAATGTGGCACTGACAATACAGGTGTTAACATCGACAGTCTCAGGTATTTCATAACGTTGTGTTTCACTATCAGACTTTATCAAAATATCAGGAACATAGATTTTTTGGGAGGATGAACATAATTCAAATGCAATATCATAGCCAGATACCGCATATTTTGGAGAGACCTTTCCAAATTGAGTCTTTATTGGTTCAGTATACAATACTTTGATTGTTCCCAAGACAAAATCATCAGATATTGATTGAGACTTCAAAAGTGTTTCATCAACGGGTTTTGCCCATCCTTTTGATACAAGTTTTAAGACATTATCTGTTTTTACACATGCAACAGAGTCGGTACCTTCACGAATAACTTTGAACATTCCGCTTTCACATATTAGATCGTCACTAGGTATGCCAAGATTGATTTGTTTTTTTAAAGATAGAACATCGGCAAATGAATCTTGTAAACTTGGTCCTACCATCATCAATGATATTGCAAATAATACAAAAATTATTGAAAAATGTTTATTCATATTGCAATTATTTGTTTGAGAGTATAAAAACATATTAAATTCACTTTATGATAATTATTTTCTGGTTAATAAGATATTCAATAGATTGAACATATTCAGAATCAGTAATTTTTCCTTCAGCCCACCATCCAGCAGTTACCTTAATCCATGATGGAATGGAATACTTTGACGTGACAGTAGATTTTGGTGTTGCAGAAATGGAATTTGATTCTTTAGATACACCCTCAGAATTAATTGCTGCAATTTTAAATTGGTAGGACACATTGTTAGAAAGACCAGTCATAATTGCCTCAGGTATAGCGTCAGATTTTGGAATTGTGGTAAATGAATTAGATCCTACATGAGATTGGATAATTTTGTATCCAGTGATTGGAAAACCATTATTGTTTGGAGTACTCCATGTAAGTTTCACTTGAGAATCACCTGCTGATGCTTTCAAGTCATTTATTGAAGCGGGAACTTTGCTAGATGTTATTAATGATGAAACAGGTGTTGCATAAACAAAATTAGAATCATTTCCAATGCCATCGGCATTAACACCAATTACTTTGAATCCATATGAAACTCCATTTGTAAGACTATCAATAGTTACAGTGGTGGTTTTTCCAAGAATAGAATGTGTTACAAATGAATCTGAGCCAGTTTTATATTCTCTTATTCTATACCCAGTAATAGAATCTAGATCAGTAGAGGACACAGACCAAGTTAGTGTTATTTTGCCGTCACCAGGAATAGCTTTAAGATTTGTTATATTAATTGGAACTCGATTATTTGGAGTACTGGTAACGGATGGAGATTCTTTTCCGATTCCGATTGCATTAACTGCGGAGACTTTGAACTGATAAGCAACATCATTTTTTAGACCAAATATTGTAGTTCGCTCTATATCACCAATGTTAGGATATGTTGTAGTGACACTAGAGCCTTTTTCATTTACAATAACTCTATAGCTGGTAATTGGAGAACCGTTATCAGAAGGTTCAATCCAAGACAGAAATATCTGACCATTACTTGGAGTGGCAACTACTCCTCGTACTTGATTTGGAACTTTAGCAAGAGTGGATTTTGAAGGTGTTGCAGAATCTACATTAGAGTCAGGGCTTTTTCCAATTGCATTTACAGAATTAATCTTAAAAGCATAAGATACGTCGTTTGTCAATCCAGTTATTTGAGCACTAGTTGTCTTACCATCAAGAGTTTTTTTCTTAAAGTCATCAGTACCTATTTTCCAATAAGTTATAGTATAGCTAGTAATTGGAGAACCGTTATCATTTGGTTTTGTCCAAGAAACATTAACTTTGGCATCGCCTCTAGTTGCCATTAAATCATATACAGCAGATGGGACATCAGATACAAAAGTTGATGCTAACGGGGTGGCAGATGCAATATTAGAGTCAGCACTTTGTCCAACGGAATTAACTGCAATTACCTTAAAGCTATAAGATACACCATTTTTCAATCCAGTTGCAGTAGCGTCAGTTACAATGCTAAGATTTGGAAATGTAGTGAATATGTTTGAGCCAGTCTGCCATTTTATTATTTTATATGAAGTGATAGGAGAACCATTATCATCAGGTGCAGTCCAAGAAAGATGTATTTCTTCATTATTTGGTATTGCAATAAGATCAGTTATTGACTCAGGAGCAGATTCAGTTTGAGCAAAGGTTACATTATCAAATGATATAATTAATGAAATACTAAATACAATAATTGCAAGAAAACTAATTTTATTTTTGTTCATTGGGTTTTTACTCACAATCAGTGTGTTAAGAGTTACTATCGATTGGTCATATGAAATTTTAAAAGTCATTTGAATTTCTCAAGTATATCAGGGTTAAAATTTAGATGACTGTTTTTTCGTATTTGGTTAGAAATACAAAATATTAATTTCTGAATCAATAGTAATCATCCTCAAAAACCCAGGTTAGTCCAATCATATCAAGAGCGCTTGTATTTTGTCTTGTAACAAGATTGATGAGAAGTTTTTCCTCTTCTTTTACTGGAATACTTTCAACCAGACTTTTTGCAGCTTCAGAGTGGCCATTTTTAACATGTTGTATTTGTTGCATTGTCAATATTATGAAATAAAAAAGATATTTGTCAATAGTGGCTTATTTGTGGCATGCCTTAATTTGTCATAATGTAAAAAATATTAGAAATTATTTTATGATGTTATAAATTATGACGTCTTGTAATTGTTAGATAAAATTAGGCATACAAAGATTCCTCTTCCAGAAACAACGTCTGCCCTATGATTCACACCTTTTGGAATAAACACCGTAGTAGGGGATCTTACCTTGTAGATTTCATCATCTAACTGAACCTCATAAACTAGATCATTGTCCTGTGAAAGAATTAGGTTTACTTCATCTACATCATGTTTATGCAATATGCTGTATTTTGGTATTTTTTTATCAGAAACATCAACAAAATGAACAGCAGTGTGAATTTTAGATTCTGGGATAATTTTTTTACTTAACATAGAAATACGTTTGATTGATGTTTTTTGATGAAAAGGAATTTTTGATAAAGGTTCATTGATTCCCTTTGTAATGTATTTTTTATATTTCTGCATAATTTAGAAATGTAATTTTTAGTATAAAACAAGTCGGATTAAGTTACCATATAAGCAACATTTGATAATAAAATACATGCACGACAGAACCTCAGAATGGTTTGTTCCAAAGATAGGTCCAAAAAATTTTAGGATTGGTGTGGGAATGTTATTTTTACCATACACTGTTATCGTTACATGTTTTGCATTATGGGGTTCAATTGGTACAGAATTTGCATTTGACAGACTAGCTGCAATTGGAATAATTTATTTTCTTGCAGTTGGAGTAGCAGCACATTGTCTTGATGCAGTTGGTGGAAAAACTAAGCCATGGGGAATTTTACCGAAAAGAAAAATTGTAGCAATTGCCGTTTCAGCTTTAGTAATTGTTTTCACTATCGGATCATACTATGCATTTTTAGATTCTCCAATGCTACTACCAATTGGAATAATAGAAGGGTTTTTTCTGTTTGCATACAATCTAGAACTTTTTGGAGGAAAATTTCACAACAACATATCAACTATAATATCTTGGGGAGTGCTGCCAGTGTTTGCAGGATCTGTAATTCAAACAAACTCAATTTCAATTGAAACTATATTGGTAAGTGGTATTTCTGCAGCAATAACTTATTTTCTAATAACTACATCTAGAAGATATAAAGTACTCATAAGGGAAAATACAGATACAGTAAAAATCAAAAACAAAGAAATTATTCTAAAGACAATTACGCTAGCTGTGATAACAGGAACTATAGTATTTTTTGTTCTACGAATCTAGTTTTTGGCCAACGATAATTGCGCATGAATTGAGTGTCATGTATTGATACGTTACATCTAGATTTGATTCTCTCATAGCAGTAACATAGTCTTCAAACCAATTGCTTAAACGTATTAATTTTGGTAGCTCAACAAACGCTTCCTTCCAGGTTGGAATAAAATATCCGGCAAGTTGCAATAATATAAAATAAGAATTCCAAATATTGCGAACAAAAATATTTGTTGGATACATAAAGTCATGTAAGATGATTTTTCCATTTGGATTTAGATATGAGACACATTTTTTGATTAGAGTTTGAGCATCACAGTATTTTGGAACATAAGACGATACTATAGAATCAAATTTTTGTTCAACTTTGAGATCTTCTGCATCTTGATGAAGAAACAAAATATTTTTAAATGATTTAGAATTTGTTTTTGCCACAGCAAGGTAACTTTGAGTTATATCCACACCAAGTACAGTAGAATCTGGAAATTTCTGAGCAATCAGTCTAGTCAAAATTCCAGTACCGCAGGCTAAATCCAATATAGATTTTCCGTGAATTTTATCTAGGATCTTATTTTTCCAAATTTTATCTTTACCAAATGTTGTCCAGTTAACAATTTTGTCATATGAGCTAGATGTGTTTGTAAAAAATTTTGGTACAAGATTTTTTGGAGAATGAATTGACAATCATAAGACATGGAACTAGGTTATGTATATTCATTAAGAGTAAATTAGAAGAGTTCAAAGTTATTATCAAATATGAAAATTTACAATGGCTAGTTAAATAAGAAATATAAATCAACATCATGGCTAAAACAAAAAACTTGCCAAAACAAATTTGGCCGTAACTCCATTCTTAACATCAAATTGATTTGACATTAACAAATCAGTTGACAACCTAAGACAAGAAATGGAAAAAAACTGTATAACGCTTCAAAGACATTAGAAAGGAAGTAAAACATCATAATTTTCATGATTATTTATGAATATTCAACTCCACAGGTACTCAGCTACCATTTCGGGGATAGAAATGTGGGTAGTCTCTATGGGCCCATATACTTTCATATTTATTGCAAGAATCTAAACAAATTAAGATTTCACCTTTTGTACTCATCAAATGGATCCAACACATAAGTGAACTTTTTCTCTATGAAATTAGTTTTATCTTACTGTGCTCTACGAATTCTCTTGACTACAGTAGAAACATTTTTGAGTCATTCCAATGAAGATAAAAAAATAGCAAGAAAACTAGCTGATAATCTTGCAATTTACGGTTTTGACGTTTTCGTGGCACATGATGATATAGAGATTGGCGATGAATGGGAAGAAACTTTGAAAGAAAGAATAAAAAGATGTGATCTTTTTCTTGTTCTTCTTTCAAAGAATTTTCATGAAGCGAGGTTTACAGATCATGAAATTGGAATAGCAACAGCGTTTAACAAACAAATTTTCCCAATCAGAATAGATGATGTAAAACCTTATGGGTTTATGTCAAAATTTCAGGCCAAAAAAATATCTCAAAATATTGATAATAATGAAATAAGAAATCTTGCAGAACGTTTGACAAAGTTTACTAATGAAGGAAAAAATGTGATAGATAGAGTGATTGAAAAATTAGAAAATGCTAATTCTTTTAACGATGCAAATTATGCTACAGAGATTTTATTTGAGTACACGAATTTTACATATAAACAAGTTAACAAAATAGCCCAAGCTTTTCTTTCAAACCCTCAAATTGTTGGTGGTTGGACAGCCAGACCATCAATTCTTGATTTTCTAGCTAGAAATTGGGAATCTGTTGATAAAGATTATCAATCTAGACTCAGAAAATATTACGGTTATTGAAAATCTACTGTAAAATCAAATCTAAATTAACAATAAAACAAGATATTTCATTATCGAATTTAGTAAATTGTAGGAAATTCATAGTGTACTCCTCATAAATTCAATTCCTAAAAGATTTGAACTGTTTTTGAATAGACTAAGATTTAACACCACAGACTCTACCATAATTTTGTGGATAAAATGGGACACAAATAGATATGAAAATTTTATTTAAAAAAAAATAAAAAGGTTGGAAAGAAACATCTGGATTATTCTTTTTCTGAAGACATCCAACTATCAAACAAATGAGTCTGTGTGAGTTTTCGTATTGAAAAAATTGTGCTTAGAATTAGAGGCATCATTACTGCAAAACCTATGGTTGAAATGATCACCTTTGCATTTTCCATCTCCCAATCCACAAAACTGATGAATATTGCAACTAAAAGTAAAATTACCCCAATAAAGATGATGTTACGCAAAACTCGGTGTATTGGTTTATTGATAATCTGTTTTTCATTTTGCCCATAATTGACTGTAATTGTGTTTGATATTTTATCTATTATCCCCTCTGTTTTTCCTATCATCAAAAATATTGGATATGCTACAATAAGGGCAGTTAGAATTCCAAGAAACAAAGAAGGGTTCATAAAGAATGGGATATCTGGATTTTCTAAAAGATCTATTACTGTTGGTGTAAAATGGTTCAATAACACAAGTGATGATACAATTATTACAAAATGAACCGTGATTTTTGGGCCATACTTCTTCAAATTATTTTTTTTATTATTCTGTTCTGTTTTTTCTTTAAATGCACCTGCTCCTACAAATCTACCTGCAAAGAAAACATAATTCAAGAGTTTTTTTGGAATGATTGATCTCTGATCTACAACTGTAGGTAAAGCTCGTAAAAGAAGAGGCATTGCAAGCATGGTGGTAAGAGATACTACTATTGTGACAGGATAGATAGATTCGTCTATGCTTCCACTATCCACTCCTAGCTTAGCTATGATAAATGAAAATTCTCCAATAGGAATCATCATGGCGCCAATAGTGGATGCACTGATGAAAGTATTTCCCGATATTGATGCTGCAAACATGTTTCCAATGAATTTCCCAACTATTGCTATAATGACAATTGGAATCGCAATCCAAATTGCGTCTGGAATTAGTGTAATATTCACAAGCATTCCAATTGAAACAAAAAATATTACAATAAAAAAATCCTTTAATGGTAAAACACGTGGAGTTATTTTTTCAGAAAACTTTGAGGAAGCAATTATCATCCCCATCAAAAATGCCCCAATCGCACTACTCAAACCCAAAAAATGTGCAAGAACTGCCAAGCCAAATGCCAAACCGAGTGCAGTGACAAAAGGAGCTTCTTCCATGTTTATTTTTGATACACGTTCTAACAACTTTGGAATTATTTTGATGCCTATTGCCAAAGTCAAAACAAAAAATAGTATGCTTTGAATTATCAATGATCCAGCATCAGTTATTGCAAAATTCTCTCCGCTTGAAGCATTGCCAAGTAATGTTAAAAGAAGAACAGCTGCAAGATCCTCTATAATCAGTATGGTGATTACGGTATCCCATTCTTTTGTGTTTACCAAGTTGAGATCCCGCAAGAACCTAAGCGATATTGCAGTACTTGTAATGGACAAAATACTGCCCAAGAAAAGTGCTTCTAGAT
>CAZDPM010000023.1:0-15673 GCA_964507355.1 uncultured Nitrosopumilaceae archaeon
CAAGATCCATTGCAAATCTATTAGGATCAAATGATTTTGACAATAGTCTCACCATGCGCATTCCTTCTCTTGAAGTAAGACCATTAGGTTCTGGTTCACCTGTACCTGGCGCATAAGAAGGATCAAAAGAATCTATATCCCAACTAAGATAAACTGCATCTGTTCCATCATTTGCTCTATCAGCTATTTCTTTAGCAATCATATCAATTCCTAATTCTTCAACATCTAGCATTGTAAACCATTGAAAATCTTGGTCAGCCATCCATTTATACAAATCACGCCCTGGCCAATATCCCCTTGGACCCACTAAGGTATAGTTTTTTCCTTTCAAACAACCCATCTCCATAATTCTTCTAATGTGAGCTCCATGATCATATTTGTAACCGGTAAGACCTTGAGGTGCACAATCTGCATGGGTATCAAAATGAATCATGCCAATATTTTTGTATTTTTTAGCAAATGCTCGAACATTTGCAAATGTTATGGAATGATCTCCACCCAACATGACAGGAATTCCTTCAGCATCAAGAACTTCCTTAACTTTTTTTGTCATTCTTTTGTGGGATTCTATTACATCGCCTGGTGAAACTTGTACATCACCATAATCAACAGTTCTAAATGTTCCAAATGGGTCTGCCCCTGTTTCAATATTAAATCTCTCGTATGGTGGTGATGGAATAGTAGATGCTGCACGAATGGCACGTGGACCATAACGTGCACCAGGACGAATTGTAGTTCCAAAATCAAAAGGTTCACCTATAATAGCAACATCAGGTTTTGCATTAATTAACTCCTGATGAGATCTCACCCAAGGTAAATGTAAGAATGTGTTAATACCAACAAATGGTGCAACATCTGCACCATTGAAATCATCGCCGTAAAATTCCATTCCCATAATTTATCAATATTACAATCAAACTTGAATTATTAAACATTCTAAGTAAACTACGTATTTTATTTATTAGATTTAACTAAACAACATAGAGATATAAGATCTGAACTTAAACACTATACGTAGTTTACTGTTTCATATCTTTAATAATCGTAAAAATATAAAAATCAAAATACAATGTATTATTTTGATAATAAAACTAAAGTTGATTTACAAATAAGTAATTTTATAAATTTTTATACATGTTAAGAAGATACAACGTTATGACGAAAGTCACATCAAAAGAGGATATTGAAAGAGAGTCAAAAAGAGTAATTTCTGCTCTGTATGGAAATGTAAATGATTTTAGAGTCAATGAAACATTTCAAATTCCTGAAAAAGGACCAAGAGAGGCATGGGATGTTCAAGTCAATTTCATGCTAAATGATTTAAAATACACAGTAGATCTGGAGATACAAGAAAAAGATGGTCAAGTAACTAATGCAAGATTGCTAGATACTAAGACGCCTCTTTGAATTTTATTTTTTTAAAAAAAATATTTTTACAAATTATTTAATGTGTGTTTCATATTTCTGATCAATTATTTTATTTTTCATCAGATACGCTTTAATATTTTAATTAATGTCCTAATTGGATGAAGTATCCAGGCATTTTGAATCATGATGTTGCAAGAGTTGGAACTGATGAATCAAGAAAATTAAATTTGATTGTAGGCGGGATGGTTACAGATGTAATTAAAACATCTCTAGGTCCACGTGGGATGGAAAAAGTATTCATTGACATTCTTGGAGAAGACACTATAACAAAACATGGAGGTGCATTTTTGAGAAAAATTGATGTGACCCATCCAGTAGCAAAAGCTATCATTGAAGGAGTTAATACAGTTGACACTCATGTGGGTGATGGAACAATTTCTACAGCAATTTTAATTGGAATGCTATCAAAAAAATCTCAAGAATTATTGAAAATGAAGATACCACCGACAACAATTATCAAAGGTTATGAAAAAAGTTTAGAATTTGCATTAGACATACTTGAAAAAATCAAGAAAAGTGAAAGCATTACCAACAAAGAAACCATGTATCGTCTTGCTAATTCATGTTTAGCTGGAAAAGCAATAACTAATTTGATAACTGATGATACATCAATCTCACAATTAATCGTAGATGCAGTTTGGAATGTTACTAATTTCCCAAAAAAAGAGATAGATATCGATAACATAAAAATTGAAGAAAAAGCAGGCAATGCAAATAGCATCCAGTTGGTACATGGAACAGTAATTGATAAAACAATTGATTATTCAGCTATGCCAAGAAGCATTGAAAACGCAAAAATTCTTTTATTAAATGAACCTCTTGAAATAATGCGTACTAAAACAGAGGATCAAATTGAAATAAATTCACCTGAACAAATGTCACTTTTCCTTAATCAAGAAACAATAGATGTTCATGAAAGAATTAAAAAAATTATAGAATCAGGTGCTAACATCGTAATATCACGAAAAGGAATTAACGAAGTTGCACAAGAATATCTTGCAAAAGAAGGCATAATTTCAATCCGTAGAGTAAAAATGAATGATATATGGTGGCTAGAAAAATCAACTGGAGCTAAAACCTGTAAGAATTTAGAAAATATAAGCAAAGATGAATTAGGATTTGCAAAAAAAATCTATGAAAAAAATGTGGGGGGAGATAAAATGGTATTCATAGAAGGATGCCTCAATCCAAAATCTGTAACAATTTTGCTTAGATGTAATTCAAAGCGTTATCTTGATGAATTTCATAGAGATGCCTTAAACGCAATTTTTGTTCTTCGAAATTTCATCGAGAATCCATTCATAGTTCGCGGTGGCGGTTCTACTGAGGCAATTATTGCAAATCAAATTAGAGAATTAAGTACAACTGTTGAAGGAAGAGAACAAATAGTTGTTGAGAAATTTGCAGATGCAATTGAAGAAATTCCAATAACCTTGGCAAGAAATATTGGAATGAATCCCATAGATACAAGAACTCAATTACGAGCAAAATATGCAAATTGTTCTAAAGATACAATCAAATGGTATGGAATAGATTCAGTAAAAAGGAAAATTTCAGAGATAAAAACAACAGATACTGTGGATTTGTTTGTAGTAAAACAACAGATGATTAGAACTGGTGTGGAAGTAACTAATATGATATTAAATGTAAATGATATATTTATGAAAGATGAGATAGATAATACTCATTGTCATATAGATGGAGTTGTTCATGCTCATCATGATGGAGGAAAAGCACATAATCACTTTGAACAAGAAGGTATAGAACAAAGACAGATGCATCACTATTACTAGAAATTAAAAAACCACAAGTTATAAGTTGTAAAATTAAATCAAAATAGAAACACATGGATATTAAAAATAATGATTTAACGAATTATGATGATGTATTTAATTTCATAAGCATTGGTAAACCTGAATGGGAAAATAGTATAGATAACGATAAAATAAAAATTAAGACAAACGAGCATATTGTAAAATTTGAATTCATAGAACAATTAACAAAAAAATATAGTTTTAGAATTACTGAAGTTACATTTTCAGATTATCACGGTATCGTACTATTATTAGAAAAACAATAAGATGATTTAAGATAAGTAAAAAATTCAATATTATAATACTTTTGAAAATAATTTATGTAGTGTAATGATACAATTCATTCATAATTACCAAGTTCTTAATTTTTTTCTAAATGAAAAGGTGTTATTTTCTTTTGATAGTTCAGCAACTATGTTATTTTTATAATACGTGTCTCTTTGATTATTATAGTCTAGCTTTCATACATCAAGTGCAATTTTAAATGTTGTAGATGGATAGTTATCGATATAGATAAGAATGAGTGGCTAAAACATGATTTGTGGCACACAAACCTGATACTAAAAGAAACTTGTCCATCAAATCAAAATTAGTGATCATTGCAGTAATGTTTGTGGTAATCAATTTAATTTTTTACTTGGGATTTGATTCTTCAGATAAATCAGAAAAATCAGTAGAGATTGATGACAAAATTAAACTCAATGTTGAAGAAATTCCAGAATTAAAACTAGAAATAAAAAACCCAATCACTCCTTAGTTTACACAATATTTGATACATAATATTCTTGAAAATCTTTTTATCCCATCTGTTTGTTGGCGTCGTTATCCTGATGCTGTCTCTATCATGTATGGAAACTATCTTTTATGGCAGATTCGATTTTTTACTTATGCCGCCACTGTAAGCCAACTGATCATTTGGATATTTCAAATTGTAAAAACCTATTAGACCTAGTAAAGTATTAGATATGTCTCTAATTTTAAATACAATTTTTATCTTATAGCATGCGAAAAATATTCTTATCCACTGATTTGCGTCAAAAATAACAAAGCATGTAGGCATCTTTTGTCATATGTATCAACATGATAATTTCAGTTTTGCTGGTTTTGAATTGTTCATATTAAATTATGTATGTACAAAAAATATATGCCATTCAATTGTTATTTTACAACTAAAACTGGGACTTTAGATTTCTGCACTACCGTACTTGCCACACTTCCTAGAATGGTTCCCCTCAAACCACCAATGCCTCTGGAACCAATGATAATGAGATCCATTTTTTCTGCTTCCGCAAACGCAGCAATACTAGATGCGGGCTTTCCATGTAAAATTTTAAATGTAAATTTCACATCCTGTTTTGTACAATAATCTTTTGTTGAATTTAACATCTTTTCAGCTTTTTTTGTTAGAAAATCTCTATAATTTGTAACGGTTGCAGCAAGAGTTGGATAGACAACTACCACATGAACACCAGTAATGCTTGCACCAGTTAGTTTTGCAAAGTAAAGTGCTTTCTCAAGTCCTTTTTTAGATGTGTCAGAACCATCTAATGAAACCAAAATATTTGTCAAGTCTTGTTTTTTCATACAGTGTCATCTGAACCCTGAAAATCATCAACGTATAACTCTGTTCCCATTTAAATCGAACTTTGTATGCCACATTAGTAATTAAATATTTTTGGTAAAGTACGTTATTGTTATTTTAATGTCAAGATCATTTCAAATAAAAAAATAAATTTTATGTAATATACGATTTAAACTTAAAAATAATGTTTACATTACAAACACATGATGTTGAGAAATTCAAGTAACGCATGGTATTTTTTAAATCAAGGACTGATGGCAGTATATTATAATAATTTTAAAAAAGCTATCTCAAAATTTAACAAAGCTATTTCCTTAGACCCTGACAATCTCATAGCACAACTTCATAAAGGTACAACATTGTACAAAATGAAGGACTTTCAAAAGGCCATAGACTGTTTTGATCTTGTCCTATCTAAAGATCCAAAAAATCTTGATGCGTTGCATAACAAGGGTCTATCATTTGACAAGTTAGAAGAATACCAAAAAGCAATATCTTGCTTTGAAAAATCTCTTGAAATTGATCCATTATATTATGATTCGTTGACGTCTATGGGATTATGTTTCAGTAAATTAGATCGTAACCAAGAGGCTCTAAAAATAACCGAACGTGTTTTAATGATCAATCCAAAAAACACGTCTGCCCTTTACAACATGGTTTTGATTCTGGGTAGATTAGATAGGAAATCCGAATCAATGTTCTACCTAAAAAAAGCAATTGATGAAGATTCTGAACAATCAAATGCACTTTATGAAAAAGGGAAACAACTTACAGAGCAAGGCAAACATGAGAGTGCAATAAAATTTTATACCCGTGCCATAGAGATAGATAAAAAAAATACACGTGCACTTGTGGCCAAAGGCTGGACATTAGATTTTGCAGGATTCTCAAATAAAGATATCAGTGTATTTTATGACAAGGCTCTGGAAGTTGATCCTAATTGTACTGATGCTTTGATGAATAAAGGATTGATGTTTGATAGAACCGGTTTATATAAAAAGGCCATATCGTGCTTTGATAAAATTTTAGAATATGATCCAAACAATGTTCGAGCCCTTTATAGTAAGGGTATATCATTATTTTCGTTGAAAAATTTTGAAGATGCAAGGTTCTACTGTGAGAGAGCATTAGAGATTGATCCAAAAAATGTTAATGCATTATGTAGTATGGTATGGTTGTTGGAGCATTCAAAAAAATATGGTGAAGCACTTGTATACTGTGACCGAGCACTAAAAATAAACCCAGGTTACGTATATGCGATAAGTTACAAGGGAAAACTACTATTATTACTAAAAGAATACGAGACAGCAATAAAATGGTACGACAAAGCAATAAATCTTGATCCTGATAATCAAACTGCATTATATCACAGAAATAAAGCAGAGGTCGAAATTGCGAATATGAAAAAAGATTCAATCCTAAAAAAACTTTCAAAACTATGATGCTTGTTATTTTTAAAAAACCAAAATCAAATTTATGATATTTTTATGTACATAATATCGTGATACAAAAAGTTAGCACAACAGAGGAAACAGAGATAATCCAGAATGTTCTCAAGAATTGAAAATGTTTCATTGATTCTGAAATCTACATTTTCACATAATGCATTGATTACTATTCCTAGAGAAGCATATACATTCAAGTCAATTTCATGCTAAATGATTTAAAATACACAGTAGATCTGGAGATACAGGAAAAGATGGTAAGTAACCAATCCAAGATTAATTGATGCTATTCTATAATTTTTTCAATATTTTCTTAAAAATCAATTTGTATAATCTTACTTATATTGTCAATATTTCTCTTGCCGATTTGATCTTTTCAAACAAACCGTTGATGTATGAATCCGCGAATTGTTCAAAGCTTAGATTTTCATAAAGATTTTCATGACTCTGAATCTTTTTCTCATATTCTTTTTTAAGCCATTCAAAATCAGATTCTTTGATGTTGATTGCACGTGTTTGAACGTTAAATTTTGATTCAAGTATGTTGAGGATAAAATAACTTACAAATTTTGTAAAGCATTTTACCCTATACTTTTTTTCATATTCTTCACCCAGTTCTTCATAATTTGCTTCAAACCATTGTTGAACATCAGATCTAATGGTTATGGTGGTGTAGTTCCCAGATGGATCTAATCTGACATTGTGAGATTCTACATGGTAATACCCCTTTTTGATCTCATTCATCATGATGATTAATGTGCTAGGCAGAAACATTCCAGGGTAATTTTTATCAGTAGTTTCTTGTAATTTAGCTAAAACTGAAGGCTTCAAACCGATGGTAGCATATCCTTTTCCAGGCATATACAATTAATTAATTTCATGCTTATATCATTTTCAGGATCTATCGTGTTGAAATTATTTTCTCTTGATTTCTTTTATTACTATAATCAGTACCCATAAAGTTCCCATTGCTATGATTCCGGTGCCAAGACCTGTGACAAAAGAATCAGATGAACCTGATTGACTCAGACCAATTCCAAGGATGATTAAAATAACTGCAAATGCATATTGCTTGTCCATACCATATTTGAAAAAATCTAAGTAATAAGATTTTGAATTTTAAATTCAATATTTTAGAAATGAAAAAGATTCAGATGTACAATCTCCCAATTTTTCAACAAAGATCAAGAAAATTATTTTGATCTAAAATAATGAATTCATATGAAAAAATTTAGAATGTTCAGATAAATTGTACTTACACCAGTTAGATAATAATTACAGATTTTTTAATATCTGTAAAATTTACATAATTTATAACATTTAATGTATTATACGTATGATTTTAACTTGATAAAACGTATTTTACTTAAAAATTGGATTATTTATATAATTTCTAGGTTATGGATATTACTGTGGAAATGGATGGTTTTGGCATTGCAGTTGCGGCTTTCATAATCATTACACTTGTAGTTGGTGTATTTGCAGGAAAACTGGTCAAAAATAGCGGTAAGAGATTGATAGTTGCAGGAAAAAGCCTGCCTTTGGCAATGGTTGGAACAATGCTCGCAGCTCAAGCAGTTGACGGAAATTCATCATTAGGTAATGTTTCACTTGTATTTGAATTTGGATTTTGGGCAGGTGCTGTAATTCCACTTGGTCTGGGACTCTGTCTGCTTATCACTGCTGCATTTTATGCTAAACCATTAAACAAAATGTCCATGATTACATTGCCTGATTTTTATTTTAGACGATTCGGAAATGGGGCAGAAGGAATTTCTGGCATTCTTATGACTATTAGTTTTCTCATTCTTGTTGCAGGTAATTTAGCTGCTAGTGGATTTATTTTGGAAGTCGTGTTTGGCATACATTATTTCTGGGGAATAACAATTTCTGCTGCGGTAGTTGTAGCATACACAATTGCAGGTGGATTATTTGCATCGGCTTACACAAATTTGTTTCAGGTTTATCTTGCAATAGGTTCTTTCTGGGCTGGATTCCTATTCTTTTATGGAAACTTTGCAGATGTACCATGGGACGTCATCTACACCAACGCACCTCCAGAATTTATGGATCTTTCTGGACTGTATGATGTTGCAAATGGCGCGCTGATCAACTGGGGCGCTATTCTTGCGCTGGGATTGGGAGATATTGTTGCGCTTGACTTTATGGAAAGAGTATTTTCTGCCCGAAGCCCAAAAACCGCACAAAGAGGAGCACTTATGGGAGGAGCACTCACCATTTTCACGGTAGTACCAACAAGCATGTTGGGAATTGTGGCATTTTATTATCTGCCAGGAGATACGGATCCAGGGTTTGCGTTACCATTGTTGTCCACACAGTTTATGCCATTTGCAATAGGTGCTGCGATATTGATGGGTGTAATTGGGGCATCAATGTCTACTGCCAGTGGAGGACTATTGGCAATATCAAGCGTAATCTCTAGAAATCTGATGCAGAGAATAATCCGAAGACGATGGATGGGAAAAGAAAATTGGAGTGATAGTACGTTACTGATAGTTACACGTATTGCAATTATTCCAATGATGGTAATTGGAACAGTAATTGGATATTTCGTACCTGCACCTGGAATTTATCTAATCTTGGCATTTGATTTAGTATTTGCTGGAGCGTTTGCACCTCTCACATTGGGATTATTCTGGAAAAAGGCAAACATGCCTGCAGCAATTGCATCCCTTATAGTTGGCTCAGTAATCCGACTGATTTTCTTCTTTACGATGCCGGCAGAATTGGCAGGACTAGATACAATGATTCCACCTGTTATCTCATTTATCCTGTTTATAATAGTGGCACTTGCAACCCAAAGTAAGTATCCTGGAAAGGCAAGACATGACGTAAGGGATTATGTACCTCCAGAAGAGGATGTAATCGCAGGAGAAGATCTGAAACATTTCAAAGAGGGTGGTGAAGCCATATCAGGAGGAAAAAACTCAGACACTTCTAGACCTGATGAGGATCTACCTAGGAATTCACTCTAAAATTATTCACTGTAAAATACTTACAATCTAATTTTCTTTTGGTTCAAATCAGAAAAAATTAGTCAAAACTCATCATCTTTTAATTTCGTCATGTCTAGAGTTTAAATTGAAATTAGCATATTATGTCGCTCTTAGGACAGAGCGATGGAAATTGTAATGTTTCAAAAAAAGAAATGATCGTTGAACCAACATTAGTTTATCGTGATGTTATAGTAAAGACTAGGCCTTGGTTATTTCCTGTTTTGTTTTTGTTTAATGTATACGTTTTTTTGTGTTGTATTTACCTCTACGATTTAACTTATCTACAGTGTTCATAGAAAAGACTATGAGAGATTACTCAAATCCAAGAACAATTTTTTCCAGAATAAATCTACAGATATGTAAAAGATCACTATTTCTAGTAAATGATCTAGTTCACGCTAAAAGAAATAGAATAATAAATAATCAGTTCATTATTTTATCTATTTATTTTAGCAAGAAGTGCAGAATAAAGAAATGGTAAGATGGTAGTTATTTCTGCATGAATAGTAGTTTGTTTTGCATTTTGAGTAACTTTTCCCCATGAAATTGCTTCTTTAACTAGAGCTCCGCTCAAACTTCCATCAAATTCTTGTGCAGTTGTAATGTAAACTGCATAATCAAGACCGTCTCTATACTGATTCCACCATAAAGTATGATGTTTTGATATTCCGCCACCTAACATTAGAGAACCCGATTTTTTAGCTTTGAAAATTAGTGATGATAAAATTTCACTATCTGCTACAACATTAAGTTTGAAATCATTATGTTTTTGGGTGAATAACCAAATCTGACTACCAACAGCACCGTCTACTATCCCTGGTACTATTACAGGAATATTGTTTTTGTATGCCCAATACAAAAATGAACCTTCTCCTAGGTTTGCTCCTATCATTCGTGTAATATCTGCAGTTGACATTTCTCTTTTGCCAGATTTGTAGGCATCTTCTAAAAATAGTTGCATTTTTTCTTCAATTATTGGTCCATAACTGTCCATTGGAACAAGTACATTACCCAATCTATGAATATTTTTTTCTAACAGTTCACCGTCATCTAAAGTAAATGACCCTTCCAGATAATTTGAAAAATATCTTGCAATGTCATGATCTAAAGCACCGCATGTAGTGATTACAACATCAAACATTTTTTTCTTAAGCATATCTACAATGATGCCCCTAGTACCCGTAGAGGTAATTGCTGCAACAAATGAGAGAAATTTTAGACAGTCTTTGTCGTTGATCATTGTTGATAGAATTTCAAGACCATCAGAAAGATTTCGGGATTCAAATCCTCCCGATGTAGATAGCTGATCAAAAATACTTTGTAGATCGTCACCATTTTTTATTGAAATGTCTTTTACTACTCTAGGTTGTTCTTCCATCTTATCTTAATTTGTTATGTAGTATAAATTTCTTGAAATTTTATGTTTAAATCAAAAGCTGTAGTACTTGATGATTTTATTTATTTTTGGCAAAATAGGTTTTAGATAGATCATCATAATATTGTCCTAGTTTTTTGTAAAGTCGTTTTGGTTTTCGTGGTTTTTCCATACTAAGTGCATACAAACACAAAACGGGGAATGCTATCGTAGCATCAGCATAAACCACAATAACATCTTCATGAGAATCCTTTACCTTACCCCAGCTTTTACCTTCTTGAAGTGTAGCACCAGATAACCCGCCTGTATCTGGTCTAGCGTCTGTAATTTGAATAATGTAATTTTGTCCTCCATGACCAAGACCCAAAATCTGATCTAATAGTGGACCTGTCTGTTGTGCAGTATTTTTTGGCACGCCTCCTCCTATCTCAATAATTCCTGCCTTTTTTGAATTGTATAAAATTGCTGCCTGTTCAATTATTTCTTTAACAAAGTCTAACGCAAATGGCTTGTTGGCAAGTCTGAGTGGAGCTAGATCAAGAGCAAGTGAAGAGTCTTTTAATGTAGAAATGTATAGTGGCACGTCATAGTCATATGCTGATACCACAAAACTTTTCTCTGGATGTTTTGAGTGTTCTTTAGAATATTTTCCCATCCAGTTAGCAAATTCAGCAGTTGTAAACGGTTTTTCAAAGAAGTTATTTTCAAACATTTTTTGTACAATTGTATCTTGTGTTTTTAGAGTTTCCTCGCCTTTGATATAGACGTCTCTTATTCTTACAATGTCTTTCTGATACAATATCATGTCGTCTACTTCAAAATGTCCTTGTTTTACAGGTAAATTCCAAGCAAAGTGTTCTTCATGATATAAATTAGAACCTGTAGATATTATCCAATCAATAAAACCTTTTTCAATAAGAGATTTGAATAGACCTCCAAATCCGACAGGTGTCATAGCTCCAGCTATGGTTAAACAAATTGTAGCATCATCTTCTATCATTTTACGATATAATTTTGCAGCTTCTCCAAGTTGTCTTGCGTTATAGCCAGAACTTGCATAAATTTCTACTAAATCTTCAATTTTCATGTCTGGGTTTATTTCAATATGGGGAATATTTTTTCCATGAAAATGATGATAATCCATATTTAGTAATCAGGATTAGACTAGATAATATATCTAATGTTGCAAATTATTTTAACGGGATTTATTAAAATACTATGAATTCTGAAAATATTTTAAAACATATTTTAAAAAATAATTGATGTAAATCAGAACAAACTATGTAATGAATTAATCAAATTTTATTTCTTCCTGATGTGCTAATGCGTTACAATGGGCACATCTTTCAGACGATGTCTTAAAGTATACCATGTGGCATTGAGTGCAAGCCCTTAGGTCACTTAGTTTAACCATAACAAATACCCATAACAGCCATACAAAAATCTTATTTTTTATTATATTCACAGAATCTTGATGAAACCTAAATTTAAAAATTCTATCAATACTTTTAGAAAAATCTATAAAACTAGCTTATTTACTTTTGTCCAGTTTGCCTTCAATCTCTTCTAATGTCTGAATATTATGCTCTAAAAAGGAAGAGATGAAATACATAATATTATATTTTTCACCGATTTTCGTTACCATGTTATTTTTTTCAAGAACTTTAACGTGATGTTGAATAGCCTTATAATCAAAACCCAATTCTGTGGCTAATTGATTTGTATTTAGCGGTCTTTTCTTTAAAGTAGATATAATTTGCAAACGGGTCAATCCACCCCTAGAGCCTGCAAAGATAAACCACATTAGTCTTTTTGAGTAGGGATCGTTTGCCAAGTTCATAAAATGATTGCATGCCTCAATTAAAATGCATTAGGGGTTAGTTTCATAATTTGAGTTAGAAAGTATAAAAAACATGACTCAGCAATTACTGTGTAATATGATGCTAAATTATGACGCTCCGCTGTATAGACCGCCCTCTGAGGCCAGATCATTGATTTTCCAAGTCACGCTAGGATGTTCCTTTAACGAATGCTCTTTTTGTGATATGTACAGATCAAAACAATATTCAGAAAAACCATGGAATGAAGTAAAAATGGAAATTGATCTCATGGCAAACCAACTACCAGACACCCGAAAAATCTTTTTGGCTGATGGCGATGCTTTAAATCTTGATTCAGAATACATTGTTAAAATTGTAAAATATCTTTATGAAAAATTTCCCAATCTTGAGAGAATTTCATGCTATGCAATGCCTATGAATATCTTAAAGAAAACTCCAGATGAATTAAAGAAAATGCATGATGCTGGATTGAATATGTTGTATTTGGGAATTGAAAGTGGATCAGACATAGTTTTGAAAAAAGTAACAAAAGGCGCAATTTCAAAAACAATTATCAAATCAGTTAACAAAGCTAAAGATGCGGGCTACATAATGTCCTGCATGATAATTCTTGGATTAGGTGGCAAGACATATTCTAAAGAGCACATTAGAGGAACTGCTGAAGTTATCAGTGCTTGCTCTCCTCATTATGTAGGAGCATTAACTCTCTATTTGGAAAATGGAATCAAACAAGAATTTTTAGAAAAGTTTAGTGAACCGTTTATTCGAATTAGTGATGATGAATCTCTTGAAGAGTTGTATGATTTGATAAGCCAGATAGAAACAAAAGAAGAGATAGTCTTTAGAGCAAACCACGGATCAAACGCATATACAATCAAGGGTACATTTCCACAAGACAAGCAACAAATGTTAGATAAAATAAAATGGATGAAACAGCATCCAGAAATTATGCGTCCAGAGGGAATACGTGGTTTTTAAAATAATGATAAATTAGGAAAAAATCTCTTCGTTTTAATATTTTTTAATCGTATATCAAACAAGGAACATTTTTTCATAAAGTCATTTGAAAACACCATTTGTATTTAGAGTAAATATTTGTGAATCTATAGAAACTTCTTTTCCAAATCTTCTTTTTTAGGTATGCCTATAAACTCTAATTTACCATTAATCACCAAACCAGGAGCTGTAAAAATTGGATATTTTTCCAGATATTCTGGTTTTTCAGTTACATCAATAAGATCATATTTTATGTCTAGCTTATCTAACATCTTCTCAAGAACATTACAATTTGAACATCCGGGGGTGGTGAGAACTAACACAGTCATGGTTTTATGAATTGATCAGGATTCTGCTCAAAAGCCCATTTGCAACTAGCGCAACAAAATCGATATTGTTTTCCCTCATGTTCTAACACATCTCCTTTTTCGCCAACATCCATTCCGCAAACAGGATCTTTCATGTCGCTATTACCTTTTTACGAGTAAAATACCATACGATTGGAAATACAAGTAGTGCACCAAATAAGACAGGTGCGTATTCTTGTGGCATTTGAATATCGTAATGATGAGTATGCTGACCTATGTGAAATTCTGGCGGTAGAGAAGTTGTTGAAATAAAATTATTCCATGCAATATGTACAAATGTAGATTCATACCATTCATGACCACCAGGTATGCCATTAATAATTAAAAATGCGCCAAGAAATACCAACATCCATCCAGTAAGTTTTTCAATAGTTACTTTGTTTGTAGTGATTCCCTTGGTAGCATTAACACCAATAATAGTCAATATGGATAAAAGAATTAATGGAATTGCTCTTCCTACTCCATGTACTGCACCAAGACTTGCACCAATTTCCATATTACCAGTTCCTGCGATGTAAATTAACAACCAGTAAAACATTGGATTTGGACAACCAACACCTGCATTTCCTAATAACAATCCCATGAAAAACGATTTTGAATAATCTCCACGTTTTTGAATAAATTTAGGAGTACCAGAGTATGTGGGTAGTTTTAACTCAAATAATTTTAGTTGTGACAAACCAAAAAGAAATGCTGTGATGCCAGCAATCAAAAACATAAAAACTGAAATACGATCCAAATCAGCTGTTTGACCTAGTGCACCAATTCCAAATCCATAAAATGCAATTGTTATAGTAAGTCCTGCACCAAATAACATGGCCATGCTAAGACCTTTTTTTGCTCCCTTGCCCATACTAAGAGGAACTATGATGAATACTAGAGGAAGTGTACACGGTAAGATTATCATAGACAACCCAGCCAAGTATGCAATTACTAACCACGAAGGATACGATATTTCATTTCCAGCTCCAACTGCAATTTCATTTGTAACAGCAAATACACCTCCAACAAAAATTAGTGAGAAAAGTACAAACAAAGCAATAACGAGAGATTTTTTTACCATGATTTGGTTTGACATGAATAATGTATAATGAGTCAGATACAATAATAGTGTACTTTACAATTGTAAAATGATAAATATTCTCATAAATAATTAATCATATGCCATTTCAGCCCGACGAGATAGATATTGCAATAATTGAATCACTAATAAAAGATGGGAGAAAATCATTTCGACAGATATCCCGTGAAGTTAAAGTAAGCACGCCCACTGTTCAAGCAAGATATGAGAGACTGGTAAACGTGGGATTGATAAAATCAGTATCTCCAATAATTGATCTTGGAATGCTTGAAAACAAGACTGAGAAACATCTTGAAAACATAAAGGCAAAATCGGCAAAAAAGCATGATGTGAAAATAACTAAAGATATGATTTTAAAAATGACGTGTGATTTGTGTGAGGGTCCAATTTCGGACAAGCCACACGTTCTTAAAATAGCAAACTTTGAGCGGTTTTTTTGTTGCACATCATGCAGAGCTTTGTACAAAGAAAAGTACAAAGGAAGAATTGAAACGCTAAATCAAAAACATGAAAACTAATACCTACAATGACTAGCAATTAAAAATAAGTCTATTCTAGTTTTTGCGATATTGTTAAACAGAAATTATTGTATTAAAAACTCAATTGCATTTTTGCCTTCTTGAGTAAGCGTTATCCATCTATTACGTCCAATCTTTTCAATAGTAATGAACTTCCATTGTTCTTCTAGTGGTTGAATAATATTTTTATCAAGACTTGCAAATCTTG